>JBEEFT010000190.1:0-19018 GCA_041166225.1 Actinomycetota bacterium | reverse complement strand
CCGTCGGAGCCGTGGCCCGTGGTCGAAAAGACACTGCGAGCCATGCTCACGCAGGTTTACCCTGCCGCCTATGACGTCTGGATCGCCGACGAGCGACCCACAGAAGAGTCGCTGCGGTGGTGCGCTGAACACGGCGTCAAGGTTTCGACCCGCTTCAACGTCGAGGAGTACCACCAGGCGACGTGGCCCCGCCGCACGAAGTGCAAAGAGGGCAACCTCGCCTACTTCTACGACACCGTCGGCTACGACTCCTACGACGTCGTAGCCCAGCTCGACGCTGATCACGTACCCGCGCCCGACTACTTGGCGGCGATGGTGCGACCCTTCCGCGACCCCAAGGTCGGTTACGTGTCGGCGCCGAGCATCTGCGACGCAAACGCCGATGTGGGTTGGACGGTGCGCGGCCGCCTGTTCCGCGAAGCCACCCTCCACGGCCCGGTCCAGGCTGGATCGAATCAGGGCTTCGCGCCGGTGTGCATCGGTTCGCACTACGCGGTGCGCACCGCCGCGCTGCGCGCCGTCGGCGGTCTCGGACCCGAGTTGGCCGAAGACTTCACGACCACCCTCTGGTTGCTCGCCGGCGGCTGGGACGGTGTGTTCTCCATCGACGCCGAAGCCCACGGCGATGGCCCCGAAGGCCTGGCCGAGATGCTCACCCAAGAGGTGCAGTGGTCTCGCAGCCTCGGTACGGCGTTAGTGCGTTATGCGCCGACGAAGCTGCGCGAGGTACCGCTGAAGGCGCGTATTCGGCTCGGCTTTGCGCTGCTGTTTTATCCATTGCAGGGAGTGGTGCTGCTGTTGGCCGCGGCCTTGCCGACGGTAGGCGTCCTGCTCGGCGTGACGTGGGGCAACACCAGCCTCGCGGCGTTCTACGGACACTTGTGGCCGATGTCGCTGGTCGGCTTCGCCACCACTGCGTACCTGCGGCGCCAACAGCTGCTGCGACCTCGCAACTCGAAGTTGTGGTCGTGGGAACTCATCCTGTTCCAACTCATCCGATGGCCCTGGGCGCTGGTGGGCGCCTTCCAGGGCATGCGGGCCGGCTTCACGCAGCAGGAGCGGTCGTTCAAGGTGACGCCCAAGGGCGAACGCGGGCTCAAGCCGCTCCCGGCGCGACTGATCGTCCCCGCGCTTCTGCTTGGCGCCGTACCGGCCTGGGTCGAGACGATACGGGTTCGCCCCGGCGTCGCGACCGGGCTGTTCATCCTCGCGGGCGGCCAAGCGATCATGTATCTCGCGGCGGTGACGGCGGCGATCGGGTTCCACCTGGCGTCGAACTCGAAGGTACAACTCGACGACCCCGTCGGCCCGGTCGCCCGCGTGCGGGCGCTGACAGGCGGCAGTGATGCCCTGCTCGTGACGGCCGCCGTCGCCCTCACCACGTTGGCCGCGCTCGCTGTGCGCTTGATCATGTGACATAGGTCTCGCGAGAAAACCGGGGGCTCGTGCGTTAATAGACCCGTGGGCGGTCAAAAGGGTAATTTCAGGCGTTCTCTAAGATTTCGCGCGGGGCGGCCGATAACGGAACGCATGAGAATTGTGCGGAACGTTGTTGCGTTGTTGGTCGCTGTTGTGTGTTTGGCGTTACCGGCGCTCAAATCGGGCACGGCGCAGGCCGCGACCACCCGCACCGACGGTGTCGTCGCCGACCTGACCTGGTACATCAGCCACGCCGACATGGACCGGTCGGTGGCGATGATGGCCACCGCGGGCGTAAAGACGGTGCGGGCCAATATCAACTGGTCGTCGCTCGAGCCCACTACGAAAGGCCAGATCGACGCCTGGTGGCTCGGCGAGATCGACTACGCGGTAGCAAAGCTGAACAGCGCAGGCATTCAGGTGCTGATGCCGATCGCCGACGGCGTGCCTTACTGGGCCTCGGCCGACCCGGCGCGCTACCAGGATGGCTCCGGCAACCACTGGAACAACCTTTGGAAGCCCCGGCTCATGCAGGACTACGCCGACTTTGCGCAAACGATCGTGCGGCGCTACTCCGCGCAGGGCGTGCACGCGTACGAAGTGTGGAACGAGCCGAACTACAGCCACTTCTGGCCCTCGGGCCCCAGCGCGGCGGATTACACCACGATGCTGCGAGCGGCGTATCCCGCCATCAAAAGCGCCGACCCGTCGGCCACGGTGCTGATGGGTGGCCTCAGCCGTAACGACTACACGTTCTTGCAAGCGATGTACGCCGCTGGTGCCCGCCCGTACTTCGACGCTGCCGCGGTGCATCCCTACACCGGTGCGATCGACCCGACCGTCTGCTGGAACGCGAGCGGTTCGACGATGCGAGCCATCGACGCCTTCTGTGCAATCGAGTCCGTTCGCACCGTGATGGTGAACAACGGCGACTCGGCCAAGAACCTGTGGCTCACCGAGTTCGGCTGGTCCACCGCGACGGCAACGTCGAACGGCGTCACCGAAGCGGTACAGGCCGACTATCTGACCAAGGCATTCAAGTGGCTCGACCAGTACCCGTACGTCACGCACGCCTACTGGTACGCCGGGCGCAACCTCTACTGGGGCAACAACAACCAGTCCGACATCGAGTCGAACTACGGCCTCGTCCGCGTCGACTTCTCGACGAAGCCTTCGTACGACTCGTTCAAAAGCCTCCACGGCGCCACCGCGCCCACGACTACCACTACTGCCCCGCCGGTCACTACAACCACGCCGACCACGGCACCTCCGGTCACCACGCCGACGACGGTGGCCGGCGGCGACGTCACGGCGCCGGTGTTGTCGGGCATCCGTGTCGCGAACCTGACCCAAACGTCGGGTCGCGTCTACTGGACGACGAATGAATCATCCGACTCATACGTCGAGTACTGGGTCACGGGCGGCGCAGTGAAGTCGACGAGCTCAGCGACCAGAGTGCTGAACCACTCGCTGTCGCTGTCGTTTCTCACCCGGATCACCACGTACAACTACCGAGTGAAGAGCAAGGACGCCGCCGGCAACCTGGTGACCAGCGCGGTTTACACGTTCACCACCAAGGCGTAGCTAGCCCGGTCGGTTCGGTCGTTACGACGCGGCTTTCACCGCCGCGATGAGTTCGCTCGACGCCTTGAACGTGAGCCCGGCGATCGCGCGGTGCGCGTAGCGAATCACGCCTTCGGCGTCGACCACGAAGACCGAGCGCCGGTAGAACCCAATCGGACCAAGTACGCCGTAGTCCTCGCCGACCTTCTTGTCGGTGTCGGCGAGCAGCGGGAAGCCGTACCCGCGCTTGCACGAGAACTCGTCGTGACTTTCGACGGACTGCGGGCTAACACCCAACACTTGCGCTCCGGCGTCGACAAAACTCGCGAGGTCGCCCTGGTACGAGTCGAGCTGCTTGGTACACACCGGCGTGTTGTCGCCCGGGTAGAACGCGAGCACAACCGGCTGACCGCGGAAGTCGGCGAGCGAGAAAGACTTGCCGCCGGTACCGAGCAGCGTGAAGTCAGGTGCCTTGTCCCCCACGCCGACCGCCATTACGCACCTACCGCGTCGAACAACTCGTCGGAGATGTCGAAATTCGCGTACACGTTCTGTACGTCGTCGTGGTCTTCGAGCGCATCAAGCATCCGCAGCACCTGCTTCGCGGTGTTCTCGTTGTCGACCGGCACGGAGTTCTGCGCGAGCATCGTGGTCTCGGCCGACTCGACCGCTACTGAAGCGGCATCCAACGCGGAACGCAGCGCAGTGAGGTCGCTCGGGGCACACGTGACCTGCCACATGTCGCCCTGCTGCTGGATGTCTTCGGCACCCGCATCGAGTGCAATCGTCATCAGGTCGTCTTCGGTGACGGTTGCGGGCACGAGGATCACGCCTTTGCGCTCGAACTGCCACGCCACTGCGCCCGGCTCGGCGAGCGCGCCACCGTTCTTGGAGAAGATGCTGCGGATTTCGGCGCCGGTGCGGTTGCGGTTGTCTGTGAGCGCGTCGACCAGCATGGCCACTCCGCCCGCCGAGTACCCCTCGTACATCATCGCTTCGTAATGGACACCCTCGAGTTCACCACTGCCGCGCTTGATCGCACGATCGATCGTGTCCATCGGCACCGACGAGTCGCGGGCTTTGGCCACGGCGGTGCGCAACGACGCGTTCAACGTGGTGTCGCTGCCGCCCTCGCGGGCGGCCACTTCGACGAGGCGGATCAACTTCGCGAACGTCTTCGCCCGCGCCGCGTCAGCCGCGCCCTTCTTGTGCTTGATCGTCGCCCACTTGCTGTGGCCACTCATGACTGAACTCCTTCAAGAAACAACTCGTGGATTCGGGTGTCGCCCGACAATTCGGGGTGGAAACTGGCGACGACGATCGAACCCGACCGGCACAGTACGGGTTCGTCGTCGATCGCGGCGAGGACCTCGACGGCGTCGCCGACGCGTTCGACGCGCGGCGCGCGGATGAACACTGCGTCGAACGGTTCAGGACCGAGCGCCTCGACGCGAAGGTCAGCTTCGAAGCTGTCGACCTGTCGGCCCCACGCGTTGCGGCGCACACCTATGTCGATCACCGAGAAGTTGCGCTGATCAGCGCGACCGTCGAGCACGTCGGTGGCCAGAAGGATCATGCCGGCACACGTGCCGAGCGCGGGCATGCCGCTGTCGAGCGCCTTTTGCAAGGGGTCGAACAAGCCCGACGATTCGAGCAGCATCGACATCGTGGTCGACTCGCCTCCGGGCAGGACCACCGCGTCGACATCGTCGAGTTGCTCGGGGCGCTTCACGGCGACCACCTCGGCGCCGAGCGCAATCAGCGCTTCAGCGTGTTCGCCGACGGCACCCTGTAACGCCAGTACGCCGATGCGCGCCACCTGGGGGCATCCTGGCTACCAGCCGCGGTCGGCCAGCGGCTTCTCGACCGAGGCGGCGTCGATGCCGCGCATCGCGTCGCCCAGCCCGCGGCTCACCTTGGCCACTACGTCGGCGTCCAAGAAATGCGTGGTGGCTTCGACGATGGCCGCGGCACGGCGCGCCGGGTCGTCGCTCTTGAAAATGCCCGAACCCACGAACACCGCTTCGGCGCCGAGTTGCATCACGAGGGCGGCGTCGGCCGGCGTGGCAATACCACCCGCGCAGAACATGGGGACCGGCAACTTGCCGAGCGTGGCTACTTCCTCGACCAGGCCGATCGGCGCCTGCAGTTCTTTGGCCCAGCGGTACCGCTCGGGCTGATCGGCCGTGCCGATCGCGCGGATGTCGCCGAGGATCTGGCGCAGGTGGCGCACCGCATGCACGACGTCGCCGGTGCCTGCTTCGCCCTTGGACCGGATCATCGCCGCGCCTTCGCTGATGCGGCGCAGCGCCTCGCCGAGATTCGTGGCGCCGCACACGAACGGCACGTCGAAGGCCCACTTGTCGATGTGATGCGCTTCGTCGGCCGGCGTGAGCACTTCGCTCTCGTCGACGAAGTCGACGCCGAGGCTCTGCAGAATCTGTGCTTCGGCGAAGTGGCCAATGCGGGCCTTCGCCATCACAGGAATCGTGACGACGGCTTTGATGCCCTCGATCAGCGCGGGGTCGCTCATTCGGGCCACGCCACCGTCGCGACGAATGTCTGCGGGTACGCGCTCGAGTGCCATTACTGCGACCGCACCAGCGTCTTCGGCGATCTTGGCCTGGGCCGCGTCGACGACGTCCATGATCACGCCGCCGCGCAGCATCTCGGCTAGCCCACGCTTGACGCGGTCGGTTCCGGTTTGGCGCTCGCTCATTGCCCTCAATCGTACTCGGGCATCACGGCCGCCCTAAATGCGTTATCGCGTGCTGGTGGTGGTGGCGCGGCCGACGAGCGGGGTCTTCAGCGTGATCGTGCCGTTGGTCGGCACCAACGACACCCACACGCGGCCGACCGGCAACTTGATCGGCGAACCGGTCGCAGCGTTCGTATACGTAGTGACGGATTTCGCCGAGTTCTTCTGCCAGCGGGCCTGCACCGCATAGCCGTCGCACGCGACTAGCGCCTTGCCGGTTCCGGTGACGACTGCTTCGTCGACACCAGCGCCGGAACGGTCGGTGTACGTGGTTGCGCGGTATCCGACGGTTTGCTGCACCAAACAACGCGTGCTGAGGCGAGTGCCGTCCTGCAGGACGTGGGGTGTGTTGTTGGTGGAGCGCAACCACAACCGTTTGCCCGCGTCCCACGTCCAGTCCGCCGTGGTGAGCGAACCGAAAACGACGCGCAGCCCCGTGACTGGGGTCGCGGTCGGATTGCCGTCGAGAAAGGCCGTGCCATCGGGGAGGCGAGCGAACAGGGGCGGCGGCGTGGTGGTGCCGGCCAGCGGGCGCAACTTCCGAGTGTCCGCGTACGTCGCGTACGGACGGGTCTTGCCCGGTCGCGCGAACACAGGACTCGACGCGCTGTCGCCCTCGGTAATCGTCTTCACGCCCGCCGCCTCGACCTTGTCGATGAAGGGTTTGATCCCGCCCGAGAACGCAAAGATTCCGCCGAGGGGCGCCAGCACGGCAGCGTCGGTAGATCGCACCGAGCGCACCGGGCCGACGAGGTTCGCTTCTGTGGTCTGGAAGATCGACAAGAACCGGACGACGGAGCCTTCGACGCGTTCTTCGTACACGACGTCTGCCGCGTTCAGACCGGCTTGGGGTCGCGCTTGCGGTGAGTTGTCGACTTTCACGATCACCACTGCGCGCTTGGCGATCCCGGGGGCGACGGCTTCGCCGGTGAGCGGCGACGGCAACGTAGCCAGCGTGGTGGTGGCGTGCGTGTCGGCGGGCGCCAGTTGACCGGGCACCGTGCTGAACGCGCTCTTCGGCTTGCTCGCACAGCTGGCGCCGACGAGTGCCACCGCGACCGCGATGAGAGCGATCGCGCGAGGCGCTCTAGGCAACGGATGCGTTACCGGGCGAGGGCAACTCGATCCAGGTTTGGCCGGGGAGCAACGCCACCTTGTCTCCGTGCGCGTCGGCCAGCGAGATCGGAGCGTCGTCTGAAGGCTTGGTCCATGTGCCCTTCACGAGCGTGCCGTCACGCACGATCCAGGCCTCGCCGGTGCCGGTGAACTTGGCCTCGGGCACCGGGGAGTTCGACTGATCGCGTTCGCCGGTGTCTTCGTATTTCACGAACAGGGTCACGATGTTGCGCGGCGCAATCGGCAGACCGTTGCCGTCGACAGTCGGCGTGCCGTTCTGTATACGGCTCCACGTGTTGCCGTTGCGGTTCCACGTGACGTCGGTACGCACCTTGTCGACCCAGTGCACGTCGAGTTTGGTCACCGGAGTCGTGCCGGTGGGCGGCGCGTCGGGCCCGATGTCGACCAGCTTCTTGGCGACGGTGGCGTCGGCCGGCGCACCCTTGTACAGCGCCGGCGTCGACGAGAACAGGTTGTAGGGCGCCGAGCGACCGTCGCGGCTGTCGCGGTGGTACGCGCCGGGCAACTTGTTGGGGCTGATATCGATGACGGGGGCGCGGTCGATCAGCGCTTGGAAGTGGCTGTTCGTACCGGAGTACGCGAAGAGTGGCCGGCCCAACGGTTCGGCGACGTGCAAGTCACTCGTGCGCGCCGATCGCACCGGACCGACGACGGCTGCGTCCTTCGATTGGAAAATCGTGGCGAGGCGCGTGATGCCGCCTTCGACGCCCTCCTCGACGACGATGTCAGCCGCGCCCAACCCGTATTGCGGGCGCGCTTTCGGCGCGTTGTCGATTTTGACCACTAGCGCGACCCGTCCCTTCGTTGCGGGGTCGACGGCCAGTCCGGTCAGTGGCGCAACGTCGGCCGGTGCTGCCGCCGAGGTGCTGGTGGGGGCGTGGGTGCTGCGCGTCGTTTTCGTGTCGGCCTTTTTGCCGCCCGAAGAACAACCCGCGGCTAGTACACCTGCGGCCGCGACTGCCACGGCGAAGCGCCACCTCATAGTTCGCGCAGCGCTTCTATGCGGGCCTCGAGCGGCGGGTGGGTATTGAAGAGCCGGCCTAGCCATGCCAGTCGTCCTTCCTCGTCGGTGCGGGCAACCGGCGCCTCGATCCAGAGGTGCGCGGTCGCGCGGGAGCCTGAATGCACGACTGTTGTGTCGTCTTTCAACTTCTCGAGCGCCGCGATCAGGCCCGGTGGATATCGGGTGAGCGACACCCCCGACACGTCGGCCAATGCCTCGCGGCGGCGGCTCACGGCGAACTGCATCAGCTTGGCCACGATCGGCGTGAAGATCAGAAGCGCGAACCCAAGCAGCGCAAAAATCTGTCCGCCGTTGTTGTTGTCGTTGTTGCGCGAGCGCCCGCCGCCCCAGAAGATCGAACGCAGGCCCCAGTCCGACAGCAACGCGATCACGCCGACGAGGGTCACCGCGAGCGTCGACACGAGGATGTCGTAGTTCTTGATGTGGCTGAGCTCGTGAGCCAGGACGCCTTCGAGCTCGACGCGGTTCATCTTCTCGAGCAGGCCGCTGGTGACGGCCACCGCGGCGTGCCGAGGGTTGCGTCCGGTGGCGAACGCGTTCGGTGCGTCGTCGTCGATCACGTACAGCCGCGGCTTCGGTAAGCCGGCCGCGATGCACAGCCCTTCCACGATGTTGTGCAGACGCGCGAATTCTGTGGGATCAGCAGGGACGGCGTGGCTCATTCGCAGCGCGACCGTGTCGCTCTTCCAGTAGGCGGCGAACGATCCGACGAGCGCGAACACGAGCGCAGCAACCACGCCGGCGACGCCGTATCCAATGAGGAAATTGAACGCCCACGCGATCACGACGATCAACAACACGAACGCGGCGATGAGCGCTACGGAACGGCGTTTGTTAGCCGCGACTTGGTCGTACATACGCGAGGAAGAGCGGCGCGCTTAGAACTGCACGCGCACGGCGCCGCGGGCGTCGTCGCCAGCTTCGTAGTACTCACGGGGGGCGAAGCCGAACTGCTTGGCCATGACGTTCGTGGGGAACGATTGGATCGACGTGTTGTAGCCGCGGACAGTGTCGTTATAGAACTGCCGCGCGTAGGCCACCTTGCCCTCGGTGCCCGAGAGCTCTTCCTGTAGCGAGAGGAAGTTCTGGTTTGCCTTGAGGTCGGGATAGGCCTCGGACACCGCGAACAACGACTTGAGTGCACCGGTGAGCACGTTGTCGGCCGCCGCGGTCTGCGCCGGCCCCTGCGCGTTCATCACACCCGCACGCGCCTGCGTAACGCCTTCCAGCACGCCCTTTTCGTGGGCGGCGTAACCCTTGACCGTCTCGACCAAGTTCGGGATCAGGTCGTTGCGGCGCTGGAGCTGCACGTCGATTTGGGCCCACGCATTTTCGATGCGGTTCCGCAGACGAACCAGGCGGTTGTACATCACCATGAGGAACAGGGCGACGAGCACCACCACGACGATGAGGACGATGACAACCATGCGGTCGAGTGTAAGGCCCGATACCCGCCGCACAGGGCCACGGCGGAATTGTCCGGATGGTGTCGGTACGCGATACGGACGCATGGCGCGAACCGGTGAAACGAGTCCATGACTAGTCCGATAGGGCTAGCCCGTTCGCGTGGGTCCAAATGACACCGACGAGCGATGGTTACCCACGCCCGGTTTCTCCATCCTGCTTAGGAACACAACACCTGTCCCAACGCACCGTCCGACTATCTGGGGAGAAACCCAACATGCGCCTTGCTCGCGTGGCAGCTGCTGCCACCGCCCTATCCCTCGTAGGAGCTGCCACCTTGGTCAGCCCTGCGAAGGCCGCCACCCCTGGTGTCGGCACTGCCCTTTCCTCGAGTTCGCTGCTCGACGTCAAGCTCGGTTCGTTGCTGAACCTGAAGCTTCTCGCCGACGACGCGCGTTCGACCATCGACCCGTCGGTCGCCCAGCCCGAGGCGTTCAGCCGTTTGAACGCGCTGTCGCTCACCTCGATTCTCCCGGCGCCGCTGAACAACATCAGCCTGCCTGTCGTCGAGTCGAAGACGCCCGGCGGCGCTGCGTCCGTCGACGGCCCCGCGCTGAACCTCTCGACCCTTCCCGGCCTCAGCCTTCCCGTTTCGCTGCTCGGCGGCGTGCTGGGTGCGACGAAGCTCACCTCGGGTGTCGACACCACCGGTGCGCACTCGGGCCTTACCTCCGGCCTCGGCAACGTGAACCTCGTCGGTGGCCTCATCTCGGCGACCGGACTCCAGTCCGTGCTCGGCACCAACGCCAAGGGCGTCGACGCTGACGGCAGCCGCACCATCAAGGCCGGGGCCATCGACGTCCTCGATCTCGGTGCGTTGCTGAACGGCCTCGGCATCCCGCTGCAGAACCTGCCGATCGGCACCGTGAGCAGCATCCTTAAGACCCTCGGCGTGCCGGTTGCCGGCGTCCCGTCGTCGCTCAGCCTCGCCGGGTTCGTGGGCACGCTGGACCAGACGCTCAACGGCCTTCAGGCTCAGCTTGCTGCCGCTTCGGGTGGTCTGCTTTCCACCGCCCTGCCGGCGCCGATCACCAACATCCTCAGCGGTCTCCCTGGCGTCGGTTCCGCTGGCGTTCCCGTTGCCGGTGACCCGGTCGCCGCAGTGAACGGCGTCATCGACACCGTGCAGGGCCTGCTCGACGGCGTGTTGAGCACCGCGCTCACGACGCTCGACGGCCTCAGCCTGCTGAAGGTCAGCGGCATCGAACTGGGCACCAAGACGGTTGCGGCCGACTCGGTGGCCGGATCGGCTGCGGACATCGTCGCCAAGATCGGCGGCATCAGCGTGGGTGGCTTGAGCCTCCCCGGCCTCGACCTCGGCGCCACTGCGGCACAGGTCAACGGCGTCCTGAACACCGTCAACGGCACGCTCGGTAGCGTCCTCGGTGCGATCAGCCCCGACCTCGCCAACTTGGTCAAGGTCAACCTGTTCGCCAAGGATCCGTCGACGGGCGTCACGCAGAGCGGTGGCTACATCAAGTCGCTCGCTGGCGTTAGCGCCTTGACGGCCAACATCGTCCCGCCGCTGAACCTCTCCTCCATCGTTGGTGGCCTCACGTCGGCTGGCGGTATCGGCTCGCTGCTCACCGGGGCCGGTGGCACGCTGCCTGTCCTCGACACGCTCATGCCGACCCTCAACGGTCTGCTTCCGGGCGCTGTCTCGGCACTGGCCGAAGGCGCCTCGATCAAGCTGGCCAGCGTCACCTCCGGCGCCAGCTTCACCACTCCCGGCTCACCGGTCGGCTCCCCCACCGGGGCGCTGCCCCGTACGGGCGGCACCGCCCAGATGGCGCTCCTCGGCATGGCTCTGGTCATCGCCGCTGTCGCCTCTCGCCGCTACGTGCTGGCGAACCGGGTGACCGTCTAACGGTCAGCACCAACAGCAACTTCTGAACCGATCACATCGGTTCTTACCGGACCCCCCTGGATGACCACCCAGGGGGGTCCGGCGCGTCTGGGATCCGACCGCCTAAGCGTCGCTGCGCACGACTAAACCAGCGCGCGGTAAATGTCGACGTACGCGTCGGCGAGCAACGGCATGCCGAATTCCGATGCTCGAACTCGGCCCGCCGCGACCAGCTCGTCGCGGCGGGTTTGGTTCTTCAGCAGATCACGCAGCGCGTGGCCGAGAGCGTGCGCGTCTTCAGGTGGAACGAGGATGGCGTGCTCCTCAGGACGAGCGACCGCTCGATAGCCGGGTAAATCACTGGCGACGATCGCAGTGCCCGCGGCCATCGCCTCGATCAGCACGACGCCGAACGATTCGCCGTGGAGCGACGGCAGGCACGCAACGTCGGCGCCGGCAAGCCGGCTCGCCAGTTCGTCGTCGTCGACGCGGCCGAGCCATTGCACGCGCCGGTCGCCTCTCGTGCGCGCCTTCAGCGCGTCGGTCTCAGGCCCGGAGCCCGCAACCCAGATGGTCACGTCGTCGTCGAGCAACGCGCGTGCTTCGAGCAACACGGCGAGTCCCTTGCGTGACTCGTGGCGGCCGAAGAAGAAGATCGTCGGGCCGTCTGTGGGCCAGGGCTTTGCGTGTGAGAAGCGTTCGACGTCGATGCCGTTGAACAAGATTGTGTAGTCGCCGCCGATGCCGTCGTAAGCGGTGCGCCGGGCGTCTTCGGACACTGCGACGCGGGTCGCGATGCGATTGCCGATGCGCCGCACGATCGGTTTGAGCAACGCGTACGCCGTACTAGCGCCAGCGCGGTGGAACGTGCCGACAATGGGTTGTTCGCAAAACAGCAACGCGGTGAGCGAGGGGCCAGGCACGAGTGGTTCGTGGATGTGCACGACGTCGAAGTGCTCGTTGCGCAGCGCGCGAATGGTGCGGATGGCAGCCGACGGGTCCGGTGCGATCGGCGCGAGCGAGCCGTTGGTCGCGAACGGAACCGATTTACCCAACGGGGTGACCGCCGCTTCCGGCGGCGGCCCGTCGCTCGGTGCCAGTACCTGCACCGAGTGACCGAGGGCGCGCAGCGAGCGAGCCAAGCCGAGTACCTGCATCTGTACGCCGCCGGGAATCGTGAGGCTGTAGGGACAAACCATCCCAATCCGAATCGACGGTGTCACCGGGCGGACGTTACTTACTTGGTAACGAGATCCGGCCAGTTCGCCTGCAGTACGTGCCACTGCTCGGGCGCCACCGAGATCAGGTCTTCGAACTCGCGCGCCAAGGCCTGCGTGATTCGCTGCACGTCTTCACGCAAGCCGCCTTCCCGGGCGACGGGAACGGGCGGGCGCACGACGCCACGGTGCAGCGCGTCGCCCTCGTAGTACACGGCGCTCGGCAGCAGCGCCGCTCCCGTGCGCAACGCGAGCGTCGCCGGTCCGGCGGGAATGCTGGTCGGGTAGCCGAAGAACTCGACCTCAACGCCGGTGCCCGAAATATCGCGATCGCACACGAGGCCTACGAGGCCGTTGGACCGCAAACGTCGCATGACCGCCGAGCCCGCAGACTCGCCGAGACCGACCACCTCAAGCCCGAAGCCTTCGCGCAACGACTTGAAGAACGTGAAGAGCTCGGGCGGTTCGAGCGTCTCGGCGACGACAGTGGTTTCGTACCCCGACGCGGCGAACCACGCGCCGCCCCAGTCGAACCCGCCGACGTGGGGCATTGCAACGATCGCGCCCTTGCCCGCGGCGAGCGCATGCTCGACGTGCGCGAGGCCCTCCCACTCCATTCCGGCATCGAGTTCGGCGCGGCTGAGCGTGGAGATGCGAAACGCTTCGGCCCAGTAACGCCCGTATACCGCGAAGCACTCGGTGGCGGCGCGCTCGATCCGGTCCTCGTCGGCGCCGGGCCCCAACACACGACGCATGTGGGCGCGCACCACCGCGCTGCGCTCGCCCATGTGCGGCGACATCTGTCGCATAACCGCCGAAGCGAGGCGATCAGCGACGGGCGCCGGTATGGACTTCGCCAGTCCGTCGACAAGGCGGTATCCGTAATACGGCGCGAGCCGTCGCACCTCTGAAACCCGCGACATACGAACACCGTAAACGGCCGCGATGGGGCGAGCGGAGCGAGCGGCCCCATCTGGCGGAGGAGGGCGGGCCTGCGGGGTGCCCGCCCGGGAAAATTACGGGCGGCTGCTGGGGCGGCGGCGGCGGGCGACGCGTTCGCGTCGTGCGACCCCCGTGCGGGCGCGGCCTTCGCTCGCCATCTGCTCGCGCCAGGCTCGCCACCGCTCGGCTCGTACCGCCCACGTAACGCGGTCGCCTCGACCGGATCGAGGCGGACGTCCGACGGGACGGGCACGAGGCGGCGGCTTTGCCGCCTGGCGCCACACCATCACGAAGCGGTGCACGGCGGTGAACGACGTGAGCGCGAGCATCACCCACAACACTGGCAAGAGCAGCACCGGGAACGCGAGGCCGATCATCAGCGCGATCGTGCGCTCGGCTCGCTCCATCAGACCACCCTTGGCGTCGTAGCCGAGCGACTCGCCGCGGGCCCGTTCGTACGACACGAGAGTGGCCACGGCCATGGCCGCCATCGGCAACATCGCGGCCCGTCCCCCGTCGCGACCGGCGAGATAAAACGCGATGCCGCCGAGGATCGCCATGTCTGTGACGCGGTCGGCGACGGAATCGAAGAACGCGCCGCGAGCGCTCGACGTGCCCGTGGCCTTGGCTACGGCGCCGTCGAACATGTCGGGCAGCGCGGCACCGACGTAAAGCGCAGTGCCCACGGCAAGATGCCCGGACCCGACGGCCACCGTGGCGCCGGCGGCGAAGGCCAGCCCGGTAGCGGTGAGATGGTCGGGCGACACGCCGCTACGCCCTACGGCGTTGCCGACGGGACCCGTGACCCGCTCGACGTGGTGTCTCCAACGCTTGTCAAACATCTGGGGAGCATTCTACCCGCCGGGGTTCTAACCTCCCTCGCACACTCGAACACGAGGCAGACAGGGAGGGACGTCTTTGAAAACGTTCACGTCGGCCCAGATCCGCAACGTCGCGCTGGTAGGTCACGGCGGCGTCGGAAAAACCACCCTGGCCGAAGCCCTCCTGGCTGACGCCGGTGTCATCGGACGAGTTGGTCGGGTCGAAGACGGTACGACCGTCACCGACACTGAGCCCGAGGAGATCAAACGTCACCTGTCGGTCTCTACGGCGTTGGCTGCCTTCGAGACCCACGGTTGCAAGCTGAACCTGTTGGACTGCCCCGGCTACGCCGACTTCTTCGCCGAAGTGCTCGCCGGCCTGGCGATGGCCGACCTCGCAGTGATCGTGGTTAGCGCGGTCGAAGGCGTCGAGGTTCAAACCGAGATGGCGTGGGAGGCAGCCGCGGCCCTCGATCTGCCCCGCATGATCTTCATCAACAAGCTCGATCGCGAACGGGCCAGCTTCGACCGCACCCTCGACCAACTGCGCGCGACCTTCGGTGCCGGCGTTGCGCCGCTCGAACTGCCGATTGGCGAGGAGGGCGCGTTCCGCGGCGTGATCGACCTACTCAGCGACCAGGCCTACATGTACGGCGACGACGGCCTCGGCGTGGCCCAGGACGTGCCGCCCGAACTGGCGAATACCGAGCACGTCGTGCACGAAGCACTGGTCGAAGGAATCGTGGTCGCCGACGACGCGCTCATGGAGCGCTACCTCGAAGGCGACAGCCCGTCGTTCGAAGAACTCGAGAAGACGCTGGCCCAGGGCGTAGCCGACGCGACCGTGTTCCCCGTCGTGTGTGGCTCGGCCACGCGCCGCATCGGCGTCGACCGTCTCGCGCAGTTTCTGTCCGAGATCGCGCCGTCGCCCGTCGCCCGTCCTGCGCTGCACGTCGTGGCCGGCGACAGCGAGGTCGACATCGCGTGCGATCCGAACGGTGAGCCGCTTGCGGTGATCGGCAAGACGATCGCCGATCCCTTCGTCGGCCGCGTGTCGCTGCTGAAGGTGCGCAGCGGCACGTTGAAGCCCGACACGATCCTCACCAACACCCGTACCCGGGCCGACGAACGCCTGCACGGTTTGTTCACGCTGCGGGGCAAAGAACACGAGCCTGTGACCGAGGTACCGGCCGGCGATCTGGTCGCCGTCGCCAAGCTCACCGACAGCGCGACCGGCGACACGCTTGCGCCCAAAGGCATGCCGGTGCGGGCTCCGATGCCGACGCCGCCCCCGCCCGCGTTGTGGGTGGCGATCAAACCGAAGTCGCAGGGTGACGACGACAAGTTGATGACGTCGCTACACCGTCTGCAAGAAGAAGACCCGACGCTGTTCGTGCAACGCAACGAGGAAACGCATCAGTCGCTCCTCGGCGGAGCGGGCGAGACCCATCTCGCCGTGATCAGCGAGCGCCTCACGCGCAAGTTCGGCGTTGAGGTCGTCACGGAAGACGTGGCCGTGCCCTATCGGGAGACGATCACGCAGCGCGCCACCGCGGAGGGCAAGCACAAGAAGCAGAGCGGCGGACACGGACAGTTCGGCGTGTGCACGATCACGATTGCGCCGCTCGAACGCGGGGAGGGTTTCCGCTTCGTCGACAAGATCGTGGGCGGCGCGATCCCCCGCCAGTTCATTCCCGCCGTCGAGAAGGGCGTGCAAGAAGCGATGGCGCACGGCGGGCCGATGGGCCATCCCGTCGTCGATATCGAAGTCACGCTCACCGACGGAAAGTTCCACGCCGTCGACAGTTCCGAGATGAGCTTCAAGATGGCCGCAGGGCTTGCGCTGCGCGATGCGATGGCGAACGCCGGGCCGGTGTTGCTCGAGCCCGTGTCGTGTCTCAACGTCACGATGCCGATGGCACTGCAAGGCGACGTGATGGGCGACTTAAACGCGCGTCGGGGCCGGGTGCAAACCACCGACACCTCCGCCGACGGCACCCGCGTGACGATCACGGCGATGGTGCCGACCGCCGAGTTGCAGCGCTACGCGATCGACCTGCGGTCAATCACCGGCGGGCGCGCATCGTTCACCCTTGAACACGACCACTACGACATCGCCCCGCCCCAAGTGGCCGACAAAGCCCTCCGCGGCGCCGCGAGCTAACGCCACCCCGTGGCGGTTACTTCAGGTGCCGGGCCAGATGTCGGCGCCTTCGGGGTTGGCTTCGACGTAGTCGCCTAGGACCGTGCCCGAAGAACCGTCGACGAGCACCATGCCGCGCTTGGTCGGGGGGTTGTCGGCGCTGTAGAGCAAGATCCTCCACGTCGGGCGCGACCGCAGGCCCTGGAACCCGAGCTGGGCCGAAGCGTGGCCGATCGGGAAGCCCACGTGGTTCGACGCCACGATGAGCGCGTCGGTCTCGCGCACCCTGAGGCGTTTCCCGGCAACGAAGTGGTACACGCCGATCACGCCCGCGCCGATTGCAAACCACAGCAGGCCACGGTTGACGAGCACGCCGTCGGTGCCGTTGCCGGCGACGATTGCACCGGCGATCGCGGCCACCACGAGCCACAGCGCGCCGACCCACTTGCGCCGCCCCGGATCGGGGAACGTGGTAATCCCGACGTACTCGTCGAGGTTGAGGTCCTCGGGTAGAACGTCGCGGTGGTCGTCGGTGGCGCTCACGCTCCCCACGCTTCGCTGATCTTGTCGTAGGTGGTCGCGAGGTCTTCGGGCAGCACACGCGTCTCGGCAAATGCCGTCATGAAATTGCTGTCGCCGGCCCACCGGGGCAGCACGTGCATGTGCAGGTGACCCGGCACTCCTGCGCCCGCCGCTCGGCCAAGGTTCGCTCCGACATTCATGCCGTCGGGACCGTAGGCCTTCTGCAGGACCTTCGACGCATCGACAACCAACGCGAACAGCTCGGTGCGCTCGTCGGGGTCGAGTTCGTGGAGGTCGGCGATGTGACGCATCGGCATCACGAGTAGGTGACCCGAACCATACGGATGCAGGTTCAGCATCACTACGCAGCGCTCGCCGCGGTGCACCACCAGTCGCTCACGGTCGGTGGCGTCGGCTTCGAACAGCCCGCAGAATGGGCATTCGCCGGCGACGGGTTCGACCTGGGCGACGCCGCTCACGTACGCGCTGCGCCAGCCGGCCCAGATTCGTTCGAGAGTCATGCGCTACTTCGCGTGCGAGTCGATCTCGGAGCGCAACCGCGCGCTGAAGTCGTCGAGGGCGACGCCGCGCTCGGGACGCTCTGAGCCGCGGGCATTGACCCCGACGGTAGCGGCGCCGGCGTCGTCGCCTCCGACGACGAGGACGTAGGGCAGCTTCTGCATCTTCGCCCGACGGATCCGCGCGCCGAGCGGCTCGTCGGCGGCGTGCAGTTCGACGCGGAAGCCGTCTTTCTTCAGGCGGTCGTAAACGGACTGCGCGTACTCGAGATGGTCCTGGCCGACAGGCAGTACCGCCGCTTGCACCGGCGCAAGCCACGCGGGAAACGCGCCGGCGTAGTGCTCGACCAGCACGCCGAAGAACCGCTCGACCGAACCGAACAGCGCACGGTGGATCATCACCGGTGTCTGGCGGCTGCCGTCGGGCGCGTCGTAGGTCAGTTCGAAACGAAGCGGGGTATTGAAGTCGAGCTGGATCGTCGACATCTGCCAGGTGCGACCGATGGCGTCGCGGGCCTGTACGGAAATCTTCGGCCCGTAGAACGCGCCGCCCCCCTCGTCGATCACGAGATCGAGCCCTTCGCCGAGCGCGACGTCACGCAGGATGTTGATCGCTTCGTCCCACTGCTCGTCGCTGCCGACCGCCTTGACCTCGGGCTTGGTGGACAGCTCGAGATAGAAGTCGTCGAGGCCGTAGTCGCGCAGCAGGTCGAGCACGAACTGCAGCAGGCTCGCCAACTCGCCCGCCATCTGCTCGCGGGTGCAAAAGATGTGGGAGTCGTCCTGCGTCATCCCCCGCACGCGAGTCAAACCGTGAATGACACCCGACTTCTCGTAGCGGTACACGGTGCCGAACTCGAACATGCGCAGCGGCAACTCGCGGTAGGACCGCCCGCGCGACCTGAAGATCAAACAGTGGAACGGGCAGTTCATCGGCTTGGCGTAGTAGGTGGCGCCCTCCAACTCCATCGGAGGGAACATGCCGTCGGCGTACCACTGCAGGTGACCCGAGGTTTCGAACAGGCCGGCTTTGGTGACGTGCGGCGTGTAGACGAATTCGTAGTCGGCTTCTTCGTGCCGTTTGCGCGAGTAGTCCTCCATCGTGCGACGGATGATTCCGCCCTTGGGATGGAACACCGCGAGGCCGCTGCCGATCTCGGTCGGGAAGCTGAACAGGTCGAGCTCGGCGCCGAGCTTGCGATGGTCGCGCTTCTCCGCTTCCTCAAGACGATGGAGGTGTTCCTCGAGCGCCTTCTTCGACTCCCACGCGGTGCCGTAGATGCGCTGGAGCTGCTGGTTGTGTTCGTCGCCGCGCCAGTACGCGCCGGCGACGCGCATCAACTTGAAGTGACCAAGTTTGCCGGTCGACGGAACGTGGGGGCCGCGGCACATGTCGACGAACGAATCGCTGTTGCGGTACGCGGTGATGATGCCGTCACCCGCGCCTTCGGATGCCGCGTCGTCGATGCCTTCGATGATCTCGCGCTTGTAGGGCTGGTCTGCGAAGAGCTCCAAGCCCTCTTCGATCGTGTGGACTTCACGCACGAAAGCCTGGTCTGACTTCACGATCTCGCGCATGCGCTCTTCGATCCGGCCGAGGTCGTCTTCGGTGAAGTGCGCGCCACCGGGCAGTTCGAAGTCGTA
>JBEEFT010000189.1:0-32842 GCA_041166225.1 Actinomycetota bacterium | reverse complement strand
TGTCCGGGCTGGTCGCCTTTGCGAGGTGCGAGGCGGCCTCGTCGCGTGCCGCGGTCGCGGCGTCGCGCGCTTCGTTGGCGTCGTCGACGGCTTGCTGTGCCTGTTCGAGTCGCTGCTCGGCTCGACGCAGCTTCATCGTCGCCTTCTCGAGCGCAGCCTCTCGTTCGTCGAGACGCTCGCGGGCGCGGGCGAGCGCGCGTTCGTCGACTTCGGGAACTTCGGAAACGGGAGGATCGGTCTCGTCCTCGTGCTGGCCCTCGTCAACGTCGTCCTCGTCGCGCACGACGCGAAGCGCGCGCGTAGGCGGAGCGGGCCGTTCGGGTGGGTCGGGCATGCCGGCGAGACCGAACCCGCTTGGTGACGCCGCCGCCATCAGGTGACCCGCTTGGAGCAGTGCCCCGACTTCGTCGTCGGTGCTGGCAGCTTCGAAGGTCGCCGCGGCGTCGTCGCGGTATTGCTCGCCGACCGTCTTGGCGACCTCGCCGGCAAGAGCGCGGATCTGCGTGCGCCATTGGGTCGTTGTGGCGCGCAGGCCGCCGTCACCTTGCCCCCGCACCGCTTTGACCTGCGCTTCGCGCACGGCGCGTCCCGCCGTCAGCAGCGCGGCGATGTCGTCACGGCGGCGGCGCGCCACGTGGTTCACGGCCCACGCAACGGTGCTCGGCTTGCGCAGGACCTTCACGGCGGCCGCCGCGTCCTTGTCGCCGTCCTTCTTCAGCTGCTTGCTCAGTGCGTCGCGACGAGCGACGAAGTCAGCGAGCTCGCCGTCGAACAACTCGTCGACGCCGGGCACGGCAAACACGTCGGTCACCGGATGCTCACCGTGCCGTCGAAGACCGCTTCGTCGATCGCACTGGTCCGCGCGACGACGTCCATGCGCCACTGACCCTTGAGCGGTAACACGAAGTTCAACGACTGGTAGTGGCCCGGCCCCGCGTTCTCGAGCGTGACGGGGATGGGCGCGATGCCCCGGCCCGGCAGGCTCATCTTCAGCGTCATTTCCTCGATGACTTTGGGCTGGCCCGCCTTGGTCAGGGTGTAGAGGTGGATCTCGTTCGTGCCCGATCGACCCGGCGAGATCGTGTAGTCCACGAGCAGCGCGGCGCTCGTGAGTTCGCCGCTTTGCGGGGCGGCGGCGAGCACCTTGGCCGGCACCGCGTTCACGAGCAACCCCGTCACGCTCAGTACGCCAACGGCAAGAAGCGCTTCCAGCGCGACCGACCGACGGATCCGAGGGGCGGTATCGGCGATCCACTTCGCACGCGTCGCCCGTCGGCTCAACCAGGCGCCGGCGAGCATCAGCGCAACCAGGGCAGTCTTGACGATGAGCAATTTGCCGTAGGTCGTAGAGCGCAGCGCGTCGATGCTGCCGACCTGTCGGTAACCCTGGAACACGCCGGTGGCCACGAGAACCGCGACGGCGGTAAAGGCCACCGCCGAGTAACGCCGAGTGATCACCTTGACGACGTCAGTGCTGCCGCGAGGCAAGACGAATAACACCAGGAAAACGATTCCTGCGATCCACGTGGCAGCCGCGCCGACGTGGGCGACGTCGGCGATCAGCGCGTAGGGCTCGTCGGTGCCGATCGCGGCGTGCCCGGCGAGGCCGGGCGTGGCGGCAAGGCCGACGCCGACGAGCAGCGCAATCCAACGAAAGCCGGGCGGCAGTACCGGCAAGCGCATCAAGAACAACACAGGCACGGCGAGAAGCAACAGGACGAGGCGAGCGAGGTATACGTGCCCGAAGCGCGTGTGCACCACGCCAGTGATCACCGACGACTTGAACGCCGCGCTCAACCCCAGCCCTCCGCCGTACGCGCCCTGCAAACCGAGGTTGAGCGCAGTGAGTACGAACAACGCGATCAGGGCGCCGAGCAGCGTTCGTTCGACGGCGGGCGCCGTTGCTCCGTCGGGCCAACACAACATCACGAATGCGACTCCACCGAGCAACAACAACAACGCCGCGAACGCGAGCGACCGCGTGACGCCGTACACCGCGCCGACAGTGCGGGAGCCGCCGCGCGTTGCGAGCAACCCCGCGATGTCGCTGTCCTTGGCCGCCTTCGCCGTGCCGACCGTAAACGTGAAGGCGCCTTGCACGGGATGGCTGTCGGCTGAGATCACGCGCCACGTCACTACGTAGGCCCCGTCGCGCAAATGCGGAACGACGACGACCACCGACGACGCGTCACCGTTCGGGTGGCCGATCGCGCCGGTGTCGAGGCGTTTACCGGTGCTGCTGAAGACCCGAACCGCGCCGAGCGAAACCTCGACGTGTTCGCTGAAGTGCAGCGACACCTGCTTGGGCGGCGCGTCGAGGTGGGCCCCGTTCTTCGGGTTGCTGTCGGTCAACGTGGCGTGGGCCGACGCCGGAGACGCGAACGCTACGAGCGCACCGAGCGCGAGCGCGAAGAACAGGACGAGGCGCCGCACCGGTGGTTGCCTACCCCGCGTCGACGCGATGTCGGCGGGCGACGACGGCGATACCGATCCCGATGCCCGCAACCACCAACGCAATTGCGATCAGCGCGGGAACCGCATTCGACCCACTGTCGTGCTTCGCGGCCTTCGCCCGCGTCGTGTCCGAGGCGGCTGAAGTAGACGAAGGTGAAGAAGACGCGGGCGAACTCGACGTAGGCGAAACGGAACTCAGACGCACGACCGGCGCCGGGTGTTCGGGTTCGCCGCTCGGGGTCGGCGCGTCGATCCAGCGCACCACCGTGCCGTCGTCATAGGTCTGGAGCACCTTGAACATGAACGACCCGCCGGGCGCCGCGTCGGGCGCGGGCCCGAGGCGCACCGCGAATTGTTCCTCCTTGTCACCGCTGATCGAACCGCCGCTCCATTTCACCGACGTCGCACCGGGCGTCGCCGTCCATCCCGGCTTCGGTGTGGGAGTGACGGTGGTGAACTTGGCATCGGGCGGGAAGAACACCTCAACCGCGATGGTGCTCGCCGGCGCTTCCTCGTTGGGCACCGAGAACGTGTAGTCGACGGTGGCACCGGGGGCGACCTCCTCGGGCGACACCTCGACGTGGGCCCACGCGGGAACCGCGAACGCGAGCAAAACCATCACGAGGACGACGAGACGCTTACGCATGCGGGAAACGATCGCGCAGCCAGTCGACGATCGGCGTAATCGCGTCGCGTTGTCGACCGGTGAAGTAGTGGACGGCGCCCGCGATTTCGACGTAGTCCTTGTCGGTCGCGGCGCTCGCGTCGTACGCGCCCCGGGCTTGATGCAGACGGATCTCGGTGTCGGCCGTGGGGTGGACGAATAACGACGGGATCGTCACCGCGGGCAGCGTCTCGGCCAGCGCGGCGTGCGAACTGAGGCCCGACCAAGTCGACAGCCACCCGCGGGCCGTCATCACGCGCGCCAGGCCGCCGAAGCCGTAGTTCGCATCGAGGGGATCCGGGAACGCGAACACCGAGCCCAAGGGACGGTCGTCGGGGTCGATCGACGGGTCGAGGTAGGCAGGGTCGGCCAGCGTGCGGTAGGTCGTGAGGTACTTGGCGTGCACGGCGCGGCGTCGTTGCGCGTTCCACGCAGGCGAGCCGGTGTCCATCCCACGCGCCTCCTGCGCCGCCTGCTCGCGCTCGGCGATTGCGGCGTTCGCAACGGCGTCGATGCGCGCCACGCGCTTGCGCTGCGCAGCGCGATAACCGTCGAGCCACGCGGCGTCGTACTCACAGGGGTTCGGCCACGGCTTCCAGCCGTTGTCGGGGTTGTACATGTCGAGGGCCGGGTCGACCGAGAACGCGTCGCTCTCGTCGGTCACCGACGGGTCGATCACCTGCAACATGAACACGCCTTCGCCTGGGTGAGCGGCGAGCGCCACGTACGCGTCGCCCAGGTGCTCGCCGCGTTGTTCCGTCGCGGTCTTTTCGGCCAGCGCCATGAGCGAGCCGCCGCCCGAATTGCCCAGCAGGACGATGTGGCGCGCGCCGCGTGCACGCGCTTCGGACACGAGCGTTTCCACGTCTGTCACGCAGTTCTCGTGGAGACAGTCGATGTCGTTGTTCACGTAGCGCGTCGATCCGCCGAGCACGGCGTAGCCGGCGGCCGCCAGCAGCGGCGCCGCGTAGTGCACCGAGAAGTCGCCCCGCGGGTGGGTGAGGACCACGGCGGTGTTCCATTTCTGACCGCTTGGCGGGGTCCAGAAGATGCCGCGCACGATCGCGCCGCCCGGGCTGATGCCCACGACCGGCTCACGACGGGGCTCGACCGCAGGCGCCTCGTCGGGGTCAGGCCAGTAACCGAGGAACGGCTTGGTCGCCGCGGGACTCACGCCGGCTGGTAGGCGGCGGCGACGTGGAATTCGATCTTGGGATCGGGGTCGAAGGAGGGGTTGGTTTCGAGGAGCCGCTTCTGGGCTTCGGTTCGGTCGTTGTCGTCGAACGGACGGGTCGTGCAGCAAAACTCCACGAGGATTCCGTTGGGATCGTCCGTGTAGATCGACACGCAAAACTCGTGGTCGATCTCCACGACGTCGTAGCCGTTGCGCAACCAGCGATCGCGGGCGGTGGCGAGGTCGTCGAGCGTCGGCGCGTCGAACGCGAGGTGGTTCACCCACGCGGGCAGACCGAGGTCGGTCGAGATCGCGGTCTTCACGTCGGGGACCTTGGCGTTGGTGCCGTCGTGCAATTCCCAGAACGCGATCATTGCGTCGTCGGCACCATGGCCGGTGTCGTAGAAGAAGTGCTTCGCCCAACCGCCTTCAGGCGACGCGCCCACCACCACCTTCTCGAGAGTGAAACCCATCGCCTCCGTGTAAAAGCGGTGCGTGGCTTCGGTGTCTTTGCTGGCGAACGCGACGTGGTGGAAACCCATCCCCCAAGGTTTACAGATTTAGCCTCGCAAGTGTGCAGCGGCTGACCAGGCAACAAGCGACGATTGCGCTGGCCGTCACCTGCACGATCTGGGGCACCGTCCCGCTCATCGTGCGCAGCGTCGACCTTCCTCCCGCCGCCATTGTCGCGGCGCGCTTCTGGTTCGGCGCGCTGTCGCTGACGGCGGTGCTGGCGGTCGAACGCCGGACGGGGCGCGCGTCAGGTCCGCCGGTGTGGAGCCAACACCGGGGACGGGGCGCGCTGGTGTGCGCTGTGCTGCTCGCGCACTGGCTGTGTGAGATCGCGGCGTACCAACACGCACCCGTGGGCACCGCACTGTTCATCATCTTCCTGGCCCCGATCGGGATCGCGGCGTTCGCACCGGCCGTACTGGGCGAGCGCATCGACGCTCGCACTGTGGCCGCGCTGGCCCTCGCCGTGTGCGGGTTCGCGTTGATGTCGCGCAACGCCCTCGAGGCCAGCGGCGCGGCCGGCCTGCTGCTCTCGCTCGCTGCGGCGATCACGTTCGTCGCGCTCGTGCTGTTGAACAAGCCGCTCGCCGACGCGTACGGCGGGATCCGCGCCGCGCAGATGCAAATGACCGGCGCCGGCCTGATGATCGTGCCGATCGTCGCCTTCTCCGTGCACTTCCCCGCGCCCGAACCCTCGTGGCTGTGGCTCGTCGTGCTCGGCGTCGTGCAGACAGGAGCGGCCATAGCCGTGTACCTCACCGCATTGTCGGTCGTCGGCGCCACCACCACGGGCGTGCTCGGCTATCTCGAACCGGCCACGGCCGTGGGTTGGGCGTGGCTCGTCCTCGGCGAAAAGCCGGCGAGTGTCACCCTGATTGGCGGCGTGGCGATTCTCGGCGCAGGCTTGCTAGTAGTGAAGAACGGACAACCGGACCTGGAGGTCGCTGGTGTTACTGGGTGACAACTTGTTGCCGCTGCTCGTGCTCGCGCTCGGAGCGGCGATGGCGTTCGGCAACATCCTGGCCATCGTGCGGCCACCGGCCAAGCGCAAAGAAGGCGACTTGGACGCCGCTCCGGTTGGCCGCAGCATCACGATGGCTGCGGTCGGATCGATCGCCGCGCTGTGGGCCGTCGCCTCGTTGATCAAAGGCTGAGCCCCGCGGTAGCTACGCGCCGCCTTTAGGCGAGGAGGAGGAACCGTGGGGTTGGGCGGGCGAGGTGAGCCACGCCCACGCCTCGGCCAGGTTCACGAGTTGGGCAGACGTTGCGCCGTCGGCGCGCAACCGGATGGTCTCGAAGAGCGCGACGCGCGCCTCGAATCCGGCGCGGTTGAGTGCCTCTGACTGCTGTTCGTCCACCTTGCAATCCTCCGTTGACTCCCACTGCCGTCGACCCGGGTGGGCCTACCGGTCAGGAGCGAGCGAAAACTGTACCGGGCTGTTACGCGGCTGGCACTTCGGACGTGCAGTGCGCGCACTTGCTGGCGGCCGAAGGGATGGCGCTGAGGCAGTAGGGGCAGTCCTTCGAAGACGCGTCGCCATCTGAGGTTTCTCCCCGGTTGCGGCGCGCCATAAACGCGTTCAGGGGCTTCACGATGCCGAAGAACACGACGGCTGCGATCACAAGGAAGCGGATGGCAGCGTCCAAGACGAGTCCGTAATAAAACTGGCTGTGCCGGATCGCAAAGGACCACTCGGAGTACTGCGTTTTCCCCGGGATCGTGATCAGGGGCGTGATGAGGTTCTTCACTACGGCGTCCACGACGTCTTTGAACGCCGTGCCGATTACCACCGCAACGGCGAGGTCGACCACGTTGCCCTTGGTGATGAATGCCTTGAAATCCTTTAACACGGCGCGCTCCTTCTCTAGACGCTCGAGACGAGCCGACTCCGCTGGATCACGAGTACGGCGATGTCGTCGGGATGCACCCGACGCAGCTGGGTCACACGTTCGCGGATCTCGCACGACAACTCCTCGGCCGTCGTGGCTTTCGACGCCGCGAGGAATGCATCGAAGTCGTCTTCAGCAAAGTCGGGGTCGGATTCGACCAACCCATCGCTGAACAACACGACGATCGACCCCGAAGGCATCGGACACCGGACCGCGCGCGGCGCCTCCGTGGCCAAACCGAGTGCAGCACCGAACGCACCGAGGCGCAGCACTTTGCCGTCGATCAGCTGGCGCACCTGCAGGTGTCCCGCCAGTGTGACTTCGACCGCCTCGCCGCCCGCGACCGAGCGCACGATGGCGGCCGTGCAGAACAGATCAGACGGATCGGCCACGAGCGCCTGGTTCGCCACGCGCGCGACTTGGGCGGGATCGGGGTTGTCGAGCGCGGCGGCGCGCACGGCGTACCGGGTGAGCGACGTGACGGCTGCCGCCTCGGCGCCCTTGCCACAGACGTCGCCGAGCACCGCCACCCACTCGCCGCCGGCGACGGCGAACAGGTCGTAAAAGTCACCCGACAGTTCGTCGTTGCTCGCGGGCACGAGCCAGCCCGACGCCGCGAAGCCCGTCAACCGGGGCAGCGTCGGCGGCAACAGGCTGGTCGACAAAGTGCGGGCGATGCGGTCGCGCTCGGCAAAGCTCTGCTGAAGTTCCTGATGCTGCTGTCGCCGCTGTTCTTCGGACCGCGCCCGCTCGAGCGAACTGCCGAGCAATTCGCCAACCAGCGAGAAGAACATCGAGAACGCGCGCAGCGGCTGCGCGTCGGCGTAGTGCATCGACAGCAACCCGGTGGTGTGTTCGGCCCGGAAGGGCAGCACGAGCCACGAGCCGCTGCGGTACAAGCGCAAGACCAGGGCGTTCGGGTACTCCGCCGCGAACTCGTCGCGGTCTTCGACGTAGGCGGGCGTCCCCGCGAGCACCCGACCGAGCCACGGGCTACGCGAGAGCTCGACCTTCTCGAGTTGCTCGACGAATTCCGGCGGAGCGCCCGTCGCGGCGAGCACGCGCAAGTGGTCGCCCTCGACGGTGGCGATCGACGCCGACGACGGGCGGGTCGGCAGGTCGATGGATGTCAACGCAGCCTCGGCGACTCCAACCACGGTGTGGGCACCGGCGAGCACGGTGCCGAGGGCGATCACGGCTTCGGTTTGGGCCACGGTGCGTTCGGCGCGGTGCCGCAACTCGGCTTCGACTCGCGTTTGTTCGCGACGGTCGGCGTCGACACCGCGGATGTCGTCGACGACCCGCTCGATCCGGCGCGCGAGCAGCGTTAGCACGGCGACCAGCGCGAACACCGCCACGACCGCGACGACCGTTGAAACCCCCGTAAACCGAAGCGAATGCACGGGCGGCACTGCATAGAACCAGTACGCAACTGCGATCACCGGGCCCGCGATCGCGGTGCCTTCCGGGCCGCTCGTCGCCGCGACCGCGACCAGCACGATCGCGAGTGCCGGAGCCAGCCGGAGGTCCTGCGGGCGGTTCAGAACGGCAAGCACGATCCAGACTCCGAGCGCGACCGCGACGCCGATAGCAGCGCGCCCCCGTCGACCCCTCACGACGTACAGCCATCTGGGAATGAGGTCGTCGAAGCGGGTTACCTCAGCACTGGTCACTTTCGCCTCTGGTCGGCGACCGCGATATCAGCCCACACGGTCTTGCCGCCCTCGGGGTGTGAATCCACGCCCCATCCCTGCGACAACTGCTCGACAATGCGCAAACCCCGGCCGTAGGGCTCGTCAGGACGAGGTTCACGCGGCGTAGGTTCGCCCTCGCCCCGGTCGCGCACCTCGATACGAACCAGCTTCGGCGTTTCCTCGACGCAGATCGTGAACGCCGAGTTGCCGTGGGTCACCGCGTTGGCCGCCAACTCGGACACGATCAGCACCGCGTCGTCGACGGCGTCTTGCGGAGTGGCGGCGAGGGTTTCGGTGACGAAGACGCGGGCTTGGCGAATCGAGCTCGCGGCGCCCGCAAAGTGGTGCTCCTTCTTCACCGAGAATCACACTTCGCCATCACGCAAAAGGTAACCAACGCGCCGCTGGCCCGGGGCCACCCGCGTTGCGCAAACCGACGCCTCCATCAGTAACCTCGGTCGACGATGGGCGGGAATGAGGTGGAGTTCTCGGCGACGGCGGCCGACGGCGTCGTGGTCGTCCGCGGGGAAATCGATCTCGCCAGCGCCCCACGGTTCGAACACGCCCTCGCCGATGCCCTTGAAGAGGCTCGCGGCGACCTCGTGGTGGACCTCGCAGGGGTGGCGTTTATGGATAGTGCGGGCATGAATGTCCTCGTGCGCATCTTCAAGACGCTCGACAGTGAGGGCCGTACGTTGCGCCTCGTTCATCCGAACCCGTCCGTGCGGCGTGCGCTCGAAATTGGCGGCGTAGCGACGTTCGCGAGCCTCGGGTAATTCGATGCCCCATCGCCTTGCGTTGGTCAGAGCGGTCGCCGCGAGCCTGGGCAGCGCGGCCACCGTCGACGACGTCGCCGCGGCGACTCTGAAGGCGGCGGCCGAATATCTCGACGCGGTGACGTCGAGTGTCTGGCTCGTCAGCGAGGACGGGGTTTTTCTCGACCTCCGCTACCAGACGAACGCGCACCCGGATGCAATGGCGCAATTCGGCCGGGTACCGCTCGACGCCGACATTCCCGGGCCCCACGTGGTCGCGTCGGGGGAGGCGTGTTTTCTCGAGTCGACGGCCGAGCGCGACGCGCGGTGGCCCCTCATCGCTGGGACTCCGAGCGACAGCGACGCCATGGTCGTGTTGCCATTGGAGGCGAACGGTCGCCGTCTCGGCGTGTTGTCGATCGGTTTCGGTTTCCCGCGTTCGTTCGACAAAGAAGACCGGGTTGCACTGCTGGCCGTCGCCGATCAGTGTGCGATCGGCCTCGACCGGGCGCGGCTGTACGAAGCCGAGCGCCGACAGACCGACGCCCAGCGGCTGCTCGCCACGATCTCGCAGGTCGACACCTCGATGGACTGGCACGCGGTGGCGCATCACGCCGTGGCGGTGTGCGCCCGAGACGAGGTCGACTTCTGCGGGCTGTACGTGCGCGAAGGCCACCTCGTGCGCCGCGTAGCCCTCGCCAGTCAGACGCATCCCGACGTCGCTCTTTCGCTGGTCGACCGTTACCCAACAGCGCTCGGATCGCCGGCGCCCAACGCCGCGGCGATCCGCACCGGTGAACCGACCGTCGTCGGTTCACCTGAAGACGGCAGCATCACGGCGGCGTCACCCGCGCCCGGTTACGCCGCGGTGATGGAGGGCGTAGAGACCGGCGCGGGTTGGGTGTTCCCGCTGATCGACCGGGGCGTGGCCTTCGGCTCGATGCTCTTTACGGCCCGCGCCGGGCGCGCGTTCAACGACGACACCACGGAACTGCTGCGCGCCGCCGCCGAACGCACGGCCGCGCTTCTGGCGTCGGCGTCGGCGTTCGCGGAGCAGCGCGCTGCGATCGAGGCGCTCCACGAGGTCGTCCTCCCGGGCCCCGTCGACACGGTGAACGGATTCGAAATCGCGGCGCGCTACGTGCCGCTGGCGCATGCCGGCGCGATCGGCGGAGACTGGTGGGACGCTCTGGCGCTACCCGACGGCCGCGCCGCGTTCGCAGTCGGCGACGTCGCGGGCCACGGCGTCCCGTCCGCTGCGGTGATGGGCCAGTTACGCAACGCGCTGCGTATGTCGCTGGTGTCGAACCGCGAGCCGGCCGAGGCGCTCGGCGAGTTGAGCCGCTACCTCGACTGGATGCAACCGACTGCGCACTGCACCGCGGTCGCCGCAGTAGCCGACGCCGTCAGCGGACGGCTCACGTGGACCAACGCCGGGCACCCCCCGCCCCTGCTCGTCGCGCCAGGAGCACCGCCCGTCTACCTCGACTCCGCTACCGCTGCGCCGCTGGGCGTGATCGGGCGCCACACGTCGCCATACGCGCAACACGCTGTTGACGTGCCGCGAGGCGCCTTGGTCGTGCTGTACACCGACGGCCTGGTGGAGGGACGCACCCGCCCGATCGACGCAGGAATGGCGCAGTTGGCCGAACTCGTCGAAGGCATCGCGCTCGATCAACCGCTCGACAAGCTGGCCGACGAAATGCTCGCTGCGCTCGTCGATAGCCCCGACGACGACGTGTGCCTCCTCGTCGTGCGCTTGCCTTAACCGCTACAGCAGGCCGCCGACCACGTTGATGAGCACCGCGATGAAGGCGGTTGCGAACACGAACGACAACAGTGCGTGGCGCAAAACAGTTCGCCGGATGGGACGCGACCGGATCGACGTGTCGGACACCTGATAGGTCATGCCTACGGTGAAGGCCAGGTAGGCGAAGTCGAGGTAGTCGGGCAGACCATCGACGGGATCGCCGTTGAAGTCGATACCGCCGACATTCTCTTCGTAGAACAACCGGGCGTAGCGCAGCATGAAGATCGTCTGCACGGTGGTCCACGCCAGAATCACGCTGAGTGCGCCGACGCCGGCAGTTAGGCCTCGGGTAGTGCCGCTGGACTCGCCCGCCTTGGCCAGCACGAAACCGACGCCCACCAGTGACGCTGCCGCGGCAGCGATCAGGGCGACATCGGCGACAAAGTGCGACGGATCCTCACGCGTGGCGATTGCGCGCGTGCCCGCCGCGTCGAGCCCGCGGACACCGCCGAACACCTGGGCGAGAAACGTGACTGCTGCGCTACACCACCCACCGAGCACCGCGACCTGCCACGGCAACCCGATGCTCAACGCGGCGCCTACCAACACCCCCACGATCCCACTCGCCAAAACTCGCCGGTTCGCGGAAGGCATCGGCGCCCAGCCTACGAGCCGGATCGCTCTTCGAGCCGGGCACTGCCGAGGTCAGCGCGATCGGCCGCGGCGTGGCCCGTGAGCCATCCGCCCCGGTGGCTCAGGGTCGGCCGCTTCGTGCGCAACGACGGCCACGTGTCGTCCATGAACGCATCGACAGCCTCGTGGCGTTCGGCCATAACCGGCACGAGCGCAGTGCCGTAGACACTTTCGGCTTCGCTTGTGCTGGCGCGGCGAGCTTCGGCGAGGCGGGCCCCAACACGCGAGCCGTACGCAACGAAGAAGGCATGACGGAACGCGCGGAGCCGGCCGTCGGTTATGCGCGACGCAGCGAGGTGCATCTCACGCGTCGCCTGGATCAGCAACGATGCGAACAGCACCTCGGTGACGTCGAGGTCTGACTCGAAACCAACGAGCGTGACGGCGTCGCGACCCGTGACCACCCGCACGTCGTTGGCCGATGCGACCGCCGCGAGCAGCGAGACCTTTGCGCTCTTGTACGGGTCGGGCACCGTGACAGCGCGCAGCACGGGCCGCTCGCCGCGATGACGCGGACCCGCTGACGCCATGGCGTCGTCGATCGCGTGGCGGGTCATCAACTCTTGAGCCTTCGCGATGAACGCGGCGGCTTCTTCGGGGAAGGGCGTTGACTCGGCCTTGGCCAGCAGCGCCTGGACCTTCGCCAACATCTTCTGGTTGTCAGATGGCAAGGGCATACGGCGAACTTAAACGGACGGTGTTACGAGCAACTCCCGCCGATGTGGACGACGGAGCCGGCGCTGGCGAGCCCGAGCGCGCTCAAGCCGCCGAGCGGCGTCTCGATCGCGTAGCGGTACGGGTCACGCGACGCGTACGTCGGGCAATTCACGCCCTCGGGACAGGCATCCATCGTCGTCTGGTCCACCAGGTGACCGTCGGCGCCGTACCAGCCGATCGACAGGTCGATCGGCACGAAGTGGTTCGTGAAACCCGTGGTGACGTCGCTGCCGAACGCGAACACCATGGCGTCGTAGCCGCCGAGGTCGCTGCGCCCCTGCATTCCTTGTTCCTGGGCAGCCTGCGTCGTGGCCAAGAGCGCGCAGAACAACGCTGGGTTGGCGCCGACCCGGAAACGAACCGAACCGAACGGCGGGATCGACGGTCGTTCCACTACTGCGGTCGGCAAGTCGTCCGGGTTGTCGTTGAGCGACCGGTACACCACCACCGCGGTGCCCACGATCGCGGGAACGAGCAGCGCCGCTGCGACCACTACTGCGATCACCCGCAGGTGCAACCGCGAGCGCGGGGGCTCGTCGTCGTCGTGTTCGTCGTAGCCGTAGTAGCTGATGGCGCGTTAGCCCGCGAGGTGACGAACGGCGACGGCCGCGGCTCCAAGCGCGGTGCCGCTGACAACGGGATCCAGCGGGCGGTTCGCGCCGAGGATGAACCACTCGAGCAGACCGAGCGCAAACAGCGTCCACGCGATCACCCACAAGATGCGGTGCAGATTGTGAGGAATAGGCGCGTCCGCCGGGTAATCGCTGTCGTTCACGCCGACATGCTTGCACGCCCAGACCCGCCATAAAGCCCCAGCTCCTCGGCGGCGTCGCCCGGCAGGCGGTAGCCCTCGTCGGGACCGGGGAACGTGCGGGCGCGAACGTCCGCCGCATACCGGCTCACAGCCTCGACCCCCGCTGACTTCATTTCGGCGTAGCGGCGCACGAAGCGCGGCGTGACGCGGTCTTCCAGTCCGAGCAGGTCGTGCATCACGAGCACCTGACCGTCACAGGTCGCACCGGCGCCGATCCCGATCGTGGGTACCGGTACGGCTTCCGTGACGAGCGTGGCGACGTCGTCGGGCACGCACTCGAGCACGATTGCGAAGACCCCCGCCGCGACGAGCGCCTGCGCGTCGTCGATCAGCAAACGGGCTGCCTCCGCAGTGCGGCCCTGCACCTTGAACCCGCCCAGCGCGTGTACCGACTGCGGCGTGAGGCCGAGGTGACCCATCACGGGGATCTCGGCGTCGACGATGGCCTCGATGACAGGCACGCGCTTGGCGCCGCCCTCGAGCTTGACGCTCTTGGCCCCGGCGCGGATCAACTTCGCCGCGTTGCCCACTGCGTCGGCCGCGCCCTGGTGGTAGCTCATCCAGGGCAGATCCCCCACCACCAACGCGCGCGGGTTGGTGCGGGCGACGGCCGCCGTGTGGTGGGCCATGTCGTCGATAGTCACCTGCAGCGTGTCGTCGTAACCGAGCACGACCATGGCCACCGAATCACCCACGAGGATGAGGTCGACGCCCGCGTCGTCGGCGATGCGAGCCGTTGGCGCGTCGTAGGCGGTAACCATCACGAGCGGGGTTTGGCCTTTGGCGGCGCGGACGTCGGGAACCGTGACGGGCTTCAGAGCAGACATGTCTGTCCTCCTTCAATCTCGTCTCGCGCCGGGTGGCTGCAAGCGAGGATTCCCAGAGTACTTTCCCCGGATGGCCGATGCACCCGCGTGCGAGAACTGTGCCCGAGCCGAATCCAACCCGGCCGATCTGGTGGCCGTGCACCGGGTGTACCTCGAACTCGACGAGTGGAACGAGCAGGAGCCGAAGGCGACGGTGGTCGACGAGGTCGAGCGGTGGTGCGCGTCGTGCCGCTCGATCTATCCGCACGAAGTAGTCGAGCCCTAGCCGCTAGGGCGGCGGGTGCGCGTCGTGCGCCGGCTCGACGCCTGAGGTCGTGGGCGGGCTCTGCGATGCGCCCGTCGTCGGGGGGTTCGGTGCGCTCGTCGTCGTCGGCGAGCGGTCTCGCGTGGTGTGGCCCGGCTTGGCCGTCGTCGCCGAATTCGCGGGCACCGACGAGCTCGCCGGTCCGCCGCTTCCCGGCACCGATAATGACGTCGGCGGTGGCGGAACCCGATAGCCCGACCGCGCCGTGCCCAGCAACTTGCCCGGGAACTTGGCCACCGTCGGAAACGGCTTCAGTGTTTGCCCGCGGGTCACGGCGTTCATGAACCGTTTCCAGATGTCGGCCGGGACACTGCCTCCTGTGACGGGCTTGCCGCCGCGGAAGTGCTGGAGGGTGCGGGTGTTGCCCTCGGGGTAGCCCATCCACACCGCCGTAGTGAGCGTGGTCGTCGAGCCGACGAACCACGCGTCGCCATAGTCCTGGGTGGTGCCCGTCTTGCCGATGAGCGTGTCGGGACCCGCGTTCTTCAAGCGGGCACCGACCCCGGTACCTCGCTCGATCACCTGGGTCAGCGCGGTGTTGACCATGTCGGCCTGCTCGTTCGACAAGACGCGGGTGTGCGCCGGTTGCGACCGATACAGCACGACGCCGTCGGCCGTTTCGATCTTGCTGATGAACTGCGGCGCTATGCGCTCACCCCGGCGGGCGAGCGTCGAATACGCCGACGCGATGTCCAGGGGCGACACCTCAACTGTGCCCAGCACCAACGACGCCACCGGCTTTAGCGGGGCGGTGACACCGAGTTCCTTGGCGGTTTGCGCGAGGTGGTCCGGACCCACTGCAATTTCGGCCTGCGCGTAAACGGTGTTCACCGAATTGCGAGTGGCATCGATCATGTTGAGGTTGCCGCCAAAGGACTCGTCCTCGAAGTTGCCGACCTTCCAGTCCTTGCCGCCGTCGGCCTTGGGCAGCACGATCTCCGCCGGTGCGGGGAAGGCGGACTCGAGTGAGTAGCCCTCCTTCACGAGATCGGCCAAGAGGAACGGCTTGAACGTCGAGCCGGGCTGTCGGCCCTTGCCGCCGCCGTCACGGCCGACGGCAAGATTGACGTTCGAGTCCTCGAAGTTTCGCCCCCCGACCATCGCCCGCACCCGGCCCTCGTCGTCGATCGCGACAAGAGCGCCCGCCGGGTCGCTGCCGCGGTTGAGCAAGCCGTAGACCGCGTTGTACGCGGCGCGCTGCGCCCCGACGTCGATGTTCGTGGTGACGCGTAAACCGCCGCCGAGCGTGACCTTCTCGCCGTAGTCGCGCACGAGCAGGCGCCGCACGTAGTCGACGACGTATTCGGTGCCCGCCTCGGCGCCCACGACCCGGGGCGCGGCGTGTTGCTGCGACACCACATACGTCGCGATCGGCTGCGACTCGACGTCGGCGATGTCATTGCGGTCGATGTCGTGGGTTTCCACCATCGACTGCAGAGTGCGGTGGCGGCGCATAGCGGCGGTAACGGGGTCGCGGGCGACGTCGGCCGCTTGCGGTGCTCGAATGAGACCGGCCAGATACGCCGCCTCGCGCAGGCCGATCTGACCGATGTCCTTGCCAAACCAAGCCTGCGACGCGGCCTGCACTCCGTAGGCGCCGCGCCCGAAGTACACCGTGTTGAGGTAACGCTCGAGCAGCTGGTCCTTCGTGAGCTGGCGTTCGAGCTTCACGGCCAGCACCGCTTCTTTGAGCTTTCTCCACACGGTGCGTTCGCGACCCACGTACGTGTTCTTCACGTACTGCTGGGTGATGGTCGAACCGCCTTGGAGGTGGCCGCCTCGTAGGTCGTTAACGGTCGCTCGGGCCAGTCCGATCGGGTCGACCCCGCCGTGCTCGTAGTAGTGCCGGTCCTCGGTGGCGAGCACGGCCCGGATAAGCACGCGTGGGACGGATTTGAGCGGCACCGACACGCGGTTCTCGGCGCCCGCGAGCGTGGCGAGCCGGCTTCCGTCTGACGAGTACAAGAACGTGGTCTGCGCCGGCGGGGTCGCGTCGGGCAGCGGCACCCGCGAGAGCACGAAAAGCACGCCGGCCACGGCGGTGAAGGCCAGCAGCGCGACCAGGAACAGCATGCGGCGGTACCGCCAGATCCAACTGCGCTTCTTCTTCCGGCCCGCGGGGCGCCGTCGTGCTGGTTGCGATCGCCCGGCCATGCCGCCAATGACGCTATGAGATTTCCGCCGAAATCGCCTATCGCGTCGTCGAAATACGCCTGCGAGCGCTCACGCGCGCCAACTCGGCCTGCGCGGCGCGCATCTGGCGAACGCCCTCAATCACGCACACCACGGCGACCACCGCGAGGCCCGCCGCCGCTCCCCGCCCCGCCGTGCGCGTGGCCGCCGGCATCGCACCGAGACGACCGAGGTGCTCGGGCGCAAGCACAAGCGCGACCGCCGCGACCACGGCAAGGTAAGCGGCCGGTGTGGGGCGCGTAACCGCCACGGCGTCGTGGCGCGGCCCGCGCCACCAGCTTCCGACAAGAACCATCACGGACGCTGCGGCTATGACCCCGGCGCGCTCACTGGGCTCGGCCGCGACAACCCCGGCGAGCCCGGCCACGCCCGGCAACGCGACAAGAGCATCGACGACCTCAGGCCAAGCGGCGACACGGCGATCGGCTGACGAAGGCCGCGCCGCAATGACAGCGCCGCATGCGACCAACAACGGACCGAGGCCCTCGGGCGTGGCAAACGCCGCGCACGACGCGACGCCGAGGGCCGCCAACGCTGCACCGCGCTGGCGCAACGCGGCGGCTGCGACGGCAAACGCGAGGGCGATCCCCACGACGACGGGCGCGTGCGCTGCATTGTGACGAGCAACTGCTACGCCAAGCGCCCCCGCCGCGCCAACCGCGACCGGCGCAACGATCCCGGTGCGCCGTAGGAAGTCGCCTACGGGCGCGAGCAGGTCGAACACCGTCGCATCGTTACAGAGTGGAGATCCCCACTCCGCCGCGCGTGTCTCCTCCGTAGCGCGCTACTTCACGCGGCAGGTCGAGCGGGCGGATCTGGGAGCGCGCGGCCTGCACTTCGTCGTCGATCAACGCGGCGGGCACCACCCATGCGACCTCGAACTCGAGGCCGTCGGGATCGTGGCCGTAAAGGCTCTTCGTCGACGCGTGGTCGCTTGCGCCGACAAGCGCCCCGGCGTCGGACAATTTCGTGGCCAGCGCCGATAGTTCGTCGAGTGTGTCGACTTCCCACGCCAGGTGGTACAGCCCGACGGTCGCCCGGCCTGCGGCCGACGGGCCGGCCTGCCCACCGATCTGAAACAAGCCGAGGTCGTGGTCGTTCGTTGACGCGGGCGCTTGGAGGAACACCGCGCCCGGCAAGCTGTTGACCGTCCGAAACCCAAGCAGGTCGGTATAAAACGCCACGCTGACGTCGACGTCGCGCACGTAGAGGACGGCGTGGTTCAGGCGGGTTATGGGCACGGGTTAACGGTACCCAGCCACGACGGCCAGGCCGACCGCGGCGGCCGCCAGCACGACGGCCACCAAGCGCTGCCACCGCAGCCGGCGCTCCGATGCAGTGGCCACCCAGCCCAACACTGCGCCGCCGACGATTCCCCCCGCCCATGTGGCGGCTGCTTTCAGGCCGCCCACCGGTGACGGGCCGGCCACGAGGGTGGCGCCGAATGCGCCGAGGACGACCCCGGTCCAGCGATCGCGCCCGGCGAGCACCAAGCTCACCGCGCCCGTCCACGCCGCCGCGATCGCGACGCCCGAACCCGTGAAGCCGGCAGCGCCGAGGACCGCCTGTCCGCCGGCGACGTCGGCCAGCGCCGCCGACCCGGTCCGGGCGATAGTCGCGATGCCGACGAGGGCGACGACCAGCGCGGTAAGCGCCGACGCGTCGCTCACGCCGAACGCGATAGCCAGAGTCCAGATGTCGCCGCGACCCGCCGCGGTAAGCACCGCCGCGGCAACGAGCGCTCCGTCGCGAACCGCTAGTGGCAGTGGAGGGCTCGCGGCGGCCGGCAATGTCGGCGACCGAGCCGAGGTCTGGGTCAGGACCGCCCTCGGCGTCCGCCGACCGGCACTCGGCGCACGAGGTGATTCCACTTGCACGTGGGGCACACCTCGACGATGTAGCAGCTCAGTTCTTCGCCCGACCGATCGAGGCGGCGCATCTCGGCCGCCGTGTCGACACACCGGCCCCGCGCGGGCAGTCGAGGCCCGAACGCATAGGTCACGTGCACCAGGGCATCGTCGGTGCACACCGGGCATTCCTCAGTAGTGACAACGCCGCCCTTGGCCGCTCGCAGCAGTTCGGGGTGTGCATCGCAGATGTCCTCGCGCGTGACGCGATTGGCGCGGTACTCCGACAACACGGCGTTGCGGGCGAGACGGAAGTCGACGGCCGCGCTGCGGTCGTCGTCGGTGCGTCGGCGCAGCGATTCACTTCCCACGGCGCAAGACGGTACCGCCCTTCAGGGCAACCCGAATCCACCAGTAACCGGTTACGCGCCCTGGATTGCGGCGACGAGCGCATCGACGGTTGGGTTGGCTGGTCCGTCGCAGCGGTGGGCCACCAGCAGCGTCCGCCGCACGAACGGGCCGTCGCCCACCCGCCGCAGCGTCACCCCAGAACGCGCGACCTGCACGACGGGCAGCACCGACCACCCGATGCCCAGCGCAACCATTTGCGCGAGGACCTCGGGTTGATGTGATTCGGCGACGACGGTGACCGCATGGCCGGCGCGTCGGAGCGCGTCGAGAACCAGTTCACGCGTTTGTGAGCCGGTCGGATAAGTCACCCACGGCCCCCACGCACGGCGGGGGCCACCGAGCGGAGCGAAAACCGCGAGGTCTTCTTCGAGGAGGGGCGTGGCCGTTATGCCCTCGGGCAGCACCGCGGGCGCCACGCACACCACGACGTCGAGGCCGGCCGCCGTCAACGCCCGCAGCAGCTCGGCCGATGGCGCCACTCGGAGGTGCAGGTCGACGTCGGGCCGCTCAGCGCGAAAGGCCGCCAGCCCGGCGGCACAGTGGATCGTCGCGGCCGCGTCGATCATCCCGACCCGCACGGCGCCCGCGGTGCCGGCGCGACGCTGCTCAGCCCACCGGGCCAGGTCCTGGGTGCGAGCGAGGACGGCGTGCGCATGGGCGAGCACCACCGCGGCGGCGTCGGTCGGCACGCGACGCCTGCCGTTGCGCACAAAGAGTTCGACACCGAGCCGCCGCTCCAACTCGGCGAGACCCTGACTCAGAGCCGACGGCGTGACGCCCACCGCGGTTGCAGCGTCGGCCCACGTTGGCGATTCGTGCACCGCGACCAGATAGTCCAGCTGCTGGACGGAGAGGTTCGGTAGAGCGACCACATTGTTCAGTGTTACTGAACAATCAGCAGGAATGCAACAGCTTCGTTTACTCTCACCGTATGACTGCTCGCACTATTGCCCCGGCCACCGGCAAGCTCGGCGTGTTGCTCCCTGGCCTCGGCGCCGTCGCGTCGACGGTGATCGCCGGGGTGCTTCAAGCGCGCCAGTCCGGCGTCGCACCGATCGGGTCGCTCACGCAGATGTCCCACATTCGCCTCGGAGAGCGCGCTGAGGGCCGTAATCCGCTGATCAAAGATTTCGTCCCCTTAGCCAGGCTCGATGACATCGTCTTCGGGGGTTGGGACCCGATTTCGCCAAACGCCCTCGAGGCGGCGCGCACCGCCGGCGTGTTGGAAGAGCGAGACCTCAACCCGATCTCGGGCGAGCTCGAGGGGATCGTCGCGATGGAAGCCGTGTTCGACCAAGACTGGGTGAGCCGCCTCGAAGGCACGCGAGTGAAGACCGGCGCGACGAAGATGGACCTGGCCCAAGCGCTGATGGAAGACATCGAGCGGTTCCGGATCGAGAACGACTGCGACCGGCTCGTGATGGTGTGGTGCGCGTCGACCGAGGCCTATCGCGACGTCACCGAGGTCCACCAAAGTGTCGAGGCTTTCGAAGCGGGTCTGGTCGCGAACGACAAGATGATCAGCCCGAGCCAGATCTACGCGTACGCCGCGATCATGAGCCACGTGCCGTACGCGAACGGCGCCCCGAACCTCAGCTGCGATCTGCCCTGCATGCTCGAACTGGCCGATCGGGAAGGCGTGCCGATCGGCGGCAAGGACTTCAAGACTGGCCAGACCCTGATGAAGACGATCATCGCCCCGGGTCTCAAGGCCCGCATGCTCGGCCTCAACGGATGGTTCTCGACCAACATCCTTGGCAACCGCGACGGCGAGGTGCTCGACGACCCCGAGAACTTCCGGTCGAAGGAAGTTTCAAAGCAGGGCGTGCTCGACACGATTTTCCAGCCCGAGGAGTATCCGGCGCTCTACTCCGACGTCTCGCACGTGATCCGGATCAATTACTACCCGCCCCGCGGTGACAACAAAGAGGGATGGGACGCCATCGACATCTTTGGGTGGATGGGATACCCGATGCAGATCAAGGTCAACTTCTTGTGCCGTGACTCGATCCTGGCTGCGCCGCTGGTTCTCGACCTCGCGTTGTTCTTCGACCTGGCGGCGCGCGCCGGCGAGAAGGGCGTACAGGAGTGGCTGAGCTTCTACTTCAAGGCCCCCATGTCGTCTCGTGAGGGATTGCCGCCCGAGCACGACATCTTCATCCAGCAGATGAAGCTAAAGAACACGCTGCGCAACTGGATGGGCGAGGACGCCATCACTCATAGCGAGGCGTAACTAGCGGTCCGTCGCCTCGCTGGCGTCTGCGCTCAACGCCGCACCCGCGCTCAGCACCACAGCTGCGAGCGCGGCGACCGCGGCCCACGTCCACCATCCCAGCGGGGGCGACCACCGGGGCGCATCGAAGAACCATCGCGCACCGCGCACGCCAACGGCGTTGCGGCGCCAGTGCACCACCAACGCGCCGACATTGAACAGTGCGAGGCCCGTAACTGCGGGCCAAAGGACCCATCGCGACGGGCGGGGGAACCGTCGATCGAGCACTTCACCAGCAACAAGCGGGACCAACAACAACGCCGGCATCACGTAGCGCGTCTGGATGAGCTGGCCGGTCAACGGTTCGGGGCCCAACAACAGCGACTGGAACACGACCGCAGCGACCGCGGCGACGGGCAACCCGACGAGCATCGCGACGCGTTGACGCGCAGTGGCGAAGAACGCGGCGACTCCTACCAACAGGACCAACCCCACGTACCACCCGTAATAGGCGGCGTAGGGCAGCGGCGTGTCGAGCCAGCCGAAAACCCCGGGCAGTTGCTGCGCCAACTTCGCCATGTGGGGCGCGATGTCGCGTACCGCGCCCCCCGCGCCTGACAACCCGAAACCCGGGCCTTCGCCCGCGGTCACTTGCCATGCGCCAACCGCGACCACAGCACCGCCCACTACTGCGAGCGCCGCAACGGGTGGACGGCTAGCGGCGCCGCCTCCGTCTCGGGTCACAGACTGCATCAGCCAGTAGACGGCAAGGACCAGAACCACCCACAGCACGCCTTCGGCCCGGGTCAGCACCGCTACCGCACCGCTCGCGGCAGCCAACCACCACGTCGCCGAGGCGACGGGGCCCCGCCGCGACGCGGCCAACAGCGCCGCGGTCAGGCCGATAGTCGCAGCAATATGGAGGCCGCTCACGTTGAGCGACGCCGCCAAGAACAACACCATGGGTGTGGCCGCGGCGAGCAGTCCGATCAACGCGAATCCGTGACCGCCGCGGCCACCCAGTGCGAATGCTGCGCCTGCGAGCAGCACCGCGGCGACGAGCGCAAACAGGCCGCGCTCGAGCAGCATCGAGCGGATCGGATCGGTCGACAAACGGCCGATGACGCCGGCCGGGACGTAGAGAAACGGCGGGTACGTCGCGACGTAGGTCGACCGGTCGATCGCGCCGCGGGCGTGACCCCGGTGCAAACAATTGGCGGCGCGCCCGGGGTGGCGTCGGCCACAGCCGAACGTCGCGTCGATGACGTGCGCGGGCAGCGTGAAAACCCGGGTGCTGCGGGGCGCCAACTCGCGTTCGCGCATCGGGTCGAGCACGATCCGGCTGGGTCGGCCGCGAAAATCGCCGCGGGCGGCTGCTACGGCCTTGATGTGGTGGGCGCGCTCGTCGGGCGCTCCACCGGCAGGAGTCGTGAGTGCCCAGCACGTCAACAACAACACGACCCCCGCTGCGACGACGGCTGCCAGCGACGGACGACGCGGGCGGGAGCGGCTCACGGCGATGTCGGCGAGTCGGGCACCAATACCCAAAAACCTTCGTGCTCGAATACCTGGTTGCGGATGTACAGCGCACCGTGGAAGTGACGCGCGACGTGGTAGCCGGGTAGCGGCCACCGGTGCAGCTCGTGCGTGTGGCCCGGCCACTTGTCGCCATAGACAATCGCCGCGGGGTGGCCCCGGACCAGCCATGTGCGAGCCGGATGGAACGGCATCTTCATCGACCACCACCAGAAACAGGGGCAGTGGCCCCGGTTCACGTTCCGGAACGGATTGCGGTCGAAGTACGGCTGGAGCGCCGTGGCCTCCACGCTGCGGGCGCGGATGTCGACGTCGGGGGCGCCGATCGTCTTGAGGTAGGCCGCGGTCTGCGCCGCGGCGCTGTACGTGTTGCGGTAGTCGTAACGGATGGTCTTCGCGGTCCAGACCAGTTGCACCGAGAGCACCAGCAACATGCCGACGGCCAAGGCTTGCGGGGCCCAGCGCGGCAGCTCCCGCCGGTCCACCGACTCGTGGCCGAGTGTTTCCTGCAGATCGGTTTGGTCCCCCAGGCTGACCCACAGCGCGAACAGCCAGATCTCGACGAGCACGCCCTGATGCCACACGTTTCCGTACCTGACCGCGAAAAACGCGACGACCGCAACCGTGGGAGTGAGCCACAGCAACAAACGCCGGCGCGACCACAGCCACCACACCGTCGCCGCCACGATCAACAGGATCGGGATGCGGTTCGAGAACGCACCGGTGTACATGCCGCGCGCCTCATTGAGGGCCGTGACCGGGTTTGAGTTCACACCGCCGTGGACCGATACGTCGCCCGGCGTACGCAACTCGAAAAACAAAAACAACGTCAACAAGCCGAACGCCGCGAGCACTTGCGCGTGCACCGTTCGCACGCGGTCGGGCAACTCCCGCCACTTCCGCCGCAACCACAACGCGTGCAAACCCATCAGCGCGGCTGCGATCAAGAATCCGTGGAAGCTCACCAAACTGAGCAACAACGCGAGAACGCCCATTCGCCACGGGCGACGAAACCGCGCTGGCCATGCGATCGCCAGCAGCCACAGGATCGGCGCAATCAACGCGTAGCTGCGCGAGATCACGCCGTACTGGAAGAACAGCCAATACGTGAACGGGAGCAACGCGCGGATGACCGGATGGAACGGCGCCTTAATGACGATCAGCGCCGCACCCGTGAACGCCAGCACTCCCGAGATCACGCTCAGCGTCCAGTACGGCGCTCCGAGCTTCGCGGGGACGGCCAAGACCAACTGCCACAGCGGCGGCGAACCCTCGTACCGCGGATAGTGCAACAACAAATCCTTGAAGCTGGCGTCGCGACCGAGCATCCACGCCTGCGCTTCGTCGAACCAGCGCTCGTGGTGCATCAGCGCGAACACCAGGAGCGCGGCGTGCACGGCGAGTACCGCGACTTGCCATGCTTGTACCGCCTGCGGCCGGGCGCGTGTCAGCAACCGGATCTCGGGCGGGTCCAAATCCGGACTCTGGATTGCGGTCGTTTCGGCGCTCAACTCGCGCAATTCCCTCCGACTAAGCAAAACTGACGCCGCAATCGTTTTGCACGGCCGACGTTGCGGGTAGATCGTGGCACACAATCAGAAGGGGGCGGAAGGCAGCAAAGTGGACGACATCGTCATCATCGGGGCAGGCCCAGCCGGGCTTACCGCCGCTTACGAACTGGCCAGGCGCGGCGAGAAGGCGACGGTTCTAGAAGCCGACAACGTCGTGGGAGGCATCAGCCGGACCGTCGAACGCGACGGTTGGCGCTTCGACATCGGCGGCCATCGCTTCTTCACCAAGGTGCCCGAGGTGGAAGCGTTGTGGCATGAAATTCTGCCCGACGAAGACTTTTTGACCCGGCCCCGCATGAGCCGGATCTTCTACAACGGCGCCTTCTTCGACTATCCGCTCAAAGCCGGCAGCGCCCTGAAGGGCCTCGGCATTTTCGAAGCGATTCGCTGCGTGCTGTCCTACGTGTGGGCCCGTATCCGTCCGCCGAAGGATCAGACCACCTTCGAGGGCTGGACCACGGCGCGCTTCGGTTCGCGGCTGTATCGCATCTTCTTCAAGACCTATACCGAGAAGGTCTGGGGCGTGCCCGCCTCAGAGATCCAGGCCGACTGGGCCGCGCAGCGCATCAAGAACCTTTCGCTGTTCGGCGCAATCGTGAACGCGCTGCTCCCCAAGCGCGGGCAGACCGACATCACAAGCCTGATCGAGCAATTCGAGTATCCGAAGTTCGGTCCCGGCATGATGTGGGAGCGCGCGCAAACCCTCGTCGAGGGCGCCGGTAGTTCGGTCGTGATGAACGCGCCGGTCGAGAAAATTCGTCACCAAGGCGGGCGAGCGATCGCCGTTGGCACGGGTGGAGCTTCGCCCAAGGAGTACAAGGCGTCACACGTGATCTCGTCGATGCCGATCACGGCGCTCGTGCGCGTCATGGACCCGCCGCCGCCCGCGGAAGTACTCGCGGCGGCCGACGGACTCACCTACCGCGACTTCCTTACGATCGCGCTCGTCGTGCCCGAATCCGCGGGGTTCCCCGACAACTGGATCTACGTCCACTCACCCGACGTCAAGCTCGGGCGCATCCAGAACTTCGGCTCGTGGTCGCCGTACATGGTGCAAGACGGCCGCACGTGTCTCGGGCTCGAGTACTTCGTGTACGAGGGCGATGAACTGTGGAACTCCGCCGACGAAGACCTCGTCGAGTTGGGCAAGAAGGAGCTTGCTGCGTTGGGGCTCGTGAATCCCGACGACGTGCAGGCGGGCTACGTGGTGCGGATGCCGAAGGCGTATCCGATGTACGACGACACGTACAAGGCCAACGTCGATGTCATCCGCAACTGGATCGCCGAGTGCGTTCCGAACGTGCAGCCCGTGGGGCGCAACGGCATGCACCGCTACAACAACCAGGACCACTCGATGTACACGGCGATGCTCGCAGTCGAGAACATCTTCGGCGCCCACCACGACAACTGGAACGTCAACGTCGAGGCCGACTACCACGAGGAGCGCCGGGATACCGCTGCGGCTGTTAAGCGCACGCCGCTCCCGAATCTCGCTCCCCCTCCGCCCGCCTAAGCGCTAGTCGTCTTCTTCTTTGCGGCCGAGGCGCGCTGCGCCGAGGGCAACCACTGCCGCGGCGCCCACCGCCAGCGCTGCGGTTTGATCCGCGCCGGTTGCGGGCGTCGTCAGCGGCGATGTCGTGGTGCTGGGCGGCGTCACTGCTGCCGACGGAGCGGGGCGCGGGCCCAGCGGCGCTGCGGCCTGGTTCAGCACCGCTGCACCGCGAGGCACCGTCCACGAAGACGCGGCACGGGCGCCGGTCGACGGCGTGTTGCGATCGGTCACGAACCAGAAGTCGAACTGCATGCCGTCAGGCCGGAACTCAGCCACGCCGAAGCCGTTCGAAAAACCCTCGTGATATTTGACCCACGGATTGCTCACGGCGTTGTTCGCGTCGAACTCCGTATTGACGGTGAGCGCTTCGGGCAGGCTCGCCATTTGCAGCGTCTCGGACAGCCCCGGTGACGTGATCGACGGTGTGATGAACTCGACGGCCGCGCTGTTCTGGTTGAGTTGGTACGTCGAGCGATCAAAGGGCAACTGCGTTGCGAACGACTCGTGGTAGTCGCCCGTGAGCACCACGACATCTTTGATCTTCTCGTCGTTGACGAAGTTCAAGATGCGCGTCCGCTCGGCGTTGTATCCGTCCCATCCCTCCACCAGCAGGGGCGGCGGTACGCCGGGGCCACCCAGCGCGATCGCCGCGCTGCTCAGCACGCCTGCCAACGGAGGACCGACGTCGATAGGCATCATCGAAACCGGATTGCCGAGAACCTTCCATGCTGCGGTCGAACGCTCCACACCGCCCAAAAGCCAGTCGCGCTGGGTGACGCCGAGGATGGTCCGTTTGGGGTCCTCGGCGGCCGGGTCGACGGAGATGTAACCAACCACCGCGCTCGTGGGCTGCTTGTCGCGGTAGAGCCTCTCGTCGAGCATGAACAGGTCGACGAGGTTGCCAACCTGAAAACGCCGGTACGCCTTCGCCGGATCCGTGGGGTCGGGCCGCATCGGCACCCACTCGCGAAACGCGCGCAACCCGGCGTCGCGGCGAGCGTGAAAGTCGCCTTCCGTCGCAGGATCGTGGGCCTGAGCGCCGTCGCGCCACCAGTCGTTGCATACCTCGTGGTCGTCGTAGATCGCGATCACCGGGTGCGACGCGTGGAGTTTCTGGAGTCCCGCGTCGCTGCGGTACTGGTGGTGCCGCGTGCGGTAGTCGGCGAGCACCTCGAGTTCGTGCGCCGGTTGGTGGGTGCGACCACCGGGCTTGGGCGACGGTATGCCGCCGTAGCTCGTACCGAATTCGTAGATGTAGTCGCCGAGCGCGATCACGAAGTCGATGTCGTCTCGCTCGGCCAGAACCCGGTAGCCACCGAAGTAACCGAACTCCCACTCGGCGCAAGTGACGACGCCCACTCGCAGGCGGTCGACCGCCGCGTCGGGCGCGGGCAATGTGCGAGTTCGCCCGACCGCACTCATCGCGCCATTCGCGCTGAATCGGTACCAGTAGGTAGTCGACGGCTGTAGCCCGTCGACGTCGACGTGGATCGTGAAGTCGGTTGCCGCGCTGCCCGTGGCGGTGCCGCTCCGAAGGATCGAGTTGAACGCAGAGTCGCGGGCGACCTGCCAGGTGACCGCCGCCGTTGTGGCCGCGTGCGTCCACAGGATCACCCGGTCGGCTAACGGGTCGAAAGAGCCGACACCGAACGCGAACACTGCGCCGTCGGCCGCTTCGGCTGGTGCGGAAAGCCGCCAGCCCAGCGCCGCCGCGCTTGCGCCTGCGGCGCCGGCGAGGAACGCCCGTCGAGTCGTTGGAGTTGCCATCCGATGAGCACGGTACGTCAACGCCTAGCTCCCGACGGCTGGGTTGAGCGGATGCGGCGTAGAATTGACCGTTCATCGATTGTTCACCTGGGGAGAACATGCGACAGCTACGAGTAAGGCTTCACCGACGGTTCGCGTTCGCGATCGCTATTTCGCTGGCCGCGGGCGGGTTGATCGCACTGCGCTCGGCGCCCGAGGGTCACCCGGTTGCCGCTCACCTCAGCGGCACCGCGCATCGCTTCCTCAAGCTCACCGGCGCCGCGCCCGGCGCAGGTGCGAGCGCCACTTCCAACGGGGCGGGCACCGCAGCTGCTGGCGCATCCGACCCCGGCGACTTCGCCGACTCGGTGGCCACACCGAATTACATGCCCAACGGTTGGCGCGTCCGTCCCGCCGGCAAGCAGGTGCACGTGTTCAATTTCCCGCTGGGCTTGGCGGTGTCGCCCGACGGCGCCACCGCGCTCGTGTCGTCGGGCAACGGAGGAATGCAGGGGCTCACCGCGATCAACACCGCATCGTTGAAGCCCGCACTCGCTCCCGCCGCAAATCTGTTCATGGGCCTGGCCGTCACCGACGCCGGCAAGATCTACGCCAGCGGCGGTAACGCTGATCGCGTCTTCCGGTATCAACTCGCCGGCGGCGTGCCCGTCACCCTCGATGCCACCGAAGCGGCAGTGGCACCCCTGCACCACGCGCGCGACGCGATCACAGCCAACATTCCGGGCGCCCCCGACCCGCTGCCCCTCGTCGACGGCGTGCGCGTTCCCGGTTATCCGGGCAACGCAGTCGCCCACGGCAACGATGTCTTCGTCGCCGGATCACTGTCCGAGCCGTCGGGCACCGGTGCGGCCGCGTGCCCCAACGCGCAGCTGGTGTGCGCGCGCGTCACGATCCTCGATGCCACCACCGACGCGGTCGTGGGTCGGGCACCCGTAGGCCGCGATGCCTACGCGCTGGCGCTCGATGCCGCGCACCATCGCCTCTACGTGTCGAACTGGGGCGACGAAGCGGGACGCGGTTCGGGCACGGGCACGGTGTCGACGGTCGATGTCACCGACCCTGCATCACCGCACGAGCTGTTCAGCACGAAGGTCGGACATCACCCGTCGGCCTTGCAGCTGTCGCCCGACGCCAAGACGTTGTTCGTCGCGAACACGAACGACGACACCGTGTCGGTGCTCGACGTCAGCGCCACGCCCACAGTGACCGCTACGGAATCGGTACGACCGAACACCGGCTTGCCTGTTGGCGCGCATCCCGACGCGTTGGCCATGTCGCCCAACGGCGACACGCTGTTCGTGGCGCTCGCCGGGATGAACGCGATCGAAGTGCTCGACGGTCACACCGGTGCGCGACGCGGCGGCCAGCCCGAATACATCCCGACCGGCTGGTACCCGTCCGCGCTGATGGTCACCGGTGACGCCAAGCACTTCCGGCTGTGGGTCGCGAACGCCAAGGGCATCGGCGCCGGTACCGATCACGGCACGGGATACAACCTCAGCGTCGGCCAAGACCTGCGGGTCGCGACCGGCACGGTCAGCGTCATCGACCTACCTACAACTACGCGCGAGGCGGTCGACTGGACCACGCGGGTCCGCGCCAACGACCGGCTCGACTCGTCCGCCGTTGACGCGTGCATTCCGTCTCCGGGCGTCACCGTGTCCGAAGTCCTGTGCCCGCCCCCAGGCAAGAGATCGCCGGTTCGTCACGTGCTGTACATCGTCACCGAGAACAAGACGTTCGATCAGTATTTCGGTGACGTCGACCCGAAGAAGTACGACGCCGATCCGTCGTACACGTTGTACGGCAAGTTGGTCACGCCGAATCACCACGCGCTCGCAAGCGAGTACAGCCTCGGCGACCGGTTCTTCTCCGACGCGCAAGTGTCCGTGACCGGTCACTCGTGGACGTCGGGCGGCATCGCTACCGACCACAACGAGAAGACGTGGCCCGCGGACTACGACCAAGGCATCCGCGGCAGTCACGGCAACGGCGACGCGCTCAAGCCTGGCGTCGGCGGCGCGCCCGGCGGCGCAATCGGCGAGACCGAAACCGAGCTCAACGATCCCGAAGGCGGTTACATCTTCGAAGCGTTCAAACGCGCCGGCGCGGTGACACCCGACAAGGCCGAACCCGGGAAGCTGTCAATGGCGATCTACGGCGAGTCCACCGCCCGTGAGTCCGGGAACATGGACGCGTACAAAGCGCCGTCGTGGAAAGCAGGCGACATCCAGTACTTCGACACGTGTCGCGCCGCGCAGTTCATCACGGGCGCCGCTCCGAACGGCCCCGGGCCCGACTCGCCCGACCAGGTGGCCGACTGCGGTGGTCGCACGCTGCCGGCCGCGTTCAACCTGGCGCACTGGACCGACGTGTACAAGCGCACGCATAAAGACGTGATGCCGAGCTTCATGTACATGTCGTTGCCGGTAAACCACACGCTCGGCACGAACCTCGGGAACCCAACTCCCGCGTCCATGGTCGCCGACAACGACTACGCGATCGGTCTCATCACCGAAGCGCTTTCGAAGAGCCCGTTCTGGGGCTCCACCGCGATCATCCAGACCGAGGACGACACCCAGGCCGCGGGCGACCACGTCTCGCCGTTGCGGGACTACCTGGCGGTGTCCGGCCCGTGGGCGTCGACGGGCGCAAACCACCAGTGGGGCTCGATGCCGTCACTGCTGCGCACCATCGAGCAGATCTTCGGCATCAAGCCCATAACGCTGTACGACCGGCTGGCACACCCTGAGCACGGCGCGTTTGTGCGCAGGCTGTCCAGTGGTCCGCGCCTCGCGCCCTTCACCGCTACCCGTCCGGCGATTCCGTTCGCGATCAACCAGCCGGGCGCGCCGATGCAGGCCGCCTCGATGGCGATGGACTGGAGCACTTACGACCGGATCGACGAACAAACGCTCAACGCGATCCTGTACGCCGCCGCCCGCGCGACCCCGTGACGGCCTCGTTGACGGGTCTGTCACGTACGCGGGGTCCGCGGTAGGCCAGAATCGGTTCATGCCGACCGACAACGCCGCCGCGTGGGACCGCCACTCCGCCGCGTACCAAGCCGGCGCGCAACTGCCGACCGACGTGGCGCACTACGGCCCCGACATCGGCACGGAGGCCGACTATCGGTTGCTCGGTGACGTCAAAGGCAAGCGTGTGCTCGAGCTCGGGTGCGGTGGCGCCCAGTGCGCGATCGCGTTCGCCAAACAAGGCGCCAGCGCGATGGGCGTCGACTTCAGCTCTGAACAGCTCGCGTTCGCGCGCCGCCTGTGCGACCGGGAAGGAGTGAAGGTCGAACTGCACCACGCCGACCTCGCCGATCTCGCCTTCGTCCGAGCGGAGTCGATCGACCTCGTGTTCTCGGCCTACGCGTTTGGATACGTAGAAGACCTGGGTCGCGTCTTCCGTTCGGTGCACCGCGTGCTGCGGCCCGGCGCACCATTGGTCTTCTCGCTGCCTCACCCGGCCTACGACATGATCGACGACGACAGCGATCCGCCGTTGCTGATCCGCCGGTCCTACTTCGACCGCACGCCGATCGACTACGAGTGGAACGGCATCGCGTTCACCGACTACCGCCACACCATGAGCGACATCTATATGGGCCTTCTCCGCGCGAACTACCGCGTCGACGCCATGATCGAGCCCGAGCCCACCGGCGGCGGCCCTCGCAGCCAACACTGGCGCGACACCTACAAGTACGTCCCCCGCACGCTCATCATCAGGGCCCGCAAAGAAGGACTTTGATTCCCGGGGGCGCCCCGCAGGCCCTCCCTCCTCCGCAACGTGGGGCCACTCGCTGCGCTCGCCCCATGGCGGCCGTACGCGCTAACAACTGGCGCATGACTTCTGAGCTGAGTGCGGCGGCGCGGCGGCTCGCCGCCGCCCTAGAACCATTCGCCGGGCAGGTGTACTTCTCGCCCGAGGCGCACGCCGAATACGTCGCCCTCGGGTTTCAGCCCTCACCCGGCGAGTTCGGTACCGGCGTGCACCTGCCCGACGGTCCTGCGTACTTCACGTCGCGCGGTTCGGTCATGGGCCAGGTTCCCGGTGAGTTGATCGCCGCCGCGTTCGCTGTGTTCAACCCCGAAGCCGTGGTGCCCGCGGTGGCCTTCGGCTGGACCCTCACCGACGCTCCGACGATCTGTGCCGCGCGCGATCGCGGCGCCATCGCGCAGCTCGAACGCATCCTCGGAGCGAACCCCGACGGCATCGACATCGTCGGAGACTTGCTCGAACGGGCCGCATCACCGCTGCGTCCCGAGGGACGCCCGCTGTACGCAGGGTTGCTATCGCAACAGATCCCGTCGTCACCGATCGGCCGCGCGTGGCGATACGCCGACCGGCTGCGCGAGTTCCGCGGCGATGCCCACACCGCTGCATGGACCTCAGCCGGTTTCGACGCGACCGAGATCGGCTTGCTCACGGAGTTGTACTGGGGCATGGCGATGGGCACCTACGTACGCACCCGCGCGTGGAGCGACAGTCAGCTCGAAGCGGCCAAGGAGCGGCTGCGCGCACGCGGCGTGCTCGACGGCGACGAGTTCAGCGCCACGGGATACGAGACGCGCGACGCCGTCGAGCGCGCCACCGACGTTCAGATGCGACCCGCGATCGACGCGCTCGGCCACGACCTCGCGACCGTGTGCGACATCCTCGAGGGATGGGGTGCCGAGATCCGCGCGCAAGGTGGTTACCTGCCCGGGGGGCCACACGAGCTGGCCAACGCGGCGCGTCGGTAGCGACTAATCGGGAAGCTGCGTTACCCAGGCTGCGAACGTGTTCGTGAAGAGCGCGGGCACGCCGCCGGTGTGCACGAACACGATCGGCCCGTCCGGCAAGCGGCCGTCGCGGGCATAAGTCACGAGCGCGGCGGCGGCCTTGCCCGTGTAAACGGGATCCAGCAATAGGCCTTCGCACGTCGCGAACAGGTGCAGCGCTTCGCGGGCGGCGTCGGTCGGTGCGCCGTAGTCGTCGCCGAAGTGGTCGTGGTCGACCTGCACCACGCCCGTCGGGTCACGGCGTCCGACCAACGCCGCTGACGCGCTCGCCTCCCGCGGCACCACATCGTCGAGGTCGGGACGGGTGCCCACGTCTACGCCAAGAACGAGCGCGTGATCGCCCAGCCCGGCTACGAGGCCGGCGTGCGTGCCGCCCGATCCGTTCGCGGTTATTACGAGCGCGGGTGCGCCGCCAAGCTGCTCCACGATTTCGTCGGCCGCGTCGACATAGCCGAGCGCCCCGAGCGGCGTCGCGCCGCCGATCGGGATTTGGTACGGGTTGCGTCCCTCGGCTGTGAGTTCCTCGCAGACCTCGGTGATGCGGTCCTCGAGGGGGTAGTAACGCAGCGGACCCGCCCATACGAACTGCGGCGCAAGCACGTGATCGAGCACCACGTTGCCGCTCGGTTGCTTGGGCTCGTCGCTCGACATCACCACGGTTGCCTGCAGCCCGAGACGGTTCGCCGCCGCGATTGTCATGCGGACGTGGTTGCTCTG
>JBEEFT010000188.1:0-7680 GCA_041166225.1 Actinomycetota bacterium | reverse complement strand
ACCATCGCAACCGACCCGTTGAAGGGGGTGATGAGATCCGTGAGCGTCGCCCGCAGCCGCTCGACCGCTGCCGGATGCGGGGGCGCCTTGGTATGGCGACCGGTGGCTTCGACCAGCGTCAAATAACGCGGCACGAGTGCGGCCGGGTCCTGCTGCTGGATTTTTGCGATCGTGCCCGGGCTCACGAGCAGGTTCTGACCGCTGTCGAGTGAGCTGTCGACGAAGGTGACGAGCGCCGAGTTCACGATCTTCGTCACGCGGAACCGCTGGCCCGGCACCTTGCTGTGCAATGTCAGTAACGAACCAGGCCTGAGCGCGAGGCGGTTTGCTAACGCCCGCGACACCCACGCGGTGCCCGGTGCGGGGCTGCTGCCGGCGCGCACGCCCTTGGACGGAGCGAGTTGCGCGGCGCGCCGGTAGTCGACCTCGACGAGTTTGGCCCGCGGTGCCGCGTTGGAACTGCGGTTGCTGGTGAGCGGGACTTCGAGTGTCTCGGCGGCGGCCGCGGCGCGCACGTCGCGCACGCGCGTCGTGTTCAACCGGGCGTTGGATGCCGACCAATCTTCGGCCGACTCGTAGGTGACGTGCGCGTCGATTGCGCCGAGCTTGTTCAACGCCTGGTCGCGAATGGACGCCGTGAAGCTGTCGGCGACGGAGCCGCTACCGACGATCAACGCCGTACCGAGAACGCACCCCAGCATCACCAGCATCGCCTCGCGGGGACGACGGACGGCGTTGCGGAAACCAATGCGGCGCACGAGCGGCGAACGGATCGCCGAGACGGCGAGGCCCACGATCAGCGCGAACGCGAGAACGACCGCCATCTAGAACGGGTCGGCGTAACGCACCGGCTCGGGCGCACCGCTGGCCACCGGACGGTTCGGCTGCTGCGGCGCCGGTTTGAGGTCCAACACTTCGCGTCGGGTCATATCGGCGAGCAGCCGGCCGTCGCGCATGTAAATGCGCCGTGACGCTTGTTCGGCGATCGACTCGTCGTGGGTGACCAACACGATCGCGAGGCCGTCGGCGTTGAGTTCGCGTAACAGCTCGACCACCGCCTCGGCCGTGTGCGAGTCGAGGTTGCCGGTCGGCTCGTCGGCCCACACGAGCGCCGGCCCGGCCGACAGTGCGCGTGCGATCGCGACGCGTTGTTGCTCGCCACCCGACAGTGCGTTCGGATGATGGTGCAGCCGATGACCAAGACCGATGCGTTCGAGCGTCGCGGTGGCTGCGACCCGCGCCTCGTTGGGTCTCACGCCGTTGAGCAGAAGCGGCAGTTCGACGTTCTCGATGGCCGAGAACACGGGCACCAAGTTCCAGTTCTGGAAGATGAACCCCATCACTTCGGAGCGCAGATGGCTTTGCTCCTTGTCGCTGAGGTCGTGGATCGTGTGCCCCTTGATCAGCACGCGGCCGCTGTCGATCCGGTCGAGTCCGGACAGGCAGTTCAACAGCGTCGTCTTGCCTGAGCCCGACGGGCCGGTAATCGCCACGAACTCACCCTCGTGCACGGTGAGACTGACTCCGTCGACGCCGATGACGTCGTCATTGTCGGTGACGTAGTGCTTCACGACACCCTCGGCGTGCAGCAGCGCCTCACCGGTGAGAGCAGGAGTGCGCGCTGTCTCGATCCACTCGTCGTCACGCCCGACGGCCACGGGTGCAGGGGGCGCCGCGTCGCGGGGCTCCGTAGTTACCGCGATCGGTGTCGCGGCAGCAGGGGCGAGCGGCGACGTGCTTGGTTCGACGGCGAAGCGGCCGTCGCGCATGTGCAGAACGCGCGTCGCAGCACGAGCGACGTCGACGTCGTGCGTGGCCAGCACCACGGTGTGGCCCATTTCGGTGGAGACGCGACGCAAGGTGTTCATGATCCCGTTGGCGGTACGGATGTCGAGATTGCCGGTGGGTTCGTCGGCGAGGATTACGCGCGGACCCTTCGACAGGGCGCGGGCAATTGCGACGCGCTGCTGTTCGCCACCGGACAACTGGCTGGGGACGTGCCCCGCCCGGTCTTCCAAACCAACGCGATTGAGCAGGTCCATCGCCTGCGCTCGCCGTTGGCGGCGCGAGCCGCCGAGCGGGGCCAGCCCGGCTTCGACGTTCTCGAGCGCGGACAACGTCGGCACCAGGTTGAACTCCTGGAAGACGAACCCGTAGGTCGTGAGGCGAAGCTCGGTGAGCTTGCGGTCTGACACAAGCGCCAAGTCGGTTCCCTCGAACATCACGCTGCCTGCACTCGGCCGTTCGAGCGCCCCCAGCAGCTGCAAGAGCGTCGACTTGCCCGCGCCGGCGGGCCCGTGAATCGCGACGAACTCGCCGGGGTTGATCGCAAGCGACACGCCGTCGACGGCGCGCACGGCGTCGGCGCCTTCGCCATACGTCTTGATGACGTCGTGCAGTTCGTACATCACCGCAGACGCCTAACCGACCTCGCGCAGGGCGGTGCCTGCACGCAATCGCGACGCGCGTAGCGCCCCCGCGCCGCCCGCGACGAGCCCGCCCGCGATGGCGAGCGTGAGGGCCAGCACGAGGATGGTCGGCTTCAGTGGCGCAGTGACGCGGATCGTTTCCGAGGCTTTGTTCGCCAGGACCTTGCCCAGCCCGAAGCTTGACGAAAGCGGTCCGGCCTGTCCTTCGCCCGTGGCGTGGAGTGATAGCGACGACGCCGTCAACGCGAACGCGAGCAGCGCGCCGAGTGCTGTGCCGATCAAGCCGCCGAGCGCGCCCTGCGCGAAGCACTCACCGATCAGCTGACGAGCAATCAGCCCCCGCGACCACCCGAGCGCCGCGAGCGTGCCGAGGTCGCGCCCCCGTTTCGCGACCGACGACAGCGTCAGCAGCACGGCCACGGTAACGGCCAGAAGGATCGCCACTGCTGCAACGGCGAGCGCTCCGCGCGTGGCGGCGGTGTGAGCGGAAACCAGTGAGCCCGAGATCGACTCCGAGGCGTCCTTCGCAGTGGTGACCGATGCTCCGGGGAAGGCCCGCTCGATCGCAGTGGTGAGCGCCGGGACGTCCGACGCGTGGTCGGCCCGCACGAGCAACGTGTTAATCCGGTCGGGCCGGCCCGACACCGTCTGCAGCGCACGCAGCGGCATGTACACATCGGCGGACTGCCCGCCCAGCGGGGGTCGGGCCACACCGACGACGCGATATTTGCTGCCGGCGACTACGAAGGTGTCGCCGACGTTGATCTTCTGCCGGTTCGCGAAGTCCTGGCCGAGCACTGCAGCGTCGTTTTCGTTCGTGTTGAGGAAACGTCCCTTCACCACCTGCGCGGCCGTGATCAACCCGAGACCGTGTTTGCGTGCGTCGACGCCGGCCGCCGTATACGGCTTATTGGTGAGGTCGGTTTGTGGCGGGTTGAGAACCTGTTTCACCACCTCGCGCGGCGTCGTGAACACCGACGACATTTGCTTCAGACGAGCGGGCAGGCACGCAGGACCGCCGCCACTGGACGCGATGCACTGGTTGATCGCTTTCCACTCGGCCGGTGTCGGAGGCGGGCTGTCGTTGGCCGTAGGGGTGCGACGCGCGCCGGCCTGACCTGTCGCGGGGACGCGCGGGACAGTGCCCTTTTGGTGCATGACTAGAAGGCTGAGCGCGCCGGCGACCCGATCGACGTGCTTCAGCCGCGCGATTTTCTGCACCTCGTTCTGCGGGAACGTGAGATGCGTGGCGGGCAAGAAGACCTCACGGTTGAAGTTGGAGCCGGGCGCGCCGATGGTTGAAAAGTCGGTTTGGAACAACGGCGGGTTCTCGTCGACCAACGCGTTGACGTCGGTGTCGCTGACGCCGCCGACCAGCGTCGGGTTGGCCCCACCCGTGCCCGCCAGCGGTACCTCGACGATTCGCGACACCACGAGGTCGGCGCCGACCTCTGCCAACGGATTCAACGTGGTGCGTTGCGCCCGATCCAGGCCCGTGGACACGCCCGACGCCACCACGATCAAGCTCGCGCTCGCCGCGAGGCCGAGCACGATGAGTACGGTCCGGCCGAGCCGGCGACGCAACTCGCGATGGAGGTAGGTCACGTAGAACATTTGAGATTTGCGGCGCCCCCCGATCACGCAGCAGCGGTCAGATTAGTTGTGTTCGGGGGCGGCGGCCTCAGTCGGGCTACCTTCCGCTGCGATGACGACCCGGTACCGCTGCACCGCGTGCGGCAACCTCACGCGCTTCACGGTGACCACGTCGCGGCGCAGCCGCGCGTTTCACCACTTCACGGTGGGCGGTGAGCTGTCGATCGAAGACGAAGAGGTACTCGACGAAACCGTCGAGTCCATCGCGTGCCGGTGGTGCGGTCACGGCGACAACGTCGAGATCGCCTCCGACTAGGTGACAGCCGTCACGGCTCTCGGCTCGGGGCGTTGTCACACCCTTTCGGCACACTCACCACATGGACGAGCTTCCCCTTGTCATCGACTGCCAAACCTGCGTGGCGCGCATGACCGACTCGTGCGGTGATTGCATCGTCACCTACCTGTGCGACGCGTCCGAAGCCGAACCCGTGGTCGTGAACCAACCCGATGCGCGTGTGCTGCGATTGCTGCACGACGGCGGCCTCATTCCGGGCAATAGGCATCAACCGCGCGCCGCTGCGGGGTGATGACAATCCGCTTGTGCGGTGGTGCGCGGTGGTACCGTCCGCCCGCGTCCCAGGTGCGGGCGAGAAGAGGGACTTTTGGCTGTGCAACGTCTGCATGTCGTGGGGTTCACACAGGATCATGAAGGACTGATTCTCAGTGTGCGGCGCGGGACGCGAACAGGCGCGTACTCAGTCGAGGTCGACGCGAACTTCGAAGAGGTTCTCGCCGAACTGATCAAGGAGCGCGGTGGCGAAGCCGAGCCCCGCATCCCCCGGGCCGAGTCGCAACTGTCGGTGCGCGAAATGCAGCAGCGCCTCCGGTCGGGTCAAACGATCCACCAGGTCGCGCGGGCCGCCGGCGTTACCGACGAATGGGTCAGCCGCTTCGCCGTGCCGATCCAGGCCGAACAAACCCAGGTGATCCGCCAGGCGTTCGAGCTGACGTTCTCGAAGCAGCGCCTCGGCGTGTCTTCGCAGCCGCTGGGCGTTTCGGTCTGGTGGAACCTGCAAGACCGCTCGGCCAGCCTCGACGAAGAGCAGTGGGAGAACGGCTGGAGCGCATTTCTGGTCCGTGACGCGCAGTGGGTGGTCCGCTTCGAATACGAGGCCCGCAAGCGACGCCAAGTTGCCGAGTGGGAAGTCGACCTGCGCGCGAACACCCTCACGTCGCGCAACCGCTTGGCTACGGAACTGGGTTTCGTCGAGTCCGGCCGGCGCCGCCGGCCCGGCCCGCCGCCGCCCGTCGCCGGGGGGCTCGTCACCCGTCCCGCGCCGGCCACCGACACACCGCCCGAGTCCGACGCCGCCTCGACGACTTCAGAGTCCAAGCGCGGCGCGGCCAAACAGGCGCCCGCCAAGAAGTCAGCGGCGAACCGGACTGCAGCGAAGAAGGCGGTTGCGAAAAAGACCGCGGTCAAGAAGGCGACGGCGAAGAAGGCCGCGACAGCGAAGAAGGCCGCGACGGCGAAGAAGGCGGCCGCGACCGCGAAGAAGGCCGCGACCGCGAAGAAGTCGGCCGCGAAACGGGCTGCGGCGAAGAAGACGGCGCCGCGAAAGGCCGCGGCCAGGAAGGCGCCGGCGAAGAAGTCATCGACGAAACGGGCTGCGGCGAAGAAGTCTGCGGCGAAGAAGTCGCCCGCGAAGAAGCCCGGCGCGAAGAAGGCTGCGGCCAGGAAAGCGCCGGCGAAGAAATCGCCCGCGAGGAAGGCTTCGCCGACCAGGGCTGCGGCCCGCAGGGCGCCGGCGCGTCAGGCGGTCGCTCGCAAAGCGCCGGCACCCCGCGCCCCTGCGCCGAGAACAACGTCCGAAAAACGGGCACCGAGTGGCCGCGTCGCACCGAAGGCGTTGTCGCCCGGCCCCGCGCCTCGGGCCTCCAAGCTTCCGCCCGCGCCCGCATCCGCCCCGGCCCGCCCGGTTGTGGCCGCGGCGCCCCGGCCGTTCACGCCATCGCCCGCTCGAAACTCGACCCCACCCCGAACGCCCGTCGTGTCCGCGCAACGGGCTCGCGAAGCCGTGCCGTCAGAGCATCAGCCCGCGATTGCACCGCCGCCCGCGCCGTCGGGCACTCGCCGCCGCTTCTTCGGCCGCCGGTAGACGGCAGCGCCGGGCGGTCGCGTACCGTCGCGGGGTGACCGTTACCGCGCTCGGCGCCCCCGTCCGCCGCGACGCCGCGCTCACCGAGCGCGTGTTATCGGCCGGCGCTGCGGCCGGGTTAGTCGCGGTCGGCGTCACAAGTGCGGAACCGTTCGCCGACGTGCGCGCAACGCTCGAGGCGCGCCGTGCCTCCGGTTACGCGAGTTCGATGCAGTTCACATACCGCAACCCGACGCGGTCGACGTCGCCCGAGCGGATCCTGTCCGGAGCCCAGAGCCTCGTGGTGGGCGCGTGGCCGACCGACGCAGGCGCTGCGCCGGTGCCACCCGCGAATGGCGGGCGCGTCGCTCGATACGTGTGGCGAGACCACTACGGCGCGCTCCGGAGCGCGCTCGACACGGTCGCCGGTGTGCTCCGGGGCGAAGGTTTCGAAGCGGTTGTGGTGTCCGACGACAACGCTCTGGTCGATCGCGCCGCCGCGCACCGCGCCGCGCTGGGTTGGTATGGCAAGAACGCGAACGTGCTCGTGCCCGGCCACGGCTCGTGGGTTGTGCTCGGCTCGGTGGTCACGAGCGCGCCGCTGGTGCCCGCCGCCGCGCCGGTCGCCGACGGCTGCGGCACCTGCACCCGTTGCATCGACGGGTGTCCCACGGGAGCGATCGTTGCGCCTGGCGTGGTCGACGCCCGCCGTTGTCTCGCGTGGCTCGTGCAGGCCGAGGGTTCGTTCCCGGTCGAGCACCGCGTCGCCCTAGGCGACCGCATCTACGGCTGCGACGACTGCCAAGAGGTCTGCCCGCCGGCCCGCGCCGTCACCCGCCGCGCCACGCCGAAATCGAACTCTGCATCCGCACCGACACCAGACGTCGTTGCCGATGCAAAGTTCGTCGATTTGGTGCAGATCCTGCGCTCGACGGACGACGAACTGCTCGCGCGCCACGGCCGCTGGTACATCGCCAAGCGTGACCCGCGCTACCTGCGTCGCAACGCACTTATCGCACTCGGCAACACGGCCGACCCGCACGACGAAGCGGTCACCGACGTCGTGCGTCAAAGCGCCGATTCCGGTGACGAGTTGCTGGCCGAGCACGCGCGGTGGGCGTTGGCGCGGTTGGCGGAACGGGCGAGTCCGTGACGCACCTGTTTGTCACGAACGATTTCCCGCCGAAGGTTGGCGGCATCCAGAGCTACCTGTGGGAGTTGTGGCGCCGGCTCCCCGAGGGGCGGGCCCACGTGCTGACCACGTCGTTCGACGGCGCCGACGCGTTCGACGCCACGCAGGCGTACCCCGTCGAGCGGGCCGACACGGTGCTGCTGCCCACGCCGCCGGTGCGCACCCGGATCCTCAATGCGGCGCGCGTCGTCGACGCCGACCTTGTGGTGCTCGATCCCGCGCACGTTGTCGGTCTGCTCGGCCCGACCCTCGGCCGGCCGTACGCGGTGGTCGTGCACGGCGCCGAACTGGCGATTCCGGCGCGCGTGCCCGGCTACAACCTGGGCAT
>JBEEFT010000187.1:0-10906 GCA_041166225.1 Actinomycetota bacterium | reverse complement strand
TCGCGCGGGGGAGGGAAGTACTCGTCCTCCTCGGTGACCTGCACCTCCTCGACGCCTTCGCGTGGGTTCAACCTCGCTATCACGGCGGCGACGAGATCCTCAGGCGCGGAGGCACCTGCGGTGACTCCGACGATGCCGGTGAGCCCGTCGGGCACTTCCTCGGGACTGTTCACGCGGTACACGTGGCTACACAGCGTGGACGCGACGCGCTCGAGCGCCACGGTGTTCGACGAGTTCGCCGAGCCAACCACGAGCACGGCGTCGGACTTCGCAGCAATCTCGCGCAGTGCGCCTTGGCGGTTCGTGGTGGCAAAGCACAGGTCGCTGCGGCCCGGCTGCCAGACGTCGGGCCACCGGTTGTGCACCGCATCTTTCACGCCCGACCATTCGTCGTGGCTCAGGGTCGTCTGAGCGAGCAGGGCGACGGGCTGTTCGAAGTCGGGGAGATCGGCCACTTCCTCGGCGTTCTGCACCAGCGCCACAGAGTCGGGAGCGACCGCCATCGTGCCGATGGCCTCGTCGTGTCCGGCGTGGCCGACGTACACGACCGTGTAGCCCTTGCCCGCGCGCGTGCGCACTTCGTGGTGCACCTTGGTGACGAGCGGGCACACCGCGTCGACAACGACGCCGCCCGTTGCACGCGCGGCGGCCACGACTTCGGGCGCGCTGCCGTGCGCGCTGAGCATCACCGGCGCGCCCGGCGGCACCTCCGAAATGTCGTTGACGAAGACGACGCCGAGGCGCGTGAAGCGCTCGACCACGACCTGGTTGTGAACGATCTCGTGGTAGCAGTAGACGGGGCCGTCGAAGACCCGCACCATCCACGCCAACGCCTTGATGGCCATCTCGACGCCCGCGCAGAACCCGCGCGGCGCAGCGAGAAGAACCCGGTCGACGTCCATGGAACAAGCGTACGAGACGGCGTGCCGTATCCTTTACCCATGCCACTGCCCGTAGTGGTGGCCGTGGAGGAACACTCCCCGGCTGCTCGGGCCGGGCTTGCGCCTGGAGACGAGATCGTCTCCGTCGCCGGTCAGGTTCCCCGCGACATCATCGAGTACCGCCTGCTAACCGACGACGCCGATCCCACGATCGAAGTGCGCCGCGGCGGGCTGGAGCGCGCCATCACCGTAGACAAGGCCGCCGGCGAGTTGTTGGGGGCCGAAGTATCGAGTGCGTTGTTCGATCAAGTTCGCACGTGCGACAACCACTGCGAGTTCTGTTTCATCTACCAGTTGCCCAAGGGTCTGCGCCCCAGCTTGTACGTCAAGGACGACGACTACCGGCTCTCGTTTCTGTACGGAAACTTCACCACGCTTACCCGGTTCACTGAGGCCGACCTCGAGCGCGTGATCGACGAGGGCTTGGCGCCGCTCTACGTCAGCATCCACGCCACCGACCCCGATCTGCGCACCCGCATGTTGCGCAACCGTCGCGGCGCGACCAGCTTGCGGTGGCTCCGGGCGTTGCTCGATGCCGGCGTGGAAGTCCACGGACAGATCGTGGTGTGCCCCGGCGTGAACGACGGCACCGCCTTCGTGGAAACGCTGACCGGGCTGCTCGACGAGTACCCCGAGCTGACGACGTGCGCGGCGGTCCCGCTGGGTATCTCGAAGTTCTCGACGGAAACCGCGCTACGGCCCCACACCCAAGACGAAGCGGCCTTCGTTGTCGACGCAGTGCACGAAGCGCAGCACGCATTCCTTGCCGCCACCGATCGACGCGTGGTTTACGCGGCCGACGAGTACTACGTGCTCGCGAGGCGGCCGTTCCCCACCGCGGAGGTCTACGAAGACTTTTCGCAGCACGAGAACGGCATCGGCATGGCGGCGCGCTTCGTCGAAGAGTGGCACGGCCGCCTTGCGCCAAGTGGGCACGAAGGGTTCTTCCAGTCGGTCGACGGTTCGCAGTTCGAGGCGTACCGCGGGCCGCGCGCCGCGGCGGGATCGGTCACGTTCAAGGCCCGGCGCGACGCGCCGGTGACGGTGTTGACGGGCGAATACGGCGCGGCCGTGTTGCGCCCGCTGCTCGACGGCGCGGGACGATCCGATGTCGAGGTGCGGGTCGTGCCGAACAACTACTTCGGCGGCAACATCGCGGTTGCCGGCCTGCTTACGGGTGCGGACATCGCGGAAGCGATCAAGGCCGACGCGCCCGGTCGCCGCTATCTCGTGCCCGACGCGTGCCTGTCGAACGGGCGGTTCCTCGACGGTGTCGCGCTCGGCGACATCACACCCGCGGTCGAAGTCGTAGCGACAGATGGCGCGGCGTTGCGTGAGGCACTGGTGCACGCATGAGCCGGCAACCCGTCATCGCGATTGTGGGGCGCCCGAACGTCGGCAAGTCGACGTTGGTGAACCGCATCGTCGGCCGCCGCGAGGCAATCGTCGAGGAACGCCCCGGTGTCACGCGCGACCGCAAGTTGCTCGAGGCCGAATGGAACGGCGTGCCGTTCACGCTGATCGACACCGGTGGGTGGATGGTGGGCGGCTCGGCGCTCGACGAGAAGGTCAGCCGGCAAGCAGAGCAGGCGGTCGACGAAGCCGACTTGGTGCTCTTCGTCGTCGACGTCACCGTAGGTATCACCGCAGATGACGAGGAGGTCGCAGCGTGGCTGCGCAAGCGCAACACGCCGGTGGTGGTCGTGGCCAACAAGGTCGACGGCGAGCGTCGCGACAACGACATCTGGGAGTTCATGGGTCTCGGCCTCGGTGAGCCGCTTCCCATCAGCGCGCTGCACGGCCGCGGTTCGGGCGACATGCTCGACGAGATTCTCGAACGCGCGATTACGGCGACGGGTGGCCTTGTCGACGACCTCATTGCGGACGTGCCGGAGCCGCAAGCCTTCACCGCCGAGAGTCGAGTCGGCGGGGGCGACGATCATTCGCTCATGTCGATCGCGCTGGTCGGTAGGCCGAACGTCGGCAAATCGACGCTGTTCAACCGTCTCGTCGGAGCCGAGCGGTCCATCGTGCACGACATGCCGGGCACGACCCGCGATGCGATCGACACGGTCGTCGAGACCGACGAAGGACCGATCCGGTTTGTCGACACGGCGGGGATGCGGCGCAAGAACCGTATGGACGACGGCAGCGAATATTTCTCGATGGTGCGTTCGTTGGCGGCGATCGACCGCGCCGACGTCGCGATCGTGCTCATCGATGCGACCGAAGGGATCACGCATCAAGACCAGCGCCTGGCCGAGCGCGTCGACGCCGGCGGCTGCGCGATCGTGATCGTGCTCAACAAGTGGGAGTTGTTAAATGCCGAGCAACGAGCCGACGTCGTCGGCAGCGTTCGGGCCAAGCTGCCCTTCCTGTCGTACGCGCCCGTCCTCAAGCTCAGCGCTAAGACCGGTCTGGGCGCGAACAAGTTGATGCCGGCGCTGCACGAAGCAATCGAGGCGTACCACCGCCGGGTGCCGACGCGTGAGTTGAACCTGGTGATCCAGGGCGCGCAAGCCGCGCATCCGCAACCGGGCGTGCGCATCCTTTACGCCACACAAGGCGCGTCAGACCCGCCCACCTTCACGCTGTTCACGAACAAGAACGTCCCCGCGCCGTACTTGCGTTACCTCGAGCGGCGCATCCGTGAGCATTTCAAATTTGGGCCTGCGCCGTTGAAGCTGCGCGTGCGCCGACGGGGGGCATGATGAGCGCTGTGGAGCACGACCCGGTCGCCGCAAAGCACGCTGCCCGGCAGAGCAATCTCGCGACCGGCGGCGCCGAGAAACTCGAGCGCGACAAGAAGATGTTCGTGCGTGACCGCATCGCGCTGCTCGTTGACGACGATTCGTTCGTCGAGGATGGGTTGCTGGCCAACGCGTCGGCCGGGAACCTCGCGGCCGACGGCGTGATCACGGGCGTGGGTCGCGTCGACGGACGCGCCGTCGTGGTGGTAGCCAACGACCCGCTGGTGAAGGCCGGCTCGTGGGGCGCTCGGACGGTCGAGAAGATCATTCGGGCCACGGAGTACGCGCTTGAACACGCCACGCCGATCATCTGGCTTGTCGACTCGGCCGGCGCCCGCATCACCGACCAGGTACAGCTCTTCCCCGGACGGCGCGGCGCGGGGCGGATCTTCTACAACCAGGTGAAGCTCAGCGGGCGGGTGCCGCAGATCTGTTGCCTGCACGGCCCGTCGGCTGCGGGTGGGGCCTACATCCCGGCGTTCTGCGACATCGTGATCATGGTCGAGGGCAACGCCTCGATGTATCTGGGTTCGCCGCGGTTGGCCGAGATGGTGGTGGGGGAGAAGGCGACGCTCGAGGAGATGGGTGGCGCGCGCATGCATGCGACCGTGTCGGGTTGCGGCGACAACCTTGCGGTCGACGATGCCGATGCGATCGCGCAAGCCAAGCTGTATCTGAGCTACCTACCGGTGAACTTCTGGCACGACCCGCCCGCCTACGAACCGGCCGAACCCGAGACCCCGTTCACCGCGGCCGCCATCCCCGAGAAGGAGAGCGCGGGCTACGACATCCGGTCCGTGATCAACGGGCTCGTCGACGGCGGATCGTTCTTCGAGGTCAAGCCGTTGTTCGCTCCCGAATTGGTCATCGGTTTCGCTCGGCTCGACGGGCGGACCATCGGCGTCGTCGGCAACAACCCCGCGGTCAAGGGCGGCGTGTTGTTCGTCGACTCGGCGGACAAAGCGGCGCGCTTTATCTGGAACTGCGACGCGTTCAACATTCCGCTGTTGTTCCTCGCTGACATCCCCGGCTTCATGGTCGGCACGCAAGTCGAGCGCCAAGGCATCATCCGTCATGGCGCCAAGATGATCACGGCGGTGTCCGAGGCCACGGTCCCCAAAATTTGTGTGATCTTGCGCAAGGCGTACGGGGCGGGCCTGTATGCGATGGCCGGCCCCGCGTTCGGCTCTGAGGCTGTGCTCGCGCTGCCGACGGCGAACATCGCGGTGATGGGACCCGAGGCGGCCGTGAACGCCGTGTACGCGAACAAGATCGCCGAGATCGAAGACGAGGCCGAGCGTGCCGCGTTCGTGGCCGAGCGCCGCGCCGAGTACCTCGAGGACGTCGACCTGCTTCGGCTGGCGAGCGAGATGGTCGTCGATGCCGTCGTCGAGCCCGAGGAACTGCGCCGCGAGCTCGTCGCGCGCTTCGCCTTCGCCGGTGGACGCGACCGTCATTTCTCGGATCGCCACCACGGCGTGCCGCCGGTATGAGCCAGTTGCCCTACGAGGCGTTCATCCGCGAGGTCGGTCCCCGCGATGGGCTGCAAGCGGAAGCGCCCGTGTCCGTCGACCAGCGGGTCGCCCTCATCGAAGCGCTTAGCGGTACCGGAGTACGCACTATCGAGGCCGTGTCGTTCGTGTCGGAGAAGGCGGTGCCGGCGATGGCGGGCGCGGCCGAAGTGATGGCGAAACTCCAACGCAATCCCGACGTGAGCTACGTCGCGTTGGTGCCCAACCTGCGGGGGGCGCAGGGCGCACTCGAAGCCGTTGTCGACGGGTTGACCGTCACGGTGTCGGCGTCGGAGACCTACAGCCAGAAGAACACCAATCGCACGATCGCCGAGTCAATGACGTCGGTGGAGCAGATCTGCGACTTCGTCGACGAGCGCGTTCCCGTCGACGTCGTGATCAGTTGTGCGTTCGGATCGCCCTACGAGGGCAACATCGCGCCGGAAGCAATTGGGGATCTGGTGCGAAACGCGTGGGACGCGGGTGCGACTGCGGTGACCCTGGCCGACACCACCGGCATGGCGACGCCGCGGCGCGTCGACGATGTGATCGACGAGACGGGTAACGACGTCGGTCTGCACCTTCACCAGACGCGCGGCACTGGCCTGGTGAACGCGTACGCCGGTCTGCAACGAGGCATCACCCGCTTCGACACGTCGGTCGGCGGGCTCGGCGGCTCGCCCTTTGCGGCCGGCGCCAGCGGCAACCTCGCGACCGAAGACCTCGTTCACATGCTCGACGACATCGGCGTGGCGACCGGCATCGACCTCGCCGCGTTGCTCGAAGTGAACGTCACGCTCGCGGCAACAATTGGCCACCCCGTCGCGAGCCATATCGCCGCCGCCGGCCCGCGGAACCGGTTGGCCGACTCCGCCTGATGCCGTGGTGTGAGGAGTGCGCCCGATTCTTCAACCCGACGTCGATGGGCAAGGGCGGTGAGTGCCCGACCTGCGGCCGGGTCATCGGCACTGCCGCGAAGACGCCGTGGCATTTCAAGGTGCTGGTTGCCGCGGCGGGCCTGTACCTCAGCTGGCGCGCCGTGCAAGGCATCGAATGGGTTGCACACCGTCTCGGCTGACGACGTTGCCCGACCCACCAAGCTTGTAGTCACCTTTTGTGCATAGCTGCCGATAAACACCGGTGGCTCAAGCTGCCGTTCTTTCCGGCCACCCCGAGGGGGCGGCGCCTGCTGTAGGGGTCGCACCGGGCGACGAGCATCCCCGCACGATCGGGTGGCTCGGCACCACCGCGATGGCGATGGGCGGCAGCAACCAAAGTCTGTTTCTGATCGGCGCGTTGATCGCGGCGCAAGGAAGCGCGGCCGTTCCGTTGCTCGTGGTCGGCCTCGTCATGAGTTGGGCCGCAATGCCGGGATGGACCGAGTTGATCCTGATGTGGCCGAATCGGGTCGGCGGGATCGCGGCCGCGTGCGCGGAAGCCTTCAAGCCCTACTCACCCGTGCTCGCAAACCTCACAGGCACCTGTTACTGGTGGGGTTGGGTCCCCACGTGCGGACTGACCGCGCTGCTGTCGGCCTCCGCGCTGCATCAGTGGTACGTGCCGTGGGTCCCGGTGACGCCGCTTGCCATCGGCATCGTTCTGGTGTTCACGCTCGCGAATCTCGCCGGGCTGCGGAAGGTGACGAGCCTCGCGGTGATCATCGCCACTGGTTCAGGGTTGCTTGCCTTTGCCTCAGCGATCCTTCCCGTAATTGCCGGCCACGTCGACTGGCACCAGTCGCTTTCGTTTCACCTCGAGACGCCTTTCGGGGGCGCCTTCGGGCAACTCACCAGCGCGATGGCGGGGTTGTACCTGATCGGTTTCGCCGCGCCGGCGTTCGAGGCCGCGGCCTGCCACGTGGGCGAGACCATCAACCCAAACAAGAACGTCCCCCGCGCGATGTTCGCCAGCGCGGTGATGGCGACGCTGTACTTCCTGGTTCTCCCCGTCGTGTGGCTCGGCGTGTTCGGCCCTGCGCCTCTGACTCACGACCTGGCAACTGCGCTCGGCCCTACGTTCGCTCCGCTGTTCGGCAGCGCTGCGCACGCCGCGGCCGTGTGGTTCATGGTGCTCAACATGTTCCACGGCACGCTCACGCCGGTGACCGGTGTGGCGCGCACGTTGTCGCAACTGTCCGAGGACGGACTGCTGCCGCGGGTTTTGGCCAAGCGTTCCCGTCGCGACGTTCCCTGGGTCGCGTCGGCGCTTACCGCCGCACTCGCCATCGCGTTCCTGATCGTCGGTGACCCAATCTGGATGATCGCAGCCGCGAACTTCACGTATCTGATCGGGATCGCACTACCGAGCGTGGCGGTGTGGTTGCTGCGCAAGAACGAGCCCGGCCTGACGCGGCCGTACCGCGCTCCACGCGGCACCATCACGTTGGGCTTGATCGCTGCGGCCGGGTGGGGATTGTCGACGGTGTTCGGCTTCGAGCAGTTCGGCCTGCCGACGGTGTTGTTCGGCCTTGCGCTCGCCTACTCCGGCGCCGCCGCATACATGTTCCGCCAGTGGCGTGATCGTGACGGCCGTCCGAAGCCCGTCGCTCGCTCATTGCACCTCAAGCTGACAGGCGCCATGCTCGCCGTGATGGTGCTCGACGGCGCCGGCTACCTGCTCGCAGTGAGCCACGTGACCGCGACGGATCCCGCGCTAGTGAGCGTGCTGCAAGACATTTTCGTGGCGGTGGCGATCCTCACGATCACCGTTGGGTTGGTGTTGCCCGGCATGATCGCCCACGGCGCCAGCGAGGTATCGCACGCTGCCGATCGGTTGGTGAGCGGCACGTTGGCTGATCTGACGCGGGCGATGCGCGCGCTGTCCGATGGCGATCTGGACAAGGCCCGAGCCAAGACCGAGAACCCGCACATCCTCATCCACTCCCGCGACGAAGTCGGCGCCGTCGCCAAGAGTTTCAACGAGATCCTCGACGAGTCCGGTCGAGCCGCGGGCGCGCTCGACAGCGCGCGCGAAGGGCTGCAGACGGTGCTCGCCGACCTCGAAGAGACCAAACGCCAACTGCAAGGTGCGCTGGCCGAGGCGACCGAGGCGTCGCGCATGAAGTCGGCGTTCCTGGCGAACATGAGCCACGAGATCCGCACGCCGATGAACGGCGTGATGGGAATGATCGGACTCCTGCTCGACACCGACCTGGGGGACGAGCAGCGCGATTACGTGCGAACGATGGCGGGCGCCGCCGAGGCGCTCGGCGGCATCGTGAACGACGTGCTCGACTTTTCCAAGATCGAGGCCGGCAAGCTCGACGTCGAGCGGCGCGAGTTCGAACTGCAACCGGCGGTCGAAGCCGCGTTGGATGGGTTGGCGCCGAACGCAGAGGCGAAGAACATCGAGTTGTTCAGCATCATTGACCCCTCCGTCCCCCGTCTCGTGAAAGGGGACAGGTTGCGGTTGCGCCAGGTGCTGTCGAACCTGGTTGCGAACGCGATCAAGTTCACGGACGAGGGCGAGGTAATCGTGCACGTGTCGAGCACGGACTCCGGGGTGCGCTTCGAGGTGCGCGATACGGGAATGGGCCTCGCCGAAGAAAACCGCAGCCGGCTATTCGAGGCGTTCGTGCAGGCCGACGAATCCGACACCCGTCGCTACGGTGGCAGCGGCCTCGGCCTTGCGATCTGCAAACAGCTGGTCGGACTGATGGGTGGCGACATCGGCGTCGAGAGCCAACTGAGCCGGGGCAGCGTGTTCTGGTTCACGATCCCGTTCGAGCACGGCCTGTGGAACCCGGCCAACCTCGTCGACCCGGTTCCGTTGCCGACGGGGGTTCGTGCGCTTGTCGTGAGTGCCAAACCTGCGCTTGCGAACGCGCTCGTCACGCTGTTGCAGCGGTGGTCGCTCGACACGGAGTGTGTCGACGGTGCGGGAGTCGAGGCAATGCTCGTAGCGGGGACTCGTAGGGGTGCTCCGTATGGACTCGTCGTGGTCGATGTAAACCCCGGACTTCTGAGCCAACAGGAACTCACCCGCCTCATCAGCAACGGCCGCGACTACGTGGCGCCGGCTGTAGTCGCGCTGACGCCGCCAGGCCGAGGCCTGCGTGACGGCACGGGTGTCAACGCCTGGGTGGCCAAACCGATTCACGAAGCGAGCTTGCGCGAAGCAGTGGCCACCGCGCTCGGCGTCGACACAACCGGTGAAGCCGGATCGCAGGCGCGGCGCGACGTCAGGCCGCGCCGCCCGCAGCGCCACGGTCGCCTCCTGGTGGTCGAAGACAACACGATCAACCAAAAGGTCGCGGTCGCGCTGCTCAACAAGCTCGGCTACACGTGCCAAGTCGCAAGCGATGGCATCGAGGCGTTGCGTGCGCTCGAAGCAAGCCGTTTCGACGCCGTGCTTATGGATTGTCAGATGCCGAACATGGACGGCTACGAAGCGACGTCAGCCATCCGCCGAACCGAAGCCGGTCGCCGGACCCCGATTGTTGCGATGACCGCGTCTGCGATGGCCTCGGACCGAGAGCGCTGCCTGGCTGTCGGCATGGACGACTACGTAGCCAAACCGATAGACGCCGAGTTGCTCGCTACCGTGCTCGATCGATGGGCCAGCTAGCCTGACGATCCCCGACGGGTCGTGGCCTAGTTTGGTAAGGCGCTTGACTGGGGGCCCAGAGGCCGGAGGCGCGAAAGTGCTGGTAAGAGGCCTCTCGTTGGCCGCTCGGTAAGCGGACGGTAAGTGTTCCAATGGCACGGAAGTGACGTAAGTGCAGGTAGAGGGCACTTTTGTCGCGCACCGCTTCGGGCTCGATGCTCGCATTGTGCAGAGGAAAAAAGGCCGCTGGCTTCGTGGCTGGTCACGACGGTTTCTTAGGCTCCTTTCAAGTGCTCGGTAAGTAAACCTTTTGACTAGGGTCGTCGTCACGGGCTGTAGCGCAGTTTGGTAGCGCACCTGACTGGGGGTCAGGGGGTCGCGAGTTCAAGTCTCGCCAGCCCGACCAATAGGCAAATCTGTCGTGGATGGTCAAGGTCGCTGCCTCTCCGATGCGTGTGCGGAGTTGAGGAACGCATCGAGCCAATCGGGCGAGACGAACATCTGCGAACCCAACTTCATCACCGGAATCTCGCCGGCATTCACAAGTCTGTAAATCGTCCTGCGATGGACACCGAGCGCCTTCGCCACGTCGGGGACCGAGATCGGCGCGGCGCCGATGCCGGCCCTTCGTAGTGGTGGTCGCTCCGTGTCGGCTTGAAGAAGGTCCAGGCCGTCGACAGCTTCTGCCGCACCGCGCAAGGCTGACGCCAGCACAAGCCGGAACTCGTCGGCCGTCATCGCGATGCCTCAGTCGAGTCGGGCTCGTCGAGCCTCACGACCTTGCCGCGCGCCTTCCTCAGGTCCGTCCGAAAACGCGCATCGCGACGTAGGCGTCGATAGAGGCCGATCAGTGAGTCCGCGTCATGTGGGTCGAGGTCTCCGTCGGCGAGGATCGCCGCCTCGACGTCGACTGGTGCAGCGCGACTCGCCACCCCCTGGGCAGCTTGGTAGAGCGACACCATTGCTTCGCGCAACTCCACGGGAATCTCGGGCGCAACACCAAGCATGCTCGCGAGGTCGCGCGGCCTGAATTTCGCGGGAACTAGTCCCGTGGCCGCGAAGAATTCTCCGGGGGCGAGTCCGAGTGCCCTCTCGACCGCGACAAGTTGGCGCAGATCCAACGACGTGACGCCCGCCTCCCACCGAGAGATTGTCGTCT
>JBEEFT010000186.1:0-9555 GCA_041166225.1 Actinomycetota bacterium | reverse complement strand
CATGCCCGGCTTGATGGCCTTCGACGACGAACCGCAGCCCGGCGACGAAGACCTCACGGTCCTCATCATCCGTCGCACCACACTCGAGTGGGTGCTGCGCATGGCGGTGGTCGCAGAGCCGAACGTCACGGCAGTCACAGGCGCTCACGTGCAAGCGCTTGTCGCGGGCGACGCCGTCGACGGCATTCCGTCCGTGGTCGGCGTCACGCTCGACGACGGCACGGAGTACCGCGGCGACTTCGTGGTGTGTGCAGGGGGCCGACGCTCAGACGTGCCCGCGCTGCTCGACGCAATCGGCGTGAAGGTCGAAGAAGACATCGTCGAGAGCGGCCTGATGTATGTGTCGCGCTGGTACTCGTGGGACGGCGGCATCGACCATCTAAAAGAAGCGAAGCTCGCCGGTGACCTCGGCTTCGTGAAGTTCCTCGGCATCCCGGGCGACGCCGGCACGCTGTCGGTCACCCTCGCAGTGCGCACCGACGACAAAGACCTGCGTCGGGCGCTGGAGACCGAAGACAACTTCGATCGCGCGTGCACGTTGTTGCCGGGCCCCGACACGTTCTTCAAAGACGGCCCACTCGAACCGCGCACCGAGGTGAAGGTGATGGGCGGTCTGCTGAATCGGCTGCGCAAGTTCGTGGATGCGGACGGCCGGCCCCTCGTCGTCGGCTTCCATGCGGTGGGCGACGCGCACACGTGCACGAACCCGCTGTACGGACGGGGCTGTTCGCTGGCGATGGTCCAGGCGACGCTGCTCGCCGACGCGTTGGGCGAGCACCCCGACGACGCGGTGGCACGGGCGAAGGCGTACGAGAAGAAATCGCACAAGGAAGTCGAGCCGTGGTTCGACATCTCGGTCATGACCGACAAGCAGGGCAGCGACCCGAAGGGCGCATCGCTTGCCGGCCCGGAAGACAGGAGCGGCCCGAATCCGTTCCGCGCGCTATTCGCGGCGGCCGAAACCGACCCGGTCGTCGGGCGCGCCTTCGCGCGCTTCTTCAATCTGCTTTCGCTGCCGCAGGACATGATGGGCGACCCCCTGGTCATGGCGCGTGTAGCCGATGTGATGGCGCACCCCGAGAACTATCCGATGAAGCGGCCCGAGGGCCCGACCCGCGCCGAGTTGCTCGCCGCGCTTACGACCGAGGAGTCCGTCAGTGCCTGACGCAACTGTGAACGAGCATCACATCGACACGAACGGCGTCACGTTGCGGGTGCTCGAAGCCGGTGAGGGACCAGCCGTCTTGCTCGCGCACGGTTTCCCCGAGCTCGGTTATTCGTGGCGCCACCAGATCCAGCCGCTCGCGGCCGCCGGGTATCGCGTGATCGTCCCCGACCAGCGGGGCTACGGCGGCTCTTCGCGTCCCGACGCGATCACCGATTACGACATCACGCATCTCACCGACGACCTGTCCGGCGTACTCGACGCGCTCGGCGAATCGCAGGCCACGATCGTCGGCCACGACTGGGGGTCGTTCGTTGCGTCGCACTTCGCACAGCTCAAGCCGCAGTACACGCGTGCGCTGGTGAACATGAGCGTGCCCCACATGCCGCGCGGCCCGGTCTCGGTCGTCGAAGGGCTGCGCAACATCTTCGGCGACGACAACTTCTTCTACATCCTGTACTTCCAGGAGGTCGGCCCCGCCGACGAAGACCTCGCGCGGGATCCTCGCAGGACGATGACGCGGTTCCTCTGCGGCACCACGATGCGCGAGGGATCGTCGCCGATGATGGACCCGAACGGGATGAAGAAAGACGGGCGTGGCCTCGTCGACCGCCTGCCGCCTGAGCCCGACGTGTTGCCCGACTGGATCACCGAAGCCGAGGTCGACCACTACGTCGACGAGTTCACGCGCACCGGCTTCACCGGCGGCATCAATTGGTATCGCAACTTCCATCGCAACTGGGAGTTGACGCCGCAGCTTGACGGCGTGAAGGTCGAAGTTCCATCGCTGTTCATCGGCGGCAAGCTCGACCCCGTCGTGGTCATGACGCCTCCCGGTTCCGGTCACCACGCGCTGAGCGATCATCGGGGTGACGTCCTCGTCGACAACGCCGGTCACTGGGTGCAACAAGAGAAGCCGACCGAAGTCAACGCCGCCCTCATTCAATTTCTTAACGACGTCCACGGAAAGTAGGAGCCACGTGCCCCAGGATTGGCCACTGAATTTCGGAGCGTTCTTCGCGCCGTTTCATCCCGTCGGTCAGAGCCCGACGCTCGCGTACGAGTACGACCTCGACCGCGCCGAATGGCTCGACAAGTTCGGCTACGAGGAGGTCTGGTTCGGTGAGCACCACTCCGGTGGTTACGAGCTAATCGGTTCGCCCGAGATCTTCATCGCGGCGGCCGCGCAACGGACCAAGAACATCAAGCTCGGTACCGGCGTGACGTCGCTGCCGTACCACCATCCCTGGCTGGTGGCCGACCGCTGGGTGCAGCTCGACCACATGACCCGCGGTCGCGTGATCTTCGGCACCGGCCCCGGAGCGCTGCCGACCGATGCGTATCAAATGGGCATCGACCCCGTCGACCAGCGCCGCATGATGGAGGAGTCGCTCGAGGCGATCTACGCGCTGTTCGCGAGCGAGGAGCCGGTGTCGCGCGAGACGGACTGGTTCGTAATGAAGGACTGCCGACTACAGGTGCGCCCGTACACGTGGCCGCATCCCGAGATCGCGGTCGCCGCGATGGTCACACCGTCGGGCCCGCGCCTGGCCGGTCAGCACAACGCGTCGTTGTTGTCGTTGTCGATGCAGATCGCCGACGGATTTGCTGCGATCGGCCAAGCGTGGGGCGTGGTAACCGAGCAGGCCGAGAAGGTCGGCGGTCCCACTCCAGACCGTACGAGTTGGCGCATCCTCGGCACCATGCACATCGCCGAAACCAAAGAGCAGGCCCTCAAGGACTGCGAGTACGGACTGCAGGAATTCGCGAACTACTTCGGTGGTGGCGCGGGGTTCGTGCCGCTCGCGAACAAGGTCGACGGCACCAGCTCCAAGCGCGAGTTCGTCGAGGCCTACGCCGAGTCGGGCAGCGTCGTGATCGGAACGCCTGATGACGCGATCGAGTACATCGAAGGCCTCATCGAGCAGTCGGGCGGGTTCGGCACGTTCCTATTGCTCGGCCACGACTGGGCGTCGCCCGAACGTACGCAAGAGTGTTACCGGCTCTTCGCGGAGAAGGTCATCCCGCACTTCAAGGGTCAACTGAACGCGCCGCGCACATCGCACGACTGGGCCACGGCCAAGCGCGGCGAGCTGTTCGGTCGCGCCGGCCAAGCGATGATGAACGCGATTCAGTCGCACGTCCAAGAGAAGGAAGAGGAAAAGTCGTGAGAGCCGCCGCGCTGAAGTCGGGGCAGCTTTACGTTCGCGACGACGTCGACGATCCGAAGCCCGAGTCGGGCCAGGTGCTCGTCGAGGTGTGCGCCTGCGGCATCTGCGGGTCCGACCTTCACTTCGCCAAACACGGCGCCACGATGATGGCGCTCGGTGCCGAGATGAAGGGCATGGGTGCACTCGGCGAGATCGCCAACCCCACGGTCGACCTCGACAAAGACGTGTGGATGGGCCACGAGTTCTCGGCCCGGGTGCTCGACGCCGGTCCCGACACGCAGACCTTCAAGGAAGGGACCGTCGTCACTTCGATCCCGATCCTGCTCGGTGGACCGACCGGTATCTCGCCGATCGTGTACTCGAACACCACGATGGGGGGCTACGCCGAAAAGATGATCCTGTCGGCGCCGATGCTGATCGAAGTGCCGAATGGTCTCGAGCCGAAGCTCGCGGCGTTGACGGAGCCGATGGCGGTAGGCCTGCACGGCGTCAACCGCTCCGGCATTACGCCCGGCATGGGCGCACTCGTGCTCGGCTGCGGCCCCGTGGGTCTTGCGATCATCGCAGCGCTCAAAGTGAAGGGCATAGACACGATCGTTGCCGCCGACTTCTCGCCGACGCGTCGCGCGATGGCGTTGACGATGGGGGCGCACGAAGCAGTAGACCCGAACGAGGAAGCGTCGTTCGAAGCCTGGAACCGCGTCGGCGGCAGCAAGTCGCTCGTGGTCTTCGAGGCGATCGGCGTGCCCGGCATCATCAACGACATCATGAAGTGGGCGCCACCGAGGACGCGCGTCACCGTCGTCGGCGTGTGCATGCAGGTCGACTCGATCACGCCGTTCTTCGGTATCGGCAAGGAGCTCGACATCAACTTCTGTCTCGGTTACGACCCGATGGAATTTGCCGGTTCCTTGCGCTCGATCGCCGAAGGCGAAATCGACGTCCGCCCAATGATTACGTCTGAGGTCGGGCTCGACGGTGTGCCCGACGCGTTCGCCTCGCTCGGTGATCCCGAGAAGGACTGCAAGATCCTGGTCGTGCCTAACTCCTAGGGGGCCCGGTCGTCGTCGTCGAAGACGGAGACGACGTTGTTGTCGACGCGCTGTGGACGGTCGTCGTCGTCGAACGCGGCGCTCGTGTCGTCGTCGTGGTCGCGCGCGAGGGTCGCGTCGTCGTAGTCGTGCGCGGCGGTCGGGGAACGTTGTCGGGCAAGCCCGGCACAACGTGGCCCGACCAATAGCTGGTCTCGGCGCGAGCACCGGCCCACGACAAAGAGATGTGCACGTGATCGGTGTGCGGGTTGTCGCCGTCGTAGGGCCGCCACCCGTCGTTCGACTGGTACGCGCCCCAGATCTGATGATCCCAGATCACGTACATCACGCCTAGCCGCCGCGCGAGAGCGTCCTTGTGGCCCTGAGCGTCGGTGGCAAGCAACGCAGCCAGAAAGTCGTTCACCGCAGCTACGTCGCTCGCGTTCGTCACGTCGGCACCCCAGTCGAATGCGCGACCCTCTTTGTGCTCGCTCTGACCTCCGATGTCGCAGGCGCGGCTCACACCGAGGCTGATCGTGGTCGGGTAGCGCGACAGCAATAGGTCGCGCAGCGCGAGCGTGCCGGCCTTCGGCGTCGGGTCACACGTCGTCTGCGATTCGAGACGAGCAAAGCCTTCGATGTCGGTGCCGACGTAGCTGCCGACGAACGGGGAGCCGAGGGGCAGGCCGGCCGCCTTGGGCTTGGCGCGGGTGTCGACCTTGTTCTTGTCGTTCTTGCTGTCACCGACCGGCGGCTTCGGCTTCGGAGCCACGGTCGTGGTCGAGGGCGCAGCGGTGGTCGTCGTGGTCGGAGGTGGCGGCCCCTCGATGACGATCGCAGTGGTGCGAAGTGTGATGAGTTGGGGTGCGGCGAGGCCGAGGCCAAACGGCAGCGCGCCGACCTCAGGGCGCGGTGACGCCACGACAGGCCGTAACGCGATGGGTGCGGGCGCGGCTACCACGCCGAGCGCAGCCGCGAGGACGAGTACCCGCATTCGCAACATCGCGCGAACCCCATCGGCCGCCGGCGGGCGTTACTGAGCGCAAGCGACCTAACGTCGGGCCATGCCTAGCGACTTCCAACTCAAAACCATGAACGCTCTGCACCGAGCGATCATCAAGGTGAGCTTCGGCAAGGTCGGGTGGGACAAGCTGCTCGGCATGCCCGGCCTCGAGCTGACGACGACGGGTCGTAAAAGCGGCGAGAAGCGCGCAGTGATGCTCACGTCACCACTTCAAGAGGGAGACACGATCGTGATCGTTGCCTCGCGCGGTGGCGACCCGACTCATCCCGCGTGGTTCCTCAACCTGCGCGACAACCCCGAAGTCGAGGTGTCGTTCAAGGGCGGGCCGAAGCGCAAGATGGTCGCATCGGTAGCCGACGGCGCCGAGCGGGCCCGGCTGTGGCCGCTGATCACCGGCCCGCACAAGAACTACGCCGACTACCAGACCAAGACCGACCGCGAGATTCCCGTGGTGCTGCTCAACCCGGCGTAACCAACACCCCCGGGTTCATGATCCCCGCCGGGTCGAACACCGCCTTTATCTCGCGGCGCAATTGCTGCTCCGGGGCGGCGTACGCGAGGTCGAGCCAGCGCAGCTTGGCGCGTCCGATGCCGTGCTCAGCGCTGATGCTGCCGCCCAAACTGCTGACCAACTGGAGCACCGCGTCGTCCACCGCGTAGTCGCCAGGCTCGGGGCCGATCACGTTGACGTGCACCGCGGCCTCACCGGCGTGACCGAAGTTGAACACCCGCGCGGCCGTTGCAACGCGTGCGATCGCCGGGACGACCTGGCCGATGAAGTCAGCGAGCGAGCCAGGCGGCACCGCAACGTCGAGCTTGTGGGGAACGCCGAGCGTTGCGATCGCGTCAGTGTGGCGCTCGCGCAGCTGCCACAGTGCGGCGCGCCGAACCGAGTCCTCGGCCACCGCGATGTCATTGATGCCGTCGATCGCTCCGACCGCGGCAGCCAGTAGCGGCGTCGGGTTCTCGACATCGGCGGCTTCGACGAGCACGTATCCGCCGTCGACGGTTGCGAAGGGAGGATGCATTCCGAACGCCTCACACACGACGCGCACCCCGTCGCCGAAGAACAACTCCACGGCCTCGACGCTCGGCAGCACTCGGCGAACGGTTTCGGCGGCGACGCACGCGTCGCGGTGGTCGTCGAAGCGCAACAGGGCGGTGCTTCTGTTGGCGAGCGCCGGTACGAGCCGAACGCGCACGCGCGTAATCACGCCGAGCGTTCCCTCACTGCCGCACGCCATCTGGGTGAGGTCGTAGCCGGTGTTCGCTCGCAGTGTCCCGCTGAGCGATGAGACGACATCGCCGCCGCCGGTCACCATCTCGATGCCGGTGAGTTGGCGACGAGTGTCGCCGTAACGCACGGTGCGCAGACCGCCTGCGTTCGTCGCCACGTTTCCGCCGATGGTCGCGGAGTCGCGAGCGGCAATGTCGACGCCGTAGCTCCACCCGTTTTCGATCGCGCCACCCTGCACCGCTGCGAGCGACGCGCCTGCCTGGGCGACGAGTTGGCCGGCGAGCGCGTCGACGTGTTCGACCGCGCTCATCCGTTCGAGGCTCAGCACGATCGCGCCGTCGAGCGGGACGGCTCCGCCCACCAGTCCGGTGTTACCGCCTTGCGGCACGATCGCGGTCGAGTTGTCCCGACAGATGTTCACGATCGCGACGACTTCCGCTGTTGTCGCGGGTCGCACCACCGTCGAAGCGGCTCCGCGGAACCGTCCGGTCCAGTCGACGCAGTACTTCGCAGTGATCTCAGGGTCGTCGACTACGTGCGCGTCACCAACGATCGCCCGCAACTGCCGAGCAATCGGCATCAAGCGCTGCGCGTGATGGCGCGGTCGATCTTCGCTTTCGTGCCCGTGGGATCGTCGCTGTAGAACACAACTTGTTCGTAGGTGACGCCGGCCGCGTTCACCATCACCAGCGGTCGGGCTCGGCCCACTACCCAAAACGAACGCGGCTTGGTGAACCCGAAGACTCCGGCGTAGATGAGGCCGGGAATCGCGGTTCCCGCGAGCCGAAGCCGGCGCTTCAGCTTGCCCGGCTGCCCGTTGATCTCAACCGATGTGATGGCGCTCAACGGCAATGTCAGCCTGGTTCGCAGGGCGAGGCACACAGCGATTCCTGCCGGCCGAACGACGAGGTTGCCGTCTTCGAATTCGACGGTCGCGTGCAGCGGCATCAGGTCTCTTCGCTGTACACCTGCGCGCCGCTCGCCACGAACTCGGCCGCCTTCTCCTTCATCCCGAGTTCGATCGCAACTTCGCCGTCGACGCCGTGCTCGGCTGCGTAGTCGCGCACGTCCTGGCTGATCTTCATCGAGCAGAACTTCGGCCCGCACATCGAGCAGAAGTGCGCCGTCTTCGCCGCATCCGCCGGCAGCGTGGCGTCGTGGAACTCGCGCGCGGTGTCGGGGTCGAGCGACAGGTTGAACTGGTCTTCCCACCGGAACGCGAAGCGCGCCCGCGAAAGGGCGTCGTCGCGTTCTTGCGCGCGGGGGTGCCCCTTGGCGAGATCGGCCGCGTGCGCCGCGATCTTGTACGCGATCACGCCGTCCTTCACGTCGTCGCGGTCGGGCAATCCGAGGTGCTCCTTCGGTGTGACGTAACAAAGCATCGCGGTGCCGTACCAGCCGATCATCGCGGCACCTATTGCCGACGTGATGTGGTCGTAACCCGGAGCGATGTCTGTGGTGAGCGGGCCGAGTGTGTAGAACGGCGCCTCGTGGCACAGCTCTAGCTGGAGGTCCATGTTCTCTTTGATCTTGTGCATCGGCACGTGGCCCGGGCCCTCGATCATCACCTGCACGTCGTGGCGCCATGCGATCTCGGTGAGCTCGCCCAGGGTTGCCAGTTCACCGAGTTGCGCTTCGTCGTTGGCGTCGGCGATTGACCCGGGGCGCAGCCCGTCGCCAAGCGAGAACGCGATGTCGTAGGCGGCGAAGATTTCGCACAGTTCTTCGAAGTTCTCGTAGAGGAAGTTCTCGGTGTGATGGGCGAGACACCACGCGGCCAGAATCGAACCACCGCGGCTGACGATGCCCGTAACGCGCTTGGCCGTCATCGGCACGTAACGCAGCAGCACACCGGCGTGGATCGTCATGTAGTCGACGCCCTGTTCGGCCTGCTCGATGATGGTGTCGCGGAAGATGTCGAAGGTGAGTTCCTCGGCCGCACCGTTGACCTTCTCGAGCGCCTGGTAGATCGGCACGGTGCCGATGGGGACAGGCGAGTTACGCATGATCCACTCGCGCGTCGTGTGGATGCCGTGTCCGGTGCTCAGATCCATCACCGTGTCGGCGCCCCACGTGGTCGACCACGTGAGCTTGTCGACCTCTTCTTCGACCGAAGACGCGACCGCGCTGTTGCCGATGTTGGCGTTGATCTTCACGAGGAAGTTGCGGCCGATGATCATCGGCTCGCTCTCGGGGTGATTGATGTTGCTCGGGATGATGGCTCGGCCTCGCGCCACCTCGTCGCGCACGAACTCCGCCGACATGCCCTCGCGCACTGCGACGAACTCCATCTCGGGTGTGATGTCGCCGCGCCGCGCGTAGTGCATCTGCGAAACGTTCTTGCCCGGCGCGGCGCGCCGGATCGTCGGCGTCGGGCCCGACCACGGCGTGACCGGCTTCACCGCCCGTCCGTCGTCGCGCGCCTGCACGACACGGCCCGGCACGATCACGGTGTCGTTGCGCGCCTCGATCCACGGAGTGCGCAACCCCGGCAGGCCAACGTGCGGATCGCTGCCCGGCCCCGACGTGTCGTAGATACCAAACGTCGTGCCGTCGGTCAGATCGACCTCGCTCACCGGTACGCGCACGGACGCATCGCGAGGCGATTCGATATACGTGCGACGGCGTCCGGCGGCTTCGGTCATGAACCCAAGCTACCCGCCGAGTTGTTCGCGCAATTCCGTGATTTCGGCCTCGAGCCGCGCCACCCGCTCCTCCAACTCCGCGAACTGGTCACGCGATTGCGCCGTCGGACGTACAGATTCGGTGACCGGCTGCGGCGCCGTTGTGAATTGGTCGCTGGAATTGTCGGTTTGAGCGACAGATCGCGCGACCGGTTGGGAAACGGGGCCAAGCAAATGCACCCAACGGTCTTGGCGACCGCCGCCGCGACCGATGTTCTGGGCCAGCGGCTCGGGCTTTTTCGC
>JBEEFT010000185.1:0-9593 GCA_041166225.1 Actinomycetota bacterium | reverse complement strand
ACTGGATTGCCGCGGTGTGCCACGGCACGCGCGCGCCGACGTCGTTATGGAGGTGGTCGAAGCGGGGGACGCGCTCGCCCATCGTGAACGCGTACCGGTCGCCCGCCTGAACGACGCGCAACTCCCGCCAACCGTCGTACGCGCGCTCGACCACTTTGAACACGAGGTTGTCGAGCAGTTCGTTGGCCAGCACCACGCCGGTGGGTCCGAGCGAACCGGGCTCGGGTAGATCCTCCAACACGGTCGCGTGTTCCGCGGCGGCCGCCCGCGCCGGTGCGGCGCGCTCGACCACCACGTAGTGCAGCGCTTCGGCGCAGCGCGGGCGGGCTTGGCGGATCGACGCTGCGAGCGCGCCCCGTCCCCCACCTCCTTCGACGACGGAAAACGGCGCCGGTTGCCCGAGGTCGTCCCACCACGCGTCGAGGGCGCGCGCCACCACCGCGCCGAACAGCGTCCCCATCTCGGGGCTGGTGAGAAACGCGGCGCCCCGTCGTCCCGGCCCCGCGCCACCGCTGTAGAACCCGCCCGGCCCGTACAGCGCCGTGTCCATGAACTCGTCGAACCCATCCCCGAACTGGGGACGGCTGGTGTCGTCAGACGACATCAGGCGCCCCCGGTTGCGGATGGGGGTGGAACTGGGGACGGCTCGTGTCGTTAGACGACATCAGGCGCCCCCGGTTGCGGATGGGGGTGGAACTGGGGACGGCTGGTGTCGTCAGACGACATCAGGCGCCCCCGGTTCGGCGGTTTTAGAGACGGGCGAGGACGGTGACGTCGGCCATGCGCGCGAACAGCGTGGGGTACACGCCGACTGCGACCGTGAGCAGCACCGTGATGCCGAGGGCGGTGGCCAAGGCCGGGGGGACGCGAATCGGTGTGACGTCGCCGTCGGGCACGGGGCTCATCCACATTTCACGCGCGACCGATGCGTAATAGAACAGCGCGATCACAGAGTTCACACCGGCGATCACGGCCAGCACGATCGCGGGACGGGTGCCAGCGTCGAGCGCAGCGCTGAACATGAACAGCTTCGCGAACCAGCCGCCGAGCGGCGGGATGCCGGCGAGGCTGAACATGAACGCCGACATCAAAAGTGTGAGCCCGGGCGCGTAGGAGAAGAGCCCGCCGTAGCTCGAGATCTCGCCCGATCGCGTCTTGCGGGCAACCGCGATGACCACTGCGAACGCGCCAAGGTTCATCGCCGTGTAGACGAGCAGGTACAGCGCGCTCGCCTTCTGCGCGGTAACCAGCGCGTGGCTGTTCGCACCGGCGACTGCAAACGGAACGAGGATGTAGCCGGCCTGCGCGATCGAGCTGTAGGCGAGCATGCGCACGATGTTCGTTTGCCGCAGCGCGATGAGGTTGCCGACCGTCATCGATAGCGCGGCGAGCACCCAGCACAGCGGGCCCCACACGTTGTTGTTCGAAAGAAACCCGACGTAAAGAATCTCGATCAGCGCGACGAAGCCCGCCGTCTTGCTGGCGACCGACAAGAACGCGGCGACCGGCGTGGGCGCGCCCTCGTAGGTGTCGGGAGCCCAGAAGTGGAAGGGCACCGCGGAAACCTTGAATGCGAAGCCGAGCACGATCATCAACAGCGCAACCGTGACCAGCGGCGGAGTGCCGCCCTGCTGGCTGAGGTAGCTGCCGATGTCGGCCAACACCGTGGTGCCGGTGGTGCCGAAGATCAACGACATGCCGTAGAGCATCACGGCCGACGACAGCACGCCGAGCAGGTAGTACTTCAACGCCGCTTCGTTGCTCTTCGGGTCACGCTTGCGCCAACCGGCGAGCATGTACGCGGGCAGTGACAACATCTCGAGGGCCACGAAAATCGTGATCAGGTCGCGCGACGACGCCATCACGACCATGCCGAGAATCGACGCCAGCAGCAGGAAGCTGTATTCGCCTTCGTAGTAGTCGCCGTCGGCCACGTAGTTCGTGGACATCAGCAACACGACGTAGCCCGTTGCGATGAACAGGCCTTTGAACACCAGCGAGAAATGGTCGACGACGTACGCGCCGCCGAACATCGACCGGTCGTGACCGCTTACCGCCAACGTGATGATCGGGATGAGCGACGCAAGCACGCCGATGCCCGCGATGTTGGTGACCCAAACCTTGCGGTCTTCGGGGACGATGAGGTCGGCGACGAGGACGATCATGAGCACGCCCGTGAGCACGATCTCGGGCGCGAACGCGTGGTAGTCGATGACCGGTTGGTGGAACGCACCGGAACCGGCCGCGGCCAGCGAAGCGGCGGCGAAGCGCAACATCACCTAGCGCCCGACCACCGCGAGGGCGTGCGCGATATTCGACACCGCGCCGTCGGTGATCTTGAACATCAACCCGGGGAACACGCCGAGGACGAGGATCAACACGAGCATCGGAGTCCACGCGAGCCACTCGGGACCGTGGACGTCGTGGATGTGCTCGTGGGCAAACTCTTCCTTGGGCTCCCCGAACGCGACGCGCTGGAACATCCACAGCAGGTAGCCCGCTGCGAGCACGGTTCCGATCGACGCCACCACCATGTAGACGCGGAAGGTCGTCACCGACAGGCCATTGGCCGGGTTGAAGGCGGACAGGATTGCCGGGAACTCACCCCAGAACCCCGCGAGGCCGGGCAGGCCGAGCGAGGCCATGCAGCAGAACCCGAGGATCCAACCGAGCTTGGGCGCCTGGATCAGCAGCCCGCCGAGGCGGCTCATCTCACGCGTGCCGTAGCGCTCACCGATCGACCCAGCCGTGAAGAACAACATGCCGGTGATCAAACCGTGGGCGACCATGCCGAAGATCGCCGCGTTGATGCCGAAGCTCGTGAGCGTGGCGATGCCGAGCATCACGAAACCCATGTGGGCGACCGACGAGAACGCGATAAGTCGTTTCAGGTCGCGCTGAGCGAGGCAGCCGAGCGCGCCGTAAATGATGCCGATCACCGCGAGCAGACCGATCCACGGCGCCCATGTGTGGGCGGCGTCGGGCAGGATCGGCAGCGCGATCCGTACGAAGCCGTACGTACCGAGCTTCAGCAAGATCGCCGCGAGGATCACGGAGCCGACCGTGGGGGCTTCGGTGTGCGCGTCGGGCAGCCACGTGTGGAACGGGAACATCGGCACCTTGATCGCGAAGCCCATGAACAGCGCGGCGAAGATCCACACCTCGGAGTTGTGGGGCAGCATCCGCGACGCATTGTCGATCAACGTCGGGATGTCGAAGGTGTGGCCGGCGCGGAAGTACAGCGCCAGGAAACCCAGGATCATCAGCGCCGAGCCGAACAAGGTGAAGAGGAAGAACTTGATCGAGGCGTACTGGCGGTTCACGCCGCCCCACACGCCGATCATGAAGTACATGGGCAGCAACACGAGCTCGAAGAAGACGAAGAACAAGATCAGGTCTTGCGCGATGAACGTGCCGTTCATGCCCGTCTCGAGCAGGAGGATCAGCGCGAGGAACGCCTTGGGGTTGTGCGGTTCGGGGAAGTGGTCCCACGAATAGATCACGCACAAGATGCAGATGAACATCGACAGCGCCAGCAGCGGCAACGACAGACCGTCGATGCCAATGTGGTACCGGCTGTTGATGATCTCGATCCACGACTTGTTGACAGGGAACTGCAGCCGTCCGGTGTGCTTGTAGTCGAACTTCACCAAGAGCCAAACACCCACAGCCGCGGTGACGATGGTCGTCGCGAGCGCGACCTGTTTGATGAAGAGCTCGTTTTCCTTGGGGATCAGCAAAAGCAACGCGGCACCTGCAATAGGCAGGAATATCGCGAGGCTCAGGCCCCAGTGGACGAGGATGTCGTTCACGAAGTCTCCTATTTAGCGAATCGCCACAATGCGACTGCGAACACGATCAGCGCTCCGAACAGAATCGCTGCGTACTGCTGCACCTTGCCGGTTTGGACCGTGCGCAATGCTCCACCACCGGCTTCGGCCGACAAGCCGAGACCGTTCACAGCACCGTCGACGATGCGTTGATCCACGATGTCATAGGTAAAGCGGCCCAGCATGATTGCGAGCGCCGCGGCGCCGTTGAGCACGCCGTCGATGACGTTCTGGTTGATCCAGTAGGCCGCCCGCGCGATCGGCCCCTTGATGCTGCCGACCACGCCGTCGGTGTAGATGTCGTCGAGGTAGTACTTGTTCACGAGGAACGTGTAACCGGCCCGCGCCGCGCCGTTCCGAGACGTGAGCCCACGCGGGCCGAGGTTGCGGAAGTAGTAGCCACCGGCGATGCCGATGCCCGCGAACGCAGCGATGAGCCCGGCCAGCGCGAGCCCGCCGTTGAACCCGCTGTGGTTTACGACGCTGCTGACGTAGGCCGGCTCCACGATGTTGGCGAAGGCCTCGATGTGCAGCATCGGCGCCTGCACGAATCCGGCCACCACCGACAGCACTGCGAGGAAAACGAGCGGCCCCGTGATCGGCAGCGGCGACTCGTGGGGGTGATGGTGGGCGGCCGCGCCGCGGGCCTCGCCGTGGAAGGTCAAGTAGATGCAGCGCGTCATGTACGCCGCGGTCATGAGCGCACCCACAAGACCAACCCAGAGGAACGTGTTGTAACCGTTGGCGTGGGCGCTCACGAGGATCTCGTCTTTCGACCAGAAGCCCGCGAACGGGATGATGCCGGCGAGCGCCAGCGACGCGATCACAAAGGTGGCGTAGGTGATGGGCATGTGCTTCTTGAGCCCACCCATGTCTTCTTTCATGTCGAAGCTGTGGTGCGACCCGCTGTGGGCCACCGACCCGGCACCGAGGAACAGGCACGCCTTGAAGAACGCGTGCGTGAAGAGATGGAACACCGCGGCGGTCCAGCCGCCGACGCCCAACGCCATCACCATGTAGCCCAACTGGCTGACCGTGGAATAGGCGAGCACCTTCTTGATGTCGCTCTGCACGAACGCGAGCGCGGCGGCGATGATGATCGTGACGCCACCGACGATCGCGACGGGCGTGAAGCCGTTCGCGGTGCCGATGTGGAAGCCCTGCCAGAACACTCCGTAGAGCCGAGAGATCAGGAACACGCCGGCGACGACCATCGTGGCCGCGTGGATGAGCGCGGAGACCGGAGTGGGACCGGCCATGGCGTCGGGCAGCCACGTGTGCAGCGGGAACTGCGCGCTCTTGCCGATCACCGCCAGTAGCAACGCGGCCGCCGCAACCGTGAGCAGGCCCTGGTCGAGGCGGCCGCTCATGGCCAACGAATTGATGCGGCCGATGTCGAAGGTGTTGTGCGCGAGACCGAACAGCATCGATATGCCGACGAGCAGGCCGATGTCGCCCGTGCGGGTTGTGAAGAACGCCTTCAGGGCCGCGTTCGAGTTGTTCTTGTCTTCCCACCAGTGCCCGATGAGCATGAACGAGCACAAGCCCATCAGCTCCCAGCCGAAGATCATCTGGAGCGTGTTGCTCGACGTGACGAGGATGAACATGCCCGACGTGAACAGGCTGAGCGCGGCGAAGTAGTGCGTTTTGCGACGGTCGTCGCGCAGGTACTCGGTCGAGAAAATGTGCACGAGCAGCGAGATCGTGGATACGACGACGAGCAGCGCAACGCTGAGCCCGTCGATCAGCACGCCGGCCTTGATCTTGATGCCGCCGGTTTGGAACCACGTGGTCTCATGCACCACGGGCGCCCGCTTCATCTCGACCTTTTCGCCGCCTGCTTCTCCGCCTTGGGCGCTCGAGGCGCGGCCAGATTCGGCCGCGCGTACCTGCTGCGCCGTGGCGTGGTGCAGCGGCTCAATCGTCTTGTCGCGGCCGATCCACTGCGCGCCGAGCACGAGCGACAGCGCGAAGCAGATACCGAGCGCGACGCACCCGATCGATGCACCCTTGCTCGGGAAGCGCTTCCCGAAGAACAGGATGAGGAAGAACGAAACGACAGGGATGAGCGGGATGATCCACGCGTGGTCGAGCACGGTTCCGTCAGCCCTTCAGTGCGTCGATGCCGGTGAGATCAACCGACTGACGATTCCGGTAGATGAGCAGGACAATGGCGAGACCGACGCCGACTTCCGCGGCGGCGATCGCGATCACGAACAGGGCGAAGATCTGGCCGGTGACGGTCTGGTTGAACGCACCGAAGGCGACCAGGTTGAGGTTGACCGCGTTGAGGATCAACTCGACCGACATCAGTACGAGCACGCCGTTCTTGCGGGCGAGCACGCCATAGACGCCGGTGCAGAACAACACTGCGGCGAGGAACAGGAACCAGTTGAGGACCACTCGCTAATCCCTTCGGGCCAGAACGATGGCGCCCACCAAAGCAGCGAGCAACAAGACGGACGCGACTTCGAACGGAACCAGGTACGTCGAAAAGATCGCGGTGCCGATTTGGGCGGTGTTCGACGGCGCGGCGACGTGAATCTTCTGGCGACCGAAGGCGTCGCGCAGCAATGCGATGAGCAATACGAACAACGTGAACGACACGATGAACGCAGGGATCTTGTTCGAGTTGTCGAGGTCGCTCTCGTGGCCGATGCGGGCCCGCGTGAGCATGATGCCGAACAGAAACAGCACGACGACCGCGCCGATGTAGACCATCACCTGCACCACGGCGGTGAACTCGGCGGCCAGAAGGATGTACTGCGCGGCGACCCCGGCCAGCACGATCACCAACGACAACGCAGCCCGCACCACGTTCGTGCTGGTGACCACCTGCACGGCGGCCATCATCATGATGAGCGCGATAACGCCGAACGCGATGTTCTGGCCCAGCACTACTTGGCGCCTTTCTTGGCCTCGGCGCCGGCCTCGAGCGCCGGCGCTTCGGGCACCGTCTGCACCCAGTCGCCCAGACGCTCTTTGTCGTGCAGCAGGTCGGCGATGTTGACCTCGCTGTACTCGAACTCAGGGCTCCAGAACAGCGCGTCGAACGGGCAGACCTCGACGCAGATCCCGCAGTACATGCACAGCCCGTAGTCGATATCGAAACGGTCGAGCACGTTGGCCTTGCGGGGCTTGCCGCCTTCGCGGCGGGGCGGCGCGAGGTCGTTGTGGCCTTCGATGTAGATGCACCAGTCGGGGCACTCGCGCACGCAGAGCATGCACACGGTGCAGTTCTCTTCGAGCATCGCGATAACACCGCGGGCGCGAGTGGTGGGTGCTTCCTTCTCGTGGGGGTACTGGACGGTGACGGCCTTCGTGGTGAGGGTTTTGAGCGTGACGCCCAAGCCCTTCAGGTACTGGTCGTAGAAACCCATCTAGCGGACCACCTTCAGGATCGCGGTACCCACGATGTTCAGCAGCGACAGCGGGATGAGGAACTTCCACGCGAACTTCTGAAGCTGGTCTTCGCGCAAGCGTGGGTAGGTGAAGCGCACCCAGAAGATCAAGAAGCCCAGCGCCATGATCTTGCCCGCCAACGCCACCGGGCCGAGAACGTCGGCCATGGTGCCGTGCACGCCTGGGATGTACCAGCCGCCGAGGAACAGGGTCGACGCGAGCGCGGCGAACGCGAACGCAGTACCGAACTCGCCGATGAAGAAGAACAGGAACCGGAAACCGGTGTACTCGGTCATGTAACCCGCCACGAGTTCGGACTCGGCCACGGGCATGTCGAAGGGCGTTTGGGTGAGCTCGGCCTGCGCCGCGATGAGGAAGATCACGAACCCGATGATCTGGGTGAAGACGTACGGGTTGCCGATCACCGACACGCCGAACATGGACCCGTCGGCCTGCGCGTGGACGATGCCCTGCAGGCTCAGCGTTCCGGCCTGGATCACGACGCCGACTACGGCGAGGATCAGCGGCAACTCGTAGGCGATGAGCTGGCCGGCGGCGCGCAGGCCGCCGATGAGCGCGTACTTGTTGGCCGACGCCCAACCCGCCATCAAGACACCGATGACCGACACCGACGAGATCGCCATCGCGAAGAAGATGCCGGTGTCGAGGTCTTCGACAACGAGACGCGGGCCGGCGGGCACCACGGCGTAGAGCAGGAACGTCGACACCAACACCACGAAGGGCGCGAGGCCGAACACGAGACGGTCGGCGCGCTCGGGGAAGATGTCTTCCTTCTGCAAGAACTTGATCGCCTCGACGACGGGTTGCAGCGCTCCGTGGGGACCCGCTTCCATCGGGCCGAGCCGGCTCTGCATGTGGCTCATCATCTTGAACAAGAAGACGTAGACGAACACCAGCGAGCCCAACGGGATCACCGCCATGATCACGATGATCTTGATCGCCGTGAGCAGCGGGAAGTATTCGAAAGCAAGCACGTGCGTCATCTAGCGGTCGATGTCCCCGAGGATGAAGTAGAGCGAGGCGAGGATCGTGATGACGTCGGGGACGTACACGCCGCGCAGCACCCAAGGCGCGATCGAGATGTTGTTGAAGCTTGGCGTGCGGATCTTCACGCGGAACGGACCGAGGTCGCCCTTGGAGACCACGTAATACCCCATGATGCCGAGCGGGTTCTCGGTCTGAACGTAGGCCTCGCCCTCGGGCACCTTGATGATGCGCGGGACCTTCGTCATGATCGGCCCGGCCGGCAGCCCGTCGAGGAGTTGCTCGATGATTTTGGTGGCTTCGCGGGTTTCCTGGAGACGCACCCAGTAGCGGGCGAAACTGTCGCCGTCGGGGTGGGTCCACACCTTGAAGTCGGCGTGCTTCCACGCCATCGCGATGTTCGGGTCGTCGCGGCGCAGGTCGTGGTCGACGCCGCTGGCCCGAAGGTTGGCACCGGTGAGGCCGTAGTCTTGAGCCACGGCCGCGGGGATCACGCCGATACCGCGGGTGCGGGTCTGGAAGACCTCGTTGCCGACGAGCAGGTCGTCCATCTGGTCGCAGAAGGTGCGGATGCGATGCATGACTTCTTTGCACTCGGCGACCCAACCCTTGGGCAGGTCGTCTTTGAGGCCGCCGACGCGGTCGTAGTTCGGGTGGAACCGACCGCCGGTGGCGGACTCGATCATGTTGAGCACGTGCTCGCGGTCGCGGAACGCGTAAAACACGGGCGTCAACGCGCCGAGCTGCACGCCCATGTCGCCGAGGAACAGGGTGATGTTCGCGAGGCGCGCCATCTCGAAGAAGATCGTGCGGATGTATTGGGCGCGCGGCGGTGCTTCGATGCCCATGAGCTCTTCGGCGGCGAGGATGAACGGCACCTCGTTGGCGAAGCTCCCGAGCCAGTCGATGCGGTTCACGAGTGTCGTGATCTGCGGGTACTTGCGGACCTCGCACAGCTTTTCGTAGCCGCGGTGCATGTAGCCGGGGACCGGGTCGGCCCACAGAACCTGCTCGCCGTCGAGACGAACCACGATGCGCAGCGTGCCGTGCGTGGCGGGGTGCTGCGGACCGATGTTGAGCGTCATGCCCTCGGCTTCGAGCTCGACGTTGACTCGTGCGTCGGCGGCCTGGCCCGCAATGTACGCAGCCTTCTGCCACTCGCTCGCCGTCTCAGTAACACTCATTCGGCGGGCACCTCCTCGCCTGCTTCTGGTGTTTCGTCTTCACCCGGCATCGGTTCCTTGTCGACCAGACCCGGCCACGGCTTGATGTCGCGGGCCAGCAGGGGAAAGTCCTTCCGCTGCGGGAATCCTTCGAAGGCTCCGGGCAGGTACAAGTGACGCAGGCCCGGGTGGC
>JBEEFT010000184.1:0-77403 GCA_041166225.1 Actinomycetota bacterium | reverse complement strand
CCAGCCGGTGGCAAAGCGACGATGTCCGACGGTGGCGCTAGCTTCACACCGCCTTGGACAGAGTGACCGAACCCGACTTCGCCGTGTTGATCACGGCGGCCAACCGGTGCGTCGCCGACCGTTTAGGCGCCGCCGTTGCCACGGCCGGTGGGCAACGTATGCGACCGTCGTTCGGATTCGTACTCCGCGCCGTGGCCGCCGAGGAACCCACGGTCTCGCGGCTCGCAGCCCTGCTCGGCGTGTCCAAGCAGGCCGCGAGCCGGCTCGCGGACGACATGGTCGAGCTCGGGTTCATCGAGCGGCTCGCCGACGAAGCCGACCGTCGACGCACGCGGCTTGGGCTCACGAGTACGGGTCGAAAGATTCGTGATCGGGCCCAAGCCGAGAGCAACGCCATGGAAGCCGAATTGCGTAAACGGTTCGGGAGCGACCAGGTGCAGCACCTCCGTGCCTTGCTCGTCGACTTCATCGAACGCCACGGTGGCGCAGAAGAGATCGCCGCCAAGCGTTCGCGCGCACCGGAGTACGAGTGACCCGCCCAGCTTCAAACGGCGGGCCGTCGACTAATCCGGATGGCTCACCATGTTGACGATGTTGCCATCAGGGGCGCGCACGAAGAATCGTCGGATCCCCCAGGGTTCGGTCGTCAGCGGGTACACGATCTCGTAGCCGCGGCGTTGCGCCTCGGCGTAAGCCTCGTCGACGTCGGCGCCGACGTGCACCGAGATCACCGAGTCTTGGGGCGATGTCGCGTCGGTCGTCACGAGTTGCAGCGTCGCCTCACCGCCAGGCGTCGCGTAACGAGCAACCCACCCCATGTTGAATTGCTCGACGCTCAGCCCGAGGTAGTCAGCGTAAAAGTCGCGAGCGGTTTCGATGTTCGCGACGGGAAGGTTTGCGGTGATGCCGGTTACGCGCATCGCCTCTCCTCTCGGGCAGCCCGGGCGGCGCCCGCCCCGAAGGTAGCCGCGACAGGGCCGGGATCAGATGGGAAGTATTCAGTTCGGCGGGCGGAATCCCATCGGACGGCGCAGGTTGCGGATCTGTGCGGGCGGTGTCGCGATCTCGTCGATCAACCCGAACGCCAGCGCGTCGTCCACACTGAGGTAGCGCCCTGCCGAGAACTCGTCGGCCAGATGCTGCGGGGTCATGCGGCACGACTCAGAGACGCGCGCAAAGAGCGCCTGCACTGCGGTGCGGTAGTACTCGAGGTGGCTCACGACCGCGGTTGCCGGTCCGTCGAAGGTCACGTTGGGTTCGTGCATGCGCAACGTCGCGTGCGGAGTGGCGGCACGGTGGTCGCACACGGCAAGCACGGCAACCGCGGGTCCTTCGGCGCGCGTTGCGAGGGCGTCGACGGGCACGCCGAGGTTGTCGATCACGTCGACCAACACGCCAGCAGCGGCGAGCGAGCCGCCGCCGCTGTCGATGCGCAAGCGGATCTCCTCGTCGCCGGCGCCGTCGAGAAAGATCAGCTGCGTCGCTACGTTGCCCGCGGTGATCTCGTCGAGTTCGCCTCGCAACATCACGGTCCGTTGCTCCAGCAACTCCGCCTCAGCCCACTCGTCGAACAGCAGCCGACCGTCGCGGGCCGGCATCGCCGGCGGAGGCATACGAAAGCGATCGGGCCCGTTGGGTGGAACGAACGTCATGATTTCCCTTGCTTCAGTCCCCACCGAAGTTCCATTCCGAGCGCGGTTGCGTAGCGCTCGAGGGTGGACAGCCTTATGTCGCCGTCGGCGGCTTCCAGCCGGGCGACGGCCGATTGCGATGTACCCATGCGTGCGGCCACCTCGGTTTGGGTCAGGCCCAACTTGACGCGCTCGGCTACGAGCCCGTCGGCAAGTTCCCGGCGGCGCTGGGCCATCTCGCGGATGCCGGGAAATACGGGGTCGTGGCGGCGGCGTGAAGTCATGGTCGGACGTATCTAATCGCGAACACGATATCTCATTCTTGAGATACCGTGTTCGGTATGACGCTGATTCCGACGGTGCTCGACCAGTCGTCGCGCGGCGACCGCGCCTACGACATTTTCTCTCTGTTGCTCAAGGAACGGATCGTGTTCCTCGGCCAAGAGGTCGACGACCAGATCGCCAACCTGTTGATTGCCCAGATCCTTTACCTCGACGCGCAGGATCCCGAACGCGACATCCACCTGTACATCAACTCGCCCGGTGGCCTGGCTTACGGCGGGATGGCGATTTACGACGTGATGCAGCACGTGCAGTGCGAGGTGTCGACGATCTGTGTGGGGATGGGCATGTCAGCCGCCGCGATGATTCTCGCCAGCGGTGCGCCCGGAAAACGCTTCGCCCTGCCGAGCTCGAAGATCATGATTCACCAAGGCTCGGCCGGCACCGGACGAGTGTCGCCCCGCGACATGGAGATCCAGCTCCGCGAGGTTCTCGCCACCACGCGCCGCCTGGCCGAGATCATCGCCTACCACTCCGGCAAGGACATCGAGCGCGTCGAGCGCGATATCGACCGGGACTATTTCATGACCGCGCACGAGGCGAAGGACTACGGCCTCATCGACGAGATCATCAGCCCGCGCCGCGGCGTGGCGTCGGATCCCCTCGAACTGGCAGGCGCCGCTCGATAGGAGACAATGGGCGGGTGCTGATCTTGCTGTCACCCGCGAAATCTCTCGACTACGAGTCGAAGCTACCCACCCGTAAGCACACCGAGCCCCGCCTGTTGCAACACGCGGTCGAGTTGATCGACGTCATGCGCCAGAAGTCGGTCGACGACATCGCCGACCTGATGAGTATCTCGATGGAACTCGCCGACTTGAACGCTCGGCGCTACGCCGAGTTCGACACCCCATTCACGCCGCGCAACGCGCGGCCCGCGGTACTGGCATTCGATGGCGACGTCGCGCGTGGGATGAACGTCAAAGAAACCTTCAGCGAACGCGATTTCACCGAAGCGCAGAAAACGGTCCGCTTTCTGTCGGGCCTGTTCGGCGTGCTGCGTCCGCTCGACCTGATCCAGCCGTACCGGTTGGAGATGGGCACCAAGCTCAAGACACGCAGGGGCGAAACGCTGTACGACTATTGGGACGGTGTGATCACCGACACGCTCAACGCGGATCTCGGCGAATCCCCCGGGCCCGAAGTGTTCGTGAACCTTGCCTCGGGCGAGTACTTCCGGTCCGTCGACGTGTCGTCGCTGCAGGGCTCCGTGGTCAGCCCAAAGTTTCTCGACGAAGCACCCGATGGCGAGTACCGAATCATGTCGTTCTCGGCCAAGTGGGCCCGCGGCGCGATGGCGGCGTGGATCGTGCGCAACCGCGTGCGATCGGCGCGGGCGTTGCGGGAATTCGACGTCGCCGGCTACCGCTACGACCCGACGCAGTCCGACGCGTCGACGCCCACCTTCGTGCGACCTCGAATTCGCCACTAGCCCTTTGCGCTCTTACGGAGTTCTGCCTGCATCCCGAGCAAACTCCCAGATTCGCAGAGCACACTCCTCGTAGACCAACCGTCGGTCGTCAATTCCCGGCGCAGTGAGCCGGGCTCAGGAGTCGAAACGAAATGAACCCACGTCCTAAGACGGCTGCGGCCGCGAGAGGCCTCGATCCCGACGAGATCGCCGCGTTGCTAGAACGCGCGCTGTTCGAAGTGAAGAAGGTGATCGTCGGCCAAGACCGCATGGTCGAACGCACGCTCATCTGCCTGCTTTCACGGGGCCACTGCCTGCTCGAGGGCGTTCCCGGCGTCGCCAAGACGCTGACGGTGTCGACGCTCGCCCGCGTCGTCGGCGGATCATTCGTGCGCCTCCAGTTCACGCCCGATCTCGTGCCCGCCGACATCACGGGCACCCGCACGTGGCGCCCGTCGCGCGAGGAATTCGATATCGAATGGGGACCCGTCTTCGCGAACTTTGTCCTCGCCGACGAAATCAACCGGGCCCCCGCGAAGGTGCAGTCGGCGTTGCTTGAAGTGATGGCCGAACGCCAGGTTTCGATCGCGGGCACGACCAAGCCGCTCCCGCGGCCTTTCGTCGTGCTCGCAACACAGAACCCAATCGAGTCCGAAGGCGTCTACGCACTGCCCGAGGCCCAACGCGACCGCTTCATGATGCAAGTCAACGTCGACCAACCCTCGTACGAAGACGAGGCCGAGATCGTCCGGCGCATGAGCGTGCGTGCCCCCGAGGCCGAGCAGGTGATCAGCCTCGATCAACTCGACGCGCTGTGCGCCGCCGCCGACGACGTGTTCGTGCATCACGCCGTGCAGGACTACGCGGTGCGGCTGGTGATGGCGACGCGCGAGCCGGCGCGCTGGAAACTCGAATCGCTACAAAGCCAGATCGCGCTCGGTGCCAGCTCACGAGCCACGCTCGGACTCGTTCAGGCGAGCCGCGCCGTCGCCTTGTTGCGCGGCCGGCGCCACGTGTTGCCGAGCGACATCCGTGACATGGCGCCCGAAGTGCTGCGCCATCGTTTGCTGTTGAGCTACGACGCGCTCGCCGCCGGCGTCACCAGTGACGAGGTCGTCGACCAGATCGTGGCCGCGATCGAGGCACCCCGGGTCGCACCCGCGCAAGACGACACATCCGACAACGACACGCCTGCGTTCGAGGCCGCGGGGTGAACCGCATAGCGCGTTCGGTTCCCTCCGCCACTCCCTCCGCGGTCGCTGCGAAGTCGGCGGTGCTGACGCGCCTTGAGCTAGATGTCGCCCGGCGTGTCGAAGGCGTGTTGAGCGGGAACTACGCCGGCTTCGGACGCGGTCCGGGCAGCGAACGAGTCGGTTCCCGCCGCTACGAGCCGGGCGACGATGCCCGCCGCATCGACTGGAATCTGACGGCCCGCGCCGCGCACCCCCATGTGCACGTCACCGAGCCCGACCGTGAACTCGAGACGTGGTTCGTCGCCGACCAGTCGCCCAGCCTCGACTTCGGCACCGCGGAACGCGAGAAGCGCGAGCTCGTGCTCGTCGCGCTGGCCACCTTCGGATTCATGGGGACTAGGGCAGGCAACCGCCTCGGCGTGCTCATTGCGGGCGGTGAGACAATCCGACGAATCGCGCCGCGCGCGGGTCGCACCGCCGTGCTCACGGCGCTCAGCGCCCTCTACGACGCACCGCGCCGAAGTGCGGCGCCACAGGCCGGAGCCGACCTCGCGACCGCCCTAGGCCAGTTACAGCGGACGCATCACCGGCGCGGCCGCGTTGTGGTCGCGTCGGACTTTCTCGACGACACCGACTGGGCAAAGCCCCTTGGCGCGCTCGCGCACCACCACGACGCGATCGCCGTCCACGCGGTTGACCGACGCGAACTCGAACTGCCCGACGTCGGCTTGCTGCGCGTCGTCGATCCCGAAAGCGGCCGGCTGCTCGAAGTGCAAACACGGTCGCCCAAGTTGCGCACCCGCTATGCCGAAGCGGCTGCCGCGCGCAACACAACAATCCGCGCCGCGATCGAGAACGCGGGCGTCGAGTACCTGCAGTTGCGCACCGACGGCGACTGGGTGTTCGACATGGTCCGGTTCCTGAGCACCCGCCGTCCCACGCACCCGCGTGCTCGCGGCCTTCGCGGGACGGTGACGTCGTGAGTTTCGCCAGCCCCCTCCGGCTGCTGCTGCTCGCCGCGCCGATTGGGCTCGTCGCCGGCTACATCCTGATGCAACACCGACGGAAGTCCGTCGCGGTCCGCTTCACCAGCGTCGACCTGCTTGCGAGCGTGGCGCCGCGCCGCGCCGGCTGGCAGCGTCACATGGCCCCGGCACTGCTCTTGACCACGCTGGTGTTGCTGACGGTCGGGTTCGCGCAGCCGTTCCACACCGTGCGCACGCCGAGGCAACAGGCGACGGTGATCCTGGCGATGGATGTGTCGGGCTCGATGGTGGCTGACGACGTCGCGCCCGACCGCCTCACGGCTGCGAAGGAAGCGGCCGACAGCTTCGTTGGCAACTTGCCGAGCGGCGTGATGTTGGGCCTCGTCTCGTTCTCGACCAACGCACACATCGTGGTCCCACCCACCGCCGATCGCGCTGTGGTGCGCAACGCCGTGGATGCGCTGCGCGCCGGGGGCGGCACCGCCACTGGTAACGCCATTCAGTTGTCGCTCGAAGCGGCGCGCAGCATCGATGCGACGACGCAAGCCAAGAAAAGTCCCACGGCCATCGTCTTGATGAGCGACGGTAAGCCGACGCAGATCGGTGGGATCGGCGCCGCCGAACAAGCCGTGAACGAAGCGGTGGCGGCGGCGAAGTCGGCCAACGTGAAGATCAACACGATCGCTTTCGGAACTCCCGACGGAACCGTCACGATCCAAGGCGAAACCATTCCGGTGCCGTCTGACCCTGAAGCGATGGCGCGCATCGCGAGCAGTACCGGCGGGCGAACCTTCACCGCCACGAGCGCGCGCGAGTTGAAGTCCGTCTATGGCGACATCGGGCGCACCGTTGGATACGTGAAGCACCGCAAAGAGATGACCGCCGTGTTCACGGGTCTCGGGTTGCTTCTCGGTGCCGCCGCGGCGGGTGCAGCGCTCACATGGGGGCATCGCATCGCATGACGGAACGTCGTCCTCCCGAAGCACCTGACTGGATCGAAGCGCCGCTGCCGTGGGAGCGCGCTGGGGCCACGGCCGAGCCGGTCGCGCAGCAGTCGACGCCCGCAACGCCGTGGTTCCGCTCGGGCCGGGTTCAACTCGCGGCTGCAATCGCCGCGCTGGTAGTCGTCGGCTCGGTTGCAGGCGGCGCGCTCACCGCGAAATTGAGCGATCACTCCAGGGCCGCGGCCCCGCCCACCACCACTCCGTTTCGCGTTCCGTTCCCCGAAGCTGCGCCCACGCCGCCGGCCGCGCAACCACCAAGCGGGCGCGCCGCAGCAGACCTTCCGCCGGGCATCGTCGACATCGACACGACCTCGACGCTGTCTGGAATCCGAGGCGCGGGCACGGGCATGGTGGTGTCGCCCGACGGGGACATCCTCACGAACAATCACGTGGTCGAAGGCGCGACGCGCATCACGGTCACCGTTGTCGAAACCGGCGCGCGCTATGCGGCCGCCGTCGTCGGCGTTGACCCGACCGATGACGTTGCGTTGCTGCACCTGTCCGGCGCGAGTGATCTCGCCGTAATCCCGTTGGGCAGCTCGAGCAACGTGTCTATCGGTGATCCGGTTGTCGCTGCAGGCAACGCGCTCGGCCAAGGCGGTGCACCGACGGTGGTCACGGGAAATGTTCGTGCGCTGAACCAGACGATCACCGTGCAAGACGAGCTCGACGAAGGCAGCCACACCCTGCGCGGCCTCATCCAAACCGACGCGCCCCTCGTCCCGGGCGACTCGGGCGGGCCGATGTTCGACGCAGCCAACAAGGTCGTCGGCATCAACACGGCAGCGGCGCGTGGCTTCGGTCGCAACGCGTCGGTGGGCCTCGCTGTGCCTATCGACACGGCCAAAGATGTAGTGGCCAAAATCCGCGACGGCAACGAGACCAGCACGATCCACATCGGCGTGCGCGGCTTCCTCGGTGTACGCACGAGTGACGTCGCCGCGGGCGGCGCCGGCGTGGTCAGCGTGCAGCCGGGCTCGCCGGCGGAAAAGGCGGGCGTCGCCACCGGTGACGTGATCACAACGGTCGACGGAACGGTCATTCGCACTGCGTCGGCTCTAACGAACCTCATCCACACCCACCGGCCCGGCGACACGGTCACCCTCGCGTGGACGCGGAGCGACGGCACCACCCATTCGGCGAAGGTCACGCTCGCCTCCGGCGCCGCCGACTGACACCTTTCTTGTCTTACGTCGTCGAAACACGCGAGCATCGGCGTGTGACGATTACGCCAGCGCGATACGAAGGCAAGGTCCCTGTGCGGGACGGGCGAGTGTTGGGTGTGGCCGAATACGGTCCGGCGAAGGCCGAAAAGACCGTGTTGTGGTTCCACGGGACGCCCGGCGCACGCCGCCAGATTCCCGAACCAGCGCGGAAGCTTGCGAACGAGAAGGGCGTGCGCCTGATCGGCATGGACCGGCCCGGCGTCGGTCTGTCGACGGGGCACCTGTACCACCGGTTGGTCGACTTCAACGACGACCTCGCTGTCGCGCTCGAGAACCTCGGCGTCGATCGGTTCTCAGTTGTCGGGCTGTCGGGCGGCGCGCCCTACGCGCTCGCCGCGGCGTACACGTTCGGCGAGCGGGTGCCGACCGTCGGCATCCTCGGCGGGGTCGTGCCAAGCGGCGGCGAAGAAGGCGCGCCCGGGGGCTGGGTTGGCTTCGGCATGCACTGGCGGACGGTGCTGCCGATGATGACCGAACCGATGGGGTCGATCATGACGACAGTGGTGCGCGTCGCGAAACCGATCGGTCCGACACTGTTAAAGCTGTACGCACGCTTCTCGCCCCCCGGTGACCGCGAGGTGTTGCTGACGCCCGAGCACACCGAAATGTTCCTCGACGACATCATGAACAGCGGTAGCCACAGCATGCGCGCCGTTGCGTATGACGCGGTGTTGTTCACCCGCGACTGGGGGTTCTCGGTGCGTGACGTGAAACAGCACGTCACCTGGTGGCAAGGCGACGAAGACAACATCGTGCCGTTGTCACACGCACAACACATCGTGCCGCTGTTCCCAGACGCCGAACTGCGCGTCCAAAAAGGTGGCGGCCATCTCAGCGGGCTGGGACTCGGGGCCGAGGTATTCAACGCGGTGCTCGACTGGTGACGTCTTCCTGACACGGGCCAGGGGCCGCTAGCTACGCTCCGACCCGATGCGCCGTTGGGGAATCGTTGTCGTTCTGCTTCTTCTCGTCCTGCCCCGTCCGGCACATGCGGTCTTCCCGTTCGGCGTGCAGCCCGGCGGGGTCTACGACTACTCCCGTCTCCACATAAGGAACGGTGCGTGCGACGGGGTGGCCGCGGGCCAGCCCCGCCCCCCGGGCAGTGACCTTCCTGCGAACTTCGACTGCCGGGGCACGTGGAAGCTGTCGGACTACGCGTCGAAGCCGGGCGAAGCCGACTACGACCCGCTCGTGAATCTGAACCCACAAGAGTTCTTCGGTGTGCGCGGCCCGCGCACGAACCGTGCGTGGGAGACGACCACCGGACGACCCGACACCGTGATCGCGGTCACCGACAGCGGGATTCGCTGGGACGAAGACCGCCCGGAGTTGATGAAGAAGTTCGCGTTGAATCGCGGCGAGTTGCCTAAGCCCAACGGCGGCGGGCGGGGCGGCAGCGTGCAGGATTACGACGCTGACGGCGACGGCGTATTCACCGTGGCCGACTACGCGCACGACTCACGCGTCCACGAGAACCCGTACGACAACAACACGCTCATCGACCCGGGCGATGTGATCCGCGCCTTCTCCGACGGCGTTGACGACGACCACAACGGTTACGTCGACGACATCTCAGGGTGGGACTTCTTCGAGGGCGACAACGATCCGAACGACGACGTGGACTACAGCCACGGCACCGGCGAATCCGAGGACTCGGCCGGCGAGATCGGCACCAAGCTCGATCCGCAGTGCCCCAACTGCACGCTGATGGAGATGCGGGTCGGCGACAGTTTCGTGGCCGACTCGAACCACTTCGCCGAAGCCGCGGTCTACGCAACCGACAACGGTGCGAGCGTGATTCAGAGTGCCCTTGGTGCGCTGAACAACACGCACTTCGCGCAACTCGCGGTCGACTACGCGTACCACCACGGCGTGCTGTTCGTCGCGTCGGCGGCCGATGAGTCCGCCGGTCACCACAACCAACCGTCAGCGCTCAACCACTCGATGGTCGTCAACTCGGTCACCCATTCCGTTGACACGGTGCAGCATCCAGCGACGTGGCTCGCGTTCAACGGGTGTACGAACTTCGGCGGTTACATCTGGGTGACCGTCGCCTCGTCGTCTTGTTCGTCCGACGCCGTCGGGCAGAGCGCGGGCATGGCCGGGCTGTTGTACTCGGCGGCGCGCAACGCGGTGCAAAAGGGCGTGATCAAACCGGACGCATCGGGGCGCCCGCTCTCGGCTGAGGAAGCAAAGCAACTGTTCCGCCTCGCCGCGCAGGACGTCGACTTCTCCACACCCAAACCTCCCGGCCCGCCCAACAATTTCGTCACCACGCTTCCCGCGAGCGCACGTTTCGTCACGACGGCGGGGTGGGATCAGATCAGTGGCTGGGGTCGGATCCGCAGCGACGACCTTGTTGGCCTCGTCGCCGCGGGCCACATTCCACCCGAAGCCGACATCACCGCGCCGGCCTGGTGGGAACCGCTTCCTGCGCGCGGCGTCGTGAAGGTCACCGGGCGCGTCGCGGCGCCCCGGGCCACGAACTTCACGTGGGAAGTTCAATATGCGCCCGGCGTGCAACCCCCGCGCTGGCCCGCGGCCGACAAGTGGACCACGGTCAAACACGCTGCGGCCAACCACGCCGTCGAGGGCACGCTCGCCACCATCAACTTGGCCGAGGTGCGCGCCGCGATCGACCACTCCGTGCCGCCCTACACACCGGCCGACGACCCCACCGCACGTTCGCTTCCCGAGAAGGACGCGTTCCGAATTCGGGTCGTCGTCAAGACCGGCGACCAACCGTGGCAAACCGCCATCGCCCAGCATCAGGCGTTCGCCCACGACGACCCAACGCTGGTTCCCGGGTGGCCGCGCGCGTTGGAAGGCGACGGTGCGGGGTCGCCGGCGTTCGAGGACCTCGACAACGACGGGCGCGACGAACTCGTGATGGGCGACGGCAATGGCTTCGTGCACGCCTTCAAAGCCGACGGCACCGAAGCCGCCGGATGGCCGGTCCACACACGCGCGATCAATCTGCCCAGCAGCGGTGCGAACGCGTACACCCGCGGCGACGTCCCGAAGACTGTGTACGCCGCGGTGCTCACCGGCGCGCCGGTGGTTGCCGACCTCGACGGTGACGGCACGCCTGAGGTTGGTGTCGCTGACATCGAAGGCGACCTGCACGTCTGGCACAACGACGGCCGGCCGGTGAACGGGTTCCCGGTGCGCGGCAACCGTGCCTTCTCGTATGAGACGGCGTGCCAAGTGGTGCGCAACGCGCGTTGCGACGACGACGGCGCGCCCGACGTGCGCGATCACCTCAACACGGTCGACCGCGCCTTCACATCACAACCTGCGGCCGCCGATCTCGATCCGACAACGCGCGGCCTCGAACTCATCGCGGGCTCGAACGACGGCCACATCTACGCGTGGCACGCCGACGGCACACCGGTGAAGGGGTGGCCGGTGTTGCTGCGTGACCCCGCGAAGGTCAAGTCGGTCGACCCCGTCACCCACCGCATCACCTTCACCGCTGACGCCGAGGCGCACTTCGGTCGCAAAGTGATCGCGACGCCGTCGGTGGGTGACGTCGACGGCGACGGCACGCTCGAAGTCGCAACCAATGTCAACGAGGAGTACGCGGAAACTCCGAACACCGTGGACCCCGTGGTGGCCGCGATCGGAGCCGTCAACGCCACCGGCAACACGCGCACGTACCTGTTGCACCACGACGGCACCGCGCACCCCCAAACTCCGCGCTCGGCCGCCACACCCCACCCCGATGACCAGGCTTACGTCACGGGATGGCCCGTCCCCATCGCGATGTTGAGCCTCGAACTGTTGCCGTACGTGGGTGAAGGCTCCAACGGCCAACCGGTGATGGCCGACGTCGACGGTAACGGCAAACGTGAGATCGGTACCGCGTCGATCGGCAGCCCGGCGTACCTGTTGAACGCGAACGGCTCGAGCTACTACGGCGCGGGCAACGACGGCCGGTACAAAACCGCGGCGACCACAGTGCCCGGTCTGGGCAGCACGGCAACGGACCTGCCAACGATCCCATCGCTGGGCGGTGGCGTGTTCGGACACGTGGGTGCGAGCAAGCAGATCAACTTCGCGATGGGTTCCACCGGCGCCCGCCGACTCCTCGACGTGATCCTCCCGGAACAGCAACTGCTGGCCGAAGATCACATCTCGGTGTGGGACGCGACCACCGGCCAATTCGCGCCCGGTTTTCCCGCGCAGATGAACGACCTTCAGTTCATCAACACACCGGTGATCCTCGACGTCACCGGTGACGGGCGGCCCGAGGTGGTGCAAGCCTCGGCGATGTACGACCTCGCTGCGTACGGCGACGGCGGGCGTCCAGCGCCGACGTTCCCGAAGTTCACAGCGGGCTGGGCGGTGTCGTCGGCGGGTGCAGGTGACATGGACGGCGACGGCAAACTCGAGCTGGCGCTCGCCACACGCGACGGACAGTTGTTCCTGTGGCATACCGACGGCGCGGCGTGCCAAACGCCCGAGTGGCCGAAGAACGGCCACGACCTCCACAACACCGGCGCCTATGGCACCGACGCCGACCGCCCCGGCACGCCGTCGATCTCGAGTGTCTCGCGCGTCGGTGATCAGGTCGACGTGCAGTTCACGCGCACCGGTGACGACGGCGCATGCGGAGCGGCCCACACCTACCGCGTGACCGTCGGTTCGCAGACACTCGAACTTGCCGCGGGCGCGACGAAAGCGACCGTGGTGGTGCCGTCGGGCACCGGTCCGCTTACCGTCTCGGTGCGAGCGGTCGACGACGCCGGCAACGTCGGCTTCCCTGCGACACGCGTGCTCGCAGCCGAGACGTTGCCGGCGACGGGCTCCAACGTCAACGGGCTCATTCCCGCGGCGCTTCTAGTGGTCGCGCTGGTCGGCAGACACCTAACGTCACGACGATGAAGTTCTGGGGGGTCGCAACTGCGGTAATCGCCGCGCTCCTGGCCGCGGTCCCGGGTCACGCGCAAGCAGCACCGGCGGGCGTGCGCGCCGGTGTCGGTGTCGTAGATGCAACCTGGAACGTCGGAGCATCGGCAGGTCAGTACGCAAGCAGCCGTCCCGGCTTGGAGGTCGACGACTGGGCCGACGATCTCGCCAACCTCACCCCGCCCACGCTCGACCCTGCGCTCCTGCTCAGCGCCGACAGCGACCCGAACCTCCACGCCACGAAACGCCAGCCGAGCTACGGCGTGCAGTCGCGCCTGTCGGTGCGCGCCATCGTCATCGCCGGCACGAGCGGCGCGCCGATCGCGTTGCTCAAGAGCGACAACTACTTGGCCCAGGACATGCTCGTGCGCCGCGTCGGCCAACTGCTGGCCACGGCCGGCTCACACGTCACCGCCGATCACATCCTCTACAGCGCGACGCACAACCACAACTCGCCGTATTACACAACCGCCGCCCCGGGCCCGTGGCTGTTCCAAGACGTGATGGACCTGCGAATGTTCGAGTACCAGGCCCGTGCGATGGCCCAGGCGATCGAACACGCCGAGGCCAACCTCAAGCCCGTACGCGTCGGCGCGACAACAGTGGCCGCGGGCGGCGACTATCGAAACGCCCCGGGCGGAGCGATCGCCGACGACGGCAGTCCGTCGGGCTACCCGCAGTACGAGAACGACAACGGACTCGTCGTGATGCGCTTCGACGACATCTCCGGCGCCACCCCCAAGCCACTCGCCGTGTGGATGAACTACGGCGTTCACCCCGAGTCACTCGACGGTTACAACCTGATCAGCGGTGACTACATCGCGCCGCTCGAACGATTCGTTCAGCGCGATCTGAACGCGCCGCTCGTGTTCAGCCAGGGCGACGTTGGCAGTTCCGAACCGGCCGAAGATCTGAACGACCGGATCGGCGGCGGGATCGTGCGAGCGTTCGCGCACCAGGGTTACGCGCAGGCTGAGCGTCACGCGCGATTTTTGGCCGACAGGGTGGTCGCGGGGTTCAATGAGATCGGCGCGAATCACGGCACGATCCCATGGAGTTCGAACTTCCCCGTGGCCATGTTCGACGGCTGGGTGCCCGGTCCCGTGTCCCACCCCTATCCAGCGGTGAGCAACTGCCGGACCGAGCCCACGGTCGAAGGTAATCCCGGCGTACCCGTCGCCGGCCTGCCCGACTGCGAACGACCGATCGGCGACAGCAACGACAACGCCAGCCAGACGTTCGAGACCATGAAGAAGCTTGGTCTGCCCGTCCCCGAGCATTACGACGCCCCATCGGCTGGGATCCTCGAGGAGAACGCCCGCATCCATCTGCAAGCGGTGCGCCTCGGCGACATCCTTCTCGCGTCATGCTCGTGCGAGCCGCAGGTCGACCTCATCAAGAACCTCGAGAGCCGCACCGACGCGACCCGCGGCAACATCTACGACGGCTTCGACTGGTCGCCGTACTGCGATCAGAAACCCGACACGTCGTGGCGTTGCCCGAACCCGGGGCTGCCCCAGGCGAAGGTCTTCAACGACCGCAGCCTTGTTGTCACCGACGCCGCCTATCGCCGGATGGTTGCGCAGGTGCACAACGACGCCAACGGGTGGGACGCGGCTGCGAACGCGGCGACGGCCAACGCCGAGCCCGCCGACCCCGCCGCGATCAAGGGCAACTTCACCAAGGAAGAGATCCAAAGCCTCGGTGCGCCCGGCTACAAGCTCACGGTCGGGCTCGGCCACACCGGCGACTACAACGGCTACACCGTGAGCTACCGCGTGTTCATGAGCTTCGATCACTACCGCAAAGCCCTCACCTCATACGGGCCGCACACCGCCGACTACATGGTGACGCGCCTCGTGCGCATGGCCGCCGCGCTGCAGGGCGCGCCGCTGCCTAAGGACGAGCCGCTCGCAGTTGTCGCGGTGGCCGACGAGGCGCGTCAACAGGCAACGGCCCAGGCTGTTGGGCGTGCCGCGAGCGAGGCGTACGACGCGTGGAATGCGTCGCTGCCTGTCGACGCGGGGTCGCCCGAAATCGTGGGGCAACCGAAATCGATCAACCGGTTCGACGCGGCAACGGTGAAGTGGCGGGGTGGCAACAACGACGTCGATCAGCCCGTGGTCCGTGTCGAACGACTCGTGGGCAAAACGTGGACCGCCTATGCCGACCAAACCGGCGAAGTGCAAACGGTGCTCGCGTTGCCGAAGGGCATTCAGAGCCAGATCCCGTATCGCACGAACCGCCAAGAATGGCTGTGGACGGCCAACTTCGAAGCGGCAGACTTCTTCCCGCGGAACATCGCCGCCGGACAGGTTCCGACCGGCTCGTATCGGTTCGTGATCAACGGTCGTCACCGAACTGCAGCGGGCCCGAAGAGCTACGCGCTCACGTCGCGTGTGTTTTCGGTTCGGCCTTGGGAAGGCGTTCGTGTCGACGGGGTGCGCGTCGAACGCAACGGCGCAGTGTCATTCACGGCTGGCGCGACGTACCCGCGTACGTATAAGTCGTCGATCGCCGCGATCCACGACGACGGCGGCCGCCCGATATGCAAGACGTGCACGTTCCGTGGTTGGGCGTCGAACGGCGACGTGCGGGTGGCGACGGTGTCCGTACACCGGTCGTCTGGTCGCACGTTCGCGATGCGGGCCAAGCTCGTGAACGGACGCTGGACGGCGAATGTGGCGCTGCGCCGCGGCGATATCGCCACGATCAAACGTGGATCGGTGGTCGACGAGAACGGCGAGTTCAACGGCGCCGCCGTTGAGATAACCGCTTAGCGATTCGCGGCGACGTCGGCGTTGTGCTCGCTACGGATGACGGCGAGAAAGCGCTCGACGGCATGCGCACACGCGTAAGCGCGTACCGACGGCAGGATTTCAAAAGCGTGCTGGGCGCCCGGCAGTTCCGCGTAGACAACGGGCTGCGTCGACTCTTTGCGCAACTCGTCGACAAAGCTGCGGGTCTGTTCCACCGGCACGAGCGAGTCGTTCGTGCCGTGCAGCACGAAGAACGGCGGCGCGTCGGGCCGCACGTGGCTGATGGTCGACGCCTGCTCCCAGCGGGCGCGGTCCTCTGACAACCGCGTCTTGAACACGCGCGTCTGCATGAGCCGTTCCATGTCGGCGCGACTGGTTCCGTGACGGTTGACGAGGTCGTACACGCCGTAGAAGGGCACCGCTGCCTGCACGGAAGTATCGGCGTCCTCGAAGCCGGGCTGGAAGTCGGCCAGGTTGGGCGTGAGCGCTGCGAGCGACGCGAGGTGCCCCCCGGCCGATCCGCCGGTGATCACGATGAAGTCAGGGTCACCGCCGTGTTCGGCGATGTGCTGCTTGGTCCACATCAACGCCTTCTTGACGTCGACGATGTGGTCGGGCCACGTCGAGCGCGGCGACAGCCGGTAGTTCGTCGTAACGCACACCCACCCTCGTTCGGCGAGGTGGCCCATCGTCGTCTCCGCTTGGCCTTCCTTCATCCCGACGGTCCACGCACCGCCGTGCACCTGAAACAGCACCGGCGCCTTGGCGTCGGCGGGGAGGTCGGCACGCTTCCAGACGTCGAGCTGATTACGCAGGCCGGCGTCGCCGTAACTGAGGTTGCGCGCCGAGCGGTAACGCTTGCGGATCCCGAGGTCGGGTCGCACGAGTTGTTGACGCGTCAACGGCACTTCAGTGGCGGGCGTGAACGCTTCGTCGATGCGCTTGCGGTAATCCGCGCCCAACTCGTCGACGAGCGCTTGCTCCAAAATGCGGCCGGCTTCGCCCGCCTTGCGGTGCATGTGCACGAGCCCGGCGACCGACGCCGCGTACGCCGCGACGCCAGTGGCGCCGCGCCATCCGCGCAGCCCGCCTTTGCGCGCGAGCAGCGCGGCCGTTGCGAGTTGCACGATCCCGACCTGCGTCGGCCACTCCGAGGGCACGACGCCGAACGCGAACGACGGGAACGACACCGGACCCGAGCGCGCCGCGGGACGGATGGCGTTGGCGGTATTCGCGGCGGCCGCCGCACCTGAAAGCAAGAACCGCGTAGTCGGCTTCATGTCGTCAGGCTAAATGCCCGCTAACGGCGAGACAGAACCGAAGCCGTGACGAACGGATCGGTAACGTTCAGCCGTGAACCCGACTGCGGCGCTGCTATGGGCCGCATGCCGACGCGAACCATCCCCGGCCGAGGTCCTCGCTGCCGTCGACGCGGGCGCCGACCTCAACGAAGCCGCCGACATCGCTCTCGTGCAACGCGTGTCGCCGCTGCTGTGGCGCGCGCTCGAGCAGGCCGGCATCGCGGCCGACGGCGAGCGCTGGGTCGACGTCCTGCAGAACGACTTCGGGCGATGTCACGCGCAGAGCCGTCTGATGTTGCCCCGCATCGGGCCGCTCGCTCTGCAGCCGCTGGCCGACGCCGGACACCCCGCCCTCGTAATGAAGGGCGGCGCGCTTGCGAGCCGTTATCCCGATCCCGGCCTGCGTCCGATGGACGACATCGATCTCGTGCTGCCCCCCGAGCAGATCAAGCCGGCGGTTGGCGCGCTCGGCGGCGCAGGCTGGACCCCGCTACCCGAGCGCCGGCCCCACGAGATCGACTTGACCCACCCGGCGTTGCCCGGCCTGCCCATCGACCTGCATCGCGACCTCGCGTTCTGGCGTTCGCGGGCGAATCGCCTCACGAGCGACCAACTGTGGGCGGCCCGCCGAAACACGACGCTGTACGGAGCGCCGGCATTCGACTTGCCGCCCGAAATCGAGATTGTGATGCTGGCGGCGCACGCGGCCAAGCCGTTCCACGTATTCGCGCGTCTCTTGTGGACCGTCGACATCGCCATGGTCGTCACCGATGCCGAGCAGCGCGACGGCGTCGACTGGGACGGCGTCGGCCGCATCGCCTACGAGGCGCGCTGCCCCACTGCCGTGGCAGTGGCCCTCGCCCAGGCCCAACGCCTCGGCGTCGCGTCACCGGAGGAACTGCGACGCGTCAGTGGTGGCCGAGAACGGCGGGCCGCAATTGCGCCCGTGCTGTCCGCCGACTGGCCGGTAATGCGGCGCGACAGCGCAATCCGAATGAGTTTGCGTTACGCGCTGGTCGACGAACGTCGCGCGCAGGCGACCTTGGTACTGAGCGACGTAATCGGGCGCCAGGGCCCCGCGGCATCGGTAAAGCTGGCGGCGATTCTCGGCGGGCGCCTCATCCGCCGATCGTGGCGCATCGCTACTGGTCGCAGCCGCGCCCCGCTAGAGCCGGGCCGCGAGAAGCCCCGGGACCTCGTCAAGCCATGAGTCGCTGCGGGGCATGCGAAGCCGGAACGCAGGCACTTTTGCGACTAGATCGGCGATAGGTCCGAACAGACGCCGCCCGAGCTCGTCTTGGTCGCCGAGCCAAACACCGTGCGGCGCGAGGCGCCGGATCGCGACCGCCGCCGGGACCGGCTCGAGCAGCGCGTCGCCGCCGCCGGGGGCGTCGAGCAACACCACGTGGGTAATCGGGCGCGGCACTGGCGTTTGCGACGCCGCTATGTCCCACCCCGTCTTGTACGCGGAACCGAAGCGCTGCGCGCTGCCGACGGGGCCGGGTTTGCCGTGCCCGATGCGCACCCATGGCGGGCCGCTCCATACGTGCGGCGTCTGGGGCCGGAAATCGACCGCGCACAGATCTTCGGTAATCGGGGTCCAACCGGCGTCCGCAAGCCCGACCAGAAGCGTCGACTTGCCCGAACCCGACTCTCCGCAGACCACGATCGTGCGGTCACCAAGCGCGCAGGCCGAGCCGTGCAGCACCAGCGCGTCCGTGGTGTGCAAGATCAACGGGACCCCGAAAGTCGCCAGCAGCTGAAGCTGGACGGCCTCGTCGCCATCCTCAATCGTGATGGTGGCGGCGTCCTGGTCAACCTCCATCGTGGGGCCACCACTACCGGTCAGGACGTAAGCCCCGCGGCCCCGTTGGCGCATCACCCGGTCGACTTCGAAGTGCTCGCCGTCGACAACGGCCTCGCCGTGTTGCGTCCACAGGTGATCAGAGTCGCCTACCGCTACAGCGCCGAAACGAATGGTTGCTTCAGCCAGAGGCGACCCAGCAGATGTTCCGAGATCGACCGGCTCGCCCACGAGGCGCACGCCGTGGCATCCCGGCCACGTCTCGGCTGCGGTCACGCAGCGGGTCCCGGCGCCTCGGTCTGCTCGGTGATCAAGCCTGCGTTTAACAGCCCCGTGACCAGGGCTTCTGCGTCGGAACGCAATGTTTCGGGCTGTCGCTGCGGCCACTTCTGGGTTAATGCGTCGACCGGATCGGCCCCTGCGACGACGGCGTTCCAAACAACTAGTGCAGAACGGTTGAGTCCGTAGTATCGTCCTGACTCAACATGCAGCAAGAAGGCGTCGCCCTCTTCTTCATGGATGATCACGTCACTACTGGGGACAAAGCGTCGCACCTCAAGAAACTCTCATCTTCTAGATCTTTACGCAAGAAAAGGTCAGTTGGTGCGTTCTCGACAGGTACGACCGGAGGAGAGAAATGAACGACGCAATCAACACCACCGAAGACGGCTACGAAACGCCGCAGTTGAGCGATTACGGCTCGATCGAAGAGTGGACTCAAGGCCGTCAGGCCGAGGCCATCAACATCAGCCTCATTCTCTAATCCGCTTGCCGCTTGGGCGGCATCGGGGCGGGCACCCATTCGGTTTCCGCGGTGAGCCGCGCGAGCGGCTCGTGAGCACCGCTCGGAATAGCGTCGAAGACGTCCGAGCCGACGATGACCCAGGCATGCGCGCCCCATTTTCGGTTCTCGTAGCGCCTGCACCCCAGAACTAGCGTCGGGTTCTGGTTTGCGCGCTCAAACGCAACCGTGAGGGCAACAGATTGAGTGAGACAGTTTGCCCTCAGCGCCCGCGCCGGAACCCGCAGCGCTCGGAGCGCCTCCGGCCCCGAAAACGGCGGCCAACGCCGCGTGCTGTCAAGCATGCGGCGCAGCGTCTCGGTAGTGTCCCGGCGACGCAACGACACTGCGGACGCGACGAGCAAAGTCGTCATTCGCAGATGCAGCCGGGCCGACGTCACGCCGCGAGAATGTAGGTCGTGGTAACCGCCTCGCCCGACATACGCACAGACCCGCCCTTCGGTGCCAACGCAGTCGACGCAACGGGCGTTGAGAAGCGCTTCTACGTGCGGGGCTTTTGGCCTGGCCGGCCCAAGGGTGTCGTCAACGCTTTGCGCGGCGTCGATTTAATCGTCGCCCGGGACACGGTCCACGGCGTGATGGGGCCGAACGGTTCAGGCAAGAGCACGTTCCTGCGCATCCTCGCCACACTCGTCACCGCCGACAGCGGCAGCGCGCTGGTTGGTGGCCGAGACGTCGAGCGCGAAGGTGATGCGGTTCGCGGGCTGATCGGGTTCAGCACTGGTGACGAGCGCAGCCTGTACTGGCGGCTCACGGCTCGCCAGAATCTCGAGTTTGCAGCCGCGTTGCACCGCCTCGCCGCGCCGGACGAAATCATCGAGACGACACTCGAGATGGTCAATCTGGCCGAACACGCGGATCGGCCGGTGTCGGGCTTCTCCCAGGGGATGGGACGCCGACTCGGCCTCGCCCGCGCGCTGCTACACCGGCCGATGATCCTGCTGCTCGACGAACCGACGCGCAGCCTCGACCCGGTTTCGCGCTCGGAATTTCACGTAGTGATCAAGCGCCTGCGCGACGACGCCGGGGTCAGCACGCTGCTCACAACGCACGACGTCGTCGAGGCAGCCGACGTGTGCGAGCGAGTGAGCGTGCTGCGCGAGGGCGAGATCGTCGACGACGTAGCGAACGTCAACAAAACGACGTTGGGCCGGGCAATGAAAGCGCTGGCGGCGCAGTGACGTTGATTCGTGCCTTCGTTCGCCGCGACTTCCGCCAGGAAAAGACGTATCGCCTCGCGCTCATCACGCAGTTCGCCGGAATCTTCTCGACGCTCCTGTCGGCGGGCTTCCTGAGTCGTCTCGTGCCGGGAAACACCACCGCCCTGCGTCCCTACGGCGGCGACTATTTCACGTTCGCGCTCGTCGGAACTGCGGCCCTGAGCTACTTCTCGGTGGCCTTGGGCAGCTTTGCCGGAAGTCTCGGCCAAGAACAGCAGATGGGCACGATGGAGGCGTTACTCGTCACCCCGAACGACCCGAAACTATTGCTGGTGTGTGGCGCGGCGTGGCCGTTCATCTTCGCAACGGTCCAGCTCGTGTTGTACATCGCGCTCGGAGCGCTGTTGTTTCACGCCAAAATCGCGCTCGGGAACCTGGCGATCGCAAGCGGCATGTTGTTGTTGACCCTCGCTGCGTTCAGCGCGGTGGGCCTAGCGGCCGCGGGGCTGATCATGGTGGTCAAGCGCACCGGTGCTCTGCTCGGCTTCGTCGGGTCCGCGTTCGGGCTGTTGGGCGGCGTGCTCTACCCGATCTCGGTGTTACCGCGCCCGTTCCAGCTGTTGGCGTACGCGCTGCCGATGAGCCACGGCCTCGAAGGCGTCCGGCTCGCGCTCGTTCCGAACCCGGACCTTGGTGCGATCGGGCGCGACGCATTAGCGCTCGGCCTGTTCACGGTGGTGCTGGTGCCGGTGGCGTTCTGGGGTTTCGAGTGGTCGGTACGGCAATGTCGCCGTACCGGCTCACTCGGCCACTATTGAACGCTTAGCTCGATTTAGAGGTGGATGCAGAGACCCGTGTTGGATGCCTGCACGATGACGCACAAACGGGCCAGACCAGTCGGAACCGGCGACACGATGTGGGTTACCGCGGCATCGGCCGGGGTGGCCATGGGAATCGCAGCCATGCCGGCGAAACCAGCAAGAACCAGTGCGAGCATTGCAATACGACGACGAATCATTCGGTATCTACCTCCCGCAGACGCGGTTGTTGTTGCCCCCGGATTGGGAGACGTGTTGGGTAACGACCCAGACCCAACGTTCTTACGCTAACCGCCGCCGGACCGCGAGGTTGTACCAGAGAGTCAAACGGACCGATGACGTAAGACTCGGTATTACGACGCGGCGCGGCGGCGGCGTACGGCTCCGACCACGCTGAAGCCCACCACGAGCACAGGAGTGGCCAGCGCGGCGTACGAGACGCCGCCACCGTGGGAGGCCGTGGCCCCCTTATCCGCCACCGCTGCGTCCGCTCGCGCCGAGCCTGCGGTCGCAGCACTCATCACACAAGCAAGCCCGACTGCGGCAAGCACCCACAACAGTGCCGCTGCACGGCTGAGCCTCGATGCACACGTGAAGATCACCCGGTCCCTATCGACGGGTTTTGGCCACATTTGAGCGCAGGCGGTTACATCGACTTGGCGTATTCCTCCAACGCGAGTTGCTGCGCGATCGTTTGCGGCCCGGCCCCCGGGCGGCTCACGGCGACGTGGGCCAGCGCGTCGTCTATCTGCTCGCCGTAGGCGATCAACACCGCCGCTGCGACCGATCCGGCACGTCCCATCCCAGCGCCACAATGCACCACGACCCCTTCGCCGGCATCGAGGCGTTCGCGCACAAGCGATACGAGCGAACCCAACCCGTCGCCGCCAGGCGCATGCATGTCGTGCACGGGCCACCACACCGCCCGCTCGTCCGCGTTGGCGCGCAGCCACCGCACGTACTCCGGAAACCGGTGCACCAATTCGGCTTCGTCGTTGAGACACACCACCGTCGACGCGCCCGTCCGCAACAGCGTGGCTTCGGGATCAGGCCCGATCAGGTGCTTGCCGCACAGCCACAACCGGCCGGCGCCGCTTGGTAGCGGCACCTCGTCGATGCCGCCGTTGCGGGAACGCTCGCTAAGCCAACTCATGGGCGGCCAACGGTGTCGAAGCGCACGATGCACTAAACCACGAATCGGGATGGCCATCGATCCGTTCAGCGCACCCCTGCTTCCGTTGCCGCCGCAACCCGGTGGCGTGCCGTGGCCGACCATCGATTGGCCGCGGGGCGGCGTCGCTGCCGGAGTAGCCCTCGACGCACTGCTCGACGAGTTGTTCGACGCATCCGGTCCTTGCGCGACGACGTTCGCCGCCGTGATCGTGCATCGCGGTCGCCTAGTCGCCGAGCGCTACGCGAGCACGATCGAACATTTCGATCGTGCCGACGAGCCGATCAACGCGACTACTCCGCTGCTGAGCTGGTCGATGGCCAAGTCGATGCTGCATGCGCTGGTCGGCATGCTCGTCGACGAGGGCCGGCTCGCGCTGGACGAGCCGCTCGGAGTGCCGCTGTGGTCAGGAGACGACGACCGCCGCCGCGTGATCACGCTCGAGCACCTCCTCGACATGCGCGACGGGCTCGACTTCGTCGAGGATTACGTCGACGGCGAGCGTTCCGACGTGATCAACATGTTGTTCGGCGAGGGAAAAGCGGACGTCGCCACGTTCGCGGCCGACCGCCCTCTCGCGGCACCTCCCGGTAAGCGCTTCAACTATTCGAGCGGGACAACGAACATCGTGTCTGGCGCGGTGGCGCGCCTTGTCGGTGCCGGTGATGCGTATCGGCGATTTCTTGAAGCGCGGTTGTTCGCGCCGATCGGGATGCGTAGCGCAACGGCAACCTTCGATGACGCCGGCACTTGGATCGCGAGCTCCTACGTGTATGCAACCGCCCAAGACTTTGCTCGCTTCGGTTACCTCTATCTGCGTGACGGTGTGTGGGACGGCAAGCGGCTCCTGCCTCAGGGCTGGGTAGACCACGCCCGCCGAATCCGGTCCTACGACGAGGAAAACGACAACTACTACGGCGCGCATTGGTGGGCGGGCGGTGATCGATACGGAACGTTTCGTTGCGTCGGGTACGACGGCCAACGCATCGTGGTGGTACCGGCGCTCGACTTGATCGTGGTGCGGCTCGGAAAAACGCCGGCCGAGCACTACGACGATCTTCGCCGGTGGACCGAGCGGGTGATTGACGCGTTCGCGGTGAGCGCCAGCGGTTAACGGCAGCCACCGAGCGGTACGAGTGTCGGCATGCGATTTCGCCGTGACGCGCAGCTCGACTCGTCCCAGGTCTCGGATCGACGCGGGATGGGCGGTGGCGGCCTCGCCCTCGGTGGCGGCGGTCTCATCGGCGTAATCGTGTTGGTGCTGAACCTCCTCGGCGGGGGTGGCGGCGGCAACTTGGCAATCGGGGGCACCGATACCGGTAACACCGACCAAGGAAACAATGCAGCGTTGTCGACGTCGTGCACGACGGGCGACGACGCCAATCAGCGCGAAGACTGCCGCATTGTCGCCGTCATCAACAGCGTGCAGGACTACTGGGGTCAGACACTGCCGGGGTATCAAGGCGCCAAGACCGTGTTCTTCTCGGGCGCGACGAACACGGGTTGTGGTCAAGCGTCGACCGAGGTGGGTCCCTTCTACTGCCCGGTCGACAAGCTCGTGTACATCGACTTGGCGTTCTACGACGAGTTGCGTACTCGATTCGGCGCGCAAGGCGGCCCGTTCGCCGAGGCATATGTCATCGCGCACGAATACGGCCACCACGTCCAGGACCTCACCGGCGTGCTCGAGAAATCGAACCGTGACCGCAGCACCGGCCCGCAAAGCGCGGGCGTGCGCACCGAGTTGATGGCTGACTGCCTAGCCGGACGATGGGCGCAAGGCGCCGAGAAGACCGGATTCATCGAGGACCTCAGCGAGGCCGACATCCGCGACGGACTCGACGCAGCCGCCGCCGTTGGCGACGACCGAATCCAGCAACAGACGCAAGGTCAGGTGAACCCCGAGACGTGGACGCACGGGTCAGCGGCGCAGCGCCAGAAGTGGTTCCTTACCGGCTACCGCGCCGAAAGCATGGACCGCTGCGACACGTTCGCAGTCTCGAAGGTCTGAGCGCGCTACCCGCGTAAACGAATCAGCTGGAAATCGCGGAGCGCGCTTCGGTCATCGCGCGTTCAGCGCCGCGCTTGACCTCATGTGAGGCGCGTTCGGCGGCGCGGCTCGCTGCCTTGCCCGCGCGCTTGCCGTGCTTGCGGCTCTGCTTGGCGACGTCGGTCATCGTGGAGCGCGCCGTGTCCATGCCGTCCTTGACTACGGGCTGGGCCGCTTTCACCATCGGCTGCGCGGCATTGAGAATCGCAGTGAGGCGGTCGGCCTTGCGCACCTTGCGGTTCCGGCGCAGCCGCGTCAGCTGCTTGGCCGCCTTCGCTTCGGCCTTCGTCAGTCGCTTCAGTTCACCTTCGACGCGCGCGAAGCCGCTTTCGGCGACGGAGCGAGCGAGATGCTCGGCTTCGAGCGCGCGTTCCGCGCGCTGCAGCTTTTCTTTCTTGCTGCGGAAGTTGATCATGCCCAGCGTGCTGATTGACGCTGTCTTGCGGATGACGCCCATGGCGCGGTCCCTCCAAAGTCGATGAATGACTCCAGGGCGGTACCCGGCTTGTGATTTCGGTATCCCCAGCTAGCGTCCGCGGAATGGTTCTGATCCTCGTTGGCGTGCTGGTGGTGTTGGTTCTGCTGTTCGCGATGAAGAGCTTCAACAAGCTCGTAAAGCAGCGAAACCAAGTGGCCGACGCGTGGGCTGGCATCGACGTACAACTCACACGACGCGCCGATCTCGTGCCCAACCTCGTCGAGGTAGTGAAGGGTTACAAGTTGCACGAACAGGAGACGCTGCAGCGCGTCGTCGAGGCACGCACCCGCGTGCGCGGTCCTGCGGCTACGGGCCAGGCCGAGGAGCAGGTCCAACAGGCCGTGGGTTCGTTACTCGCAGTCGCCGAGGCGTACCCCGACCTCAAAGCGAACACGAATTTCCAGTCGCTGCAGAACGAGCTCGCGACCCTCGAAGAGGACCTGTCGTTTGCGCGGCGGTATTACAACGGCACCGTGCGGAATTACAACACCAGTCAAGAGTCGTTTCCGGTTGTCGTGTTCGCCAAGGCGCTGGGCTTTCGCAACGCTGAATATTTCCAAGCCGACCTCGACGCGAAGGCAGCCCCCGTTGCGCGCATCTAAACCGCTCGCGTTTGTGTTCGTCGCGGCGGTCGCAGCCCTCGTCGTCCCGGCTCGGAGTGCGAGCGCCGAGAGCGTCGGTTTTCATATGGACCATCAGTCGATCGTGATGGCCATCCAGCGGAACGGCACGATCGACGTCGTCGAAACGCTCGACGTCGACTTCGCCAACGAGCCCCACCACGGCATCTTTCGGAACTTCCAGGTCCGCTTCGATTACAACCCCAAGCCCAAATACGAGCGCGTTTACAAGCTGACAAACATTCGCGTCAGCGCGATCGGCGCGTCGGCCCACAACGCGATCAGCGACACCGGGCGCGAGAAGGTCTTCAAGATCGGCGACAAGGACAACACCGTCACCGGCGAGCACCGCTACACCATCAGCTACGTATTGCACGGTGCGCTGAACGCATTTGCCGACCACGACGAGCTGTACTGGAACGTCGTCGGATTCGGATGGCAAATGCCCATCGACTCAACCGAAATTCACGTCACCGCCCCCGACGGCATCAACAAGGTCGCCTGCTATCAAGGACCCGACCAGTCGACGTTGCCGTGCGATGGCGCTCAGGTGGCATCGCCGCAAGCTGCCAACTTCACGCAAGGCGTGCTGTACCCGGGGCAGGGCATGTCGGTGATCGTCGGCATCAACAAGGGCGTGATCCAACGGGCGGGCCTCAAGCCGATCCTCGACGAGAAGTGGGCGATACAACGTGCCTTCGCCGTCACCCCCAAGACGGCGTTGGGCTCGTTCGGGCTGCTCGTCGGGTTGCTGTTCTTGGTTCTCCGCCTGATCTGGAAAACGGGACGAGACCGCGCCGTCGGCGCGGCCGCCGGTCAGGAAGAACGCCGCGCGATGTTCGACCGTCACGGCGGCCCGGTGCAATATCGGCCACCCGACGACGCCCGGCCTGCGCAGGTCGGTGTCCTCATCGACGAACGGGCCGATCCGCTCGACGTCACGGCAACCATTGTCGACCTCGGCGTACGGGGGTACCTCACGTTGGAAGAGACCGAGAAAGACGGGTTGTTCCACAAGGCCGATTGGAAGATCACCAAGACCAAGCCGGCCGACGCTGAGCTGCTGGTTTACGAGGAGCGGTTGTTCAAGGGACTCTTCGACGGCCGCGACGAGGTGCTGCTGTCTGAACTCAAGAACACGTTCGCGTCGGATCTGCACGCAGTGCAGAACAACCTTTACGCCGACTGCGTACGTACCGGTTGGTTCGCTCGCCGGCCAGACACCGTCCGCAGTAAGTACCTCGTGATTGGGATCTTGGCGCTCATCGGGTCACTTGGCGTGTTGGTGGCCGTAGCGGCGTTCACGCATGCGGGCCTGCTCACGATTCCGCTGGTCGTCGCGGCGATCGTGCTGATGGCCGCGCATCGATGGATGCCAGCGCGCACGGCCAAAGGCAGCGCGGCACTCGACCAAGCGATGGGCTTCAAGCAATACATGGCGACCGCCGAAGCCGATCGGATGAAGTTCGCCGAGGAAGAGAACATCTTCGCGAAGTACTTGCCCTACGCGATCATCTTTCACGAGACCGAGCATTGGGCGAACGCGTTCCACGGGATCTACGGCGACAACCCGCCGCCGGGAATGGGTTGGTACACGCCGTACGGCTCGTGGAACGCGTTCGGCTTCGGCGGCTTCGCGCACTCGATGTCGAGCTTCGCGGTCCAGACGTCGGGCACGATTGTGTCGACGCCGGCGGCGTCGGGCGGCAGCGGATTCAGCGGCGGCGGCGGCTTCTCCGGTGGTGGCGGAGGCGGCGGCGGAGGAGGAGGTTGGTAGTGAAACTCGACGGGCAACACGCGCTTGTCACCGGCGGAGGCTCAGGCATCGGTCTGGCCATCGCGCAGCGGCTCGCAGCCGACGGCGCAGTCGTCACGATCTGCGGACGCACCGAATCCAAGCTCGCCGCTGCGATGGAATCGTTGCCGGCCTCGGCGCGACACGCGGTTTGTGACGTCACCGACGAAGAGTCGGTACGGGCGGCGGTCACGGTGGCAGCTGACGGGGGCGGGTTGCATATCGCTGTCGCGAACGCAGGCATGGGAGCGGCGGGCGCGATCACTACTACGGAACTATCCACGTGGAATGCCGTGATGCAGACCAACCTCACCGGCGTTTTTCTCACGTTCAAGCACGCCGGTGCTGCGATCGCAAATGCGGGCGGCGGGTCGATGGTCGCGATCTCGTCGATCGCCGGCGCGCTGACGCACCGCTACATGGGTGCGTACTGCGTGTCGAAGGCTGCGGTCGAGATGCTCGTGAAGAACACTGCTGATGAGATGGGAATGGTCGGCGTACGCGTGAACGCCGTCCGTCCCGGTCTGGTGCCGACCGAGCTGACCGCCGCCATCACGACCAACGAATTCATCCAAGGCGACTACATCGCGCAGATGCCGCTCGGGCGCACCGGCACGCCCGAAGACGTCGCCGAAGCTGTCCGCTACTTGGCCGGCCCGGAGGCGGCGTGGACAACGGGCCAGATCATCGCGGTCGACGGCGGTCACACGTTGCGCCGCGGGCCCGATATGCACGGGATGATGGAGCAGTACATCGGCGCCGACGCGCTACGGGCGACCCTGCACGGTGAGACGACGTGACGCTCGCTCCTGAACTCGCGCCGCTGGCGCGCAGCATCTGGCGTCGCCTCGAGCCGTACCACGCGATCACCTATTTCGCAGCCGAGAGTCGCACCGCGCTCGACGCCGTCGGCATGAAGGGGTTCTGGATGGGCTACTTCGCCAGCCGCAGCGCGGCGATGGGCCCCGTGAGCCCGAAGATGATCGTGGCGACCTTCTACAACTTTCATGCGTCGCTCGTGAAGCGCGCCGTACCGGATTGTTGGAAGATCACCACGCCCGCCGCCGTGCTGCATGCGCGCGTCGACGGGATGGTCGACGCGCTTTCCGCGATGAAAACGCTCGACGTGGAACAGCTGAAGACGCTGGCCCCGCTGGCGAAGACGCTGGCCGAAGCGGCGACCACCGACTTGGGCGGCCGCCCTCTGTTCGCGGCGCACGCAGGATTGCAGTGGCCCGACGGTGGCGCGCCCATAACGGCATGGTGGGCGGCGACGCTGATTCGCGAACACCGGGGCGACGGCCACATTGCGGCATTGGTCGACGCCGGCATCGGCCCGTGTGAAGCGCTCGTCATGCAGTCGACGTACACGGCGATTCCGCGCGAGACGTTGCAGCGCACGCGCAACTGGCCCGACGTCGAGTGGGACGCCGCGCTCGACGCGCTTGCATCGCGCGGGCTCGTCGCCGGAGACGGAGCCCCCACCGACAAGGGTCGTGCCTACCTCCAGGCGATCGAAGCGCGCACCGACGAGTTGGCGACGCGACCGCTTGCGATTATGGGTGAAGAGGCGGCCCGCGCGTTGGCCGAGGCCGCGCTGCCGGTTGCGCACGCGGTGATGGCGAGCGGCGTGGTGCCCTCGATCACGCCGATGTTTGCCGACGACGACGAGCTTTAAGCCAGCAACTCGCGCACCAGCGCGGCGAGCAGATCGGCGCGCGGCGCCATCGCGTCGACCACGACGTGTTCGTGCCGAGCGTGCGCGCCGTCGCCGACGGCTCCCAAGCCGTCAAGTGTCGGAACACCAATGCCCGCAGTGAAGTTCCCGTCGCTGCCGCCACCAACGGCGGCGCCCCGCAGTTCGCCCATACCGATGTCTCTCGCGATGCGTTGCGCGCGCGCGAAGAGGTCGACTGAAGCCGCGGCATCGAGCGGAGGACGGTTGATACCGCCTTCGACTTCGAAGGAGGTGCCATCGATCTGTGGCGATAGCGCGTGCATCGCGCCGTCGACGCGCTGCAACTCCTCTGCGGTCTCACCGCGAACGTCGACTTCACACACCGCGTAGTCGGGCACAACGTTGCGCGCGGTGCCTGCGCTCGCAGTAGTCGGGGTGACCGTCGTTCCCCGTCCGACATCGTTCAGCGTCGTGATTTCCTGCAGCGCGGCTGAGAGCCCGAGCAATGCGTTCGCTCCGTTCTGCGGCTCGAGGCCGGCGTGGGCGGAACGCCCGTGCACCTTGAGCCGATAGAGCGCGACACCTTTGCGCGCCGTCTTCAGCGCGCCGTCGACTCCTGGTTCGAGCACCAGCGCCGCGCTCGCCCCGCGCGCGGTGTATTCGACGAGGCCGCGTGATGACGGCGAACCGAGTTCCTCGTCGCTAGTCAACAGCAACGCCACGCCATTCAACGCGTCGGGACCGAGTGCGGCCAGCGCGAAGAGACCTTGCACGATCCCCGCCTTCATGTCGAAGCACCCAGGACCCCACGCCAGGCCGTCTTCGACCTTGAACGGCAACTCGTCGAGAGTGCCGATCGGCCACACCGTGTCGAAGTGGCCGATCAACGCGACCCGCGTAGGGGCGTCACCGAAGATCCAGCGCAGATGCGTGGCTCCGTCTAGAACGATTCGTTCCGGCGCGGCGCCGTCGAGGAGTTCCGAAGCCAACTCCGCGACACCATCGGCACAACGCGCGCACGCGGACTGATCGGCCGACGGAGACTCGACCGCGACGAGCCGCGCGAGCGCATCGAGCATCTCAGGCAGCCGCGTGGCAAGCACGCGAGTTGTCTAGCTGATAGTCGGCGTGATGTAGACGGTGCCGCTGCCGCCCTTGCGGTGGGCGTCGACGTACCACCAGCCCGACGTCGGCGTGGAGATCGTGCACACGTCGGCGTTGCCTTTGGCGTTGGCCCGGCAGTTGTAGAGCGTCGTCGTCGCGCGCGCGCCGAGGCGCACGTACAAGTCGGAGTCAACCGAGCACGAGAACACCCCGCACGCGGGGCCACTCTCCGCTACACGCAGCTGCGTCTGGCCGGCCGGAACGAAAATTTTGTAGTGGTTGTCTGCGTGCGTAGAGCTGATCGACACCGCCTGGTTTTGGCCGCTCAGCAACGTCGGCGTAGCCGGATCGGGATCGGTGCTGAGGTTCACCGTCGACGTAGTTGAGTTCGAACCGCCCCGGCCGTCGTTCACCGTCAACGTGATGGTGTGTGAGCCCGCGGCCGCGTAGGTGTGGGAGGCGGTGGCGGTTGTAGCGGTGCCGCCGTCGCCGAAGTCCCACGCGTATGTCAACGGGTTGCCGTCGGGATCACTCGACGTCGAGCCATTCACGTTGACCGTGAGTCCCGACGTGGTGGTGGTGAACTTGGCGACGGGGTTCTGGTTGGGCGGCGCCGGTGCGTTGGGGCACAGCGCGAACACGAGCCGGTCGGCACGGGCCAAGCCGTTGCCGTAGCTCTGGTCGAAGCCCGTCGCCCCGAGATCCTCGGCGGTGCTGTACAACGCGCTGGTGACCTGCGCCGGCGTCGTGCCGGCCGGCGCACAACTCAAGGCCAGAGCGATCGCACCGGCGACGTGCGGCGTTGCCATCGACGTGCCGCTCAGCGATGAGTACGACGCCGTGCCGCCGTTGTAGCTGGAGATTACGTTCGAACCCGGGGCCGCAATATCGATCTGTGGGCCCATGTCGGAATAGCTGGCCTTGGTTTTGGTGCTGTCGAGCGCGCCGACGGCGATGACGTTGGGGTACGCGCCGGGATAATCGATGCTGTTCGAGGCACCGTCGTTACCGGCGGCCGCGACGAGGATCGAGCCCTTCGAGTAGGCGTAGTTGACGGCGTTCTCGAGCGTGGACGACGCCGTTCCACCGATGCTCATCGAGATCACGTTCGCACCCTGGTCGGCGGCATCGATGATGGCTTGTGCGATCGCGGCGTAACTACCCGAGCAGCCGCTGGAGAACAGGCCGCCGGTCATCGCGAGCGCCTTCATCGGCAGGATCGTGACCTGCGCCATGCCGGCCACACCGACGTTGTTGTTAGCGGTAGCGCCGACGATGCCCGCGGTATGCGTGCCGTGGCCACACGTGTCGTCGGGCACCGAGTCGTTGTTGACGTAGTCATGGCCCTGGAGCAGACGAGGCCCGGCTAGGTCTTCATGCGTTGCGAGCACACCCGAGTCGATGAGGGCGACCTTCACCGCCGACGACCCGTAACCGATCGCCCCCCACGCCGCAGGGAAACCCATCATCGCCGGCCCGTACTGCGAGCCGTAGCGGGCGTCGTTGGGAGTGGCGAGCGCTTTCATCGTGCCGTTGTCCTCGACGTACTTGACGCCGGGAATGAGTGAGATCACTTGACGCACGATGTCGAGGTTCGGAACCGCAACGGTGACGAACGAACCGTTCACCGAGCGCCGGGTTACCGGGAGACCGTGAAGGAGGCTTCCAACGCCGACGTCAGGCAGGAAGCCCTGGTCGAATCCGATGATCGCTTCACCCGTCGTGGTTCTAGGGATCGTCACGGCCGCCTGAGCGGATTGGGACCAAATCAGGTCGGCCGATAGCAGGGTGAGGGCGACGACGAAGGCCGTCAGGATCTTGCGCACGCGTGTGCTCCTTGTAGTGAATGACTCGCAGCCGCGAATGACGCCCCGCAGAGGTAACGCTTCAGATCTGGAAATCTTCCGCCCTCCGGACAAAAGCCACCGTGACTAGGTCAAAAGCCCGACCCAAAGCGCGCGCGGCCCGTGCACACCCAAGGTAATGATCAACTCGATGTCCGCCGAGCGACTGGGACCGGTGATCTGCACCAAGTTCGACGGCATCGGTGCGCGCATCGCGCGCCAAAGGTCCCCCGGCGCGGCAACGATCGACGCCGCGTCGACCAACACGAGGTGAACAGGCGGCAAGAGGCTCACGGTACGACCCCCGGCGAAAGCGGCGTCGACCACCACCGAACCCGTGAGCGCTACAGCCCCGCGCGCTCCTGTGATCCCGAGATCCGCCGTGGCAACCGTCGCTGCGTTGTCGTAGTCGAGCACCTCGACGTCGTCGCGCTGCGCCAGCCACGACCGCAGTCGATCGCAGTCGGGATCGTCACTGAGCACGACCCGGACCCGCTCGTCGTCGCGTCGAGCAAACCCGAGCGCGTCGTCGACCACTGCCGCGAGCGTGGTCCCGTCAACAACCCTGCGCACCACGCCGCCGAGCAACGTGAGCGCGGTTGTGAACTGTTCTGCGAGCGTCCCGTGCTCTGCGACGTATTCGACCAGCGGTAACGGCGACACCAATGGCTCGACCGGACGCGTGAACTGTCCGTGTGACGCCGCAATGGCGCGGCGGATGGTGGAAAGGAAGGCGGCGCGGTCGCCGGTTTCGCGGACGGAGGTCATCGGTCGCCTCGGCGCCACGCGTCGCGAAAGGACACTTCAGCGGCGGGCGGAAGTGCGCGTCCGTCGGTCCAGCGGCCGACGCCCGGCAGCCGCGCCAAGTTGTCGCCCAGCAGGCGCTGCACCGCGTTGCCGGTACGCAGGCTCGCCCAGTACGTGCCGGTGCGCGACCACGTTGCGGCCCACGCGTTCCACGCTGCTTCTTCGGTTGGGCGCACGTCGGCGGCGTTGCGCCGGCGTTGCGCGAGGAGCATGTCTTGCAACGGGATGCCGACCGGGCATGCCTCCCAACACGCGCCGCAAAGACTCGACGCGTTCGCCAGCTCGTTCGCCGTCGTGTACTCGCGTTGAGCGAGGAGCGGCGTGAGCACCGCGCCCATGGGCCCGGAGTACACCCACCCGTACGCGTGGCCACCGATCTGGCGGTACACCGGGCAGACGTTGAGACACGCGCCGCAGCGAATGCACGACAGCATCTCGGCAAACTCAGAACCGGCAACCGCACTTCGACCGTTGTCGACGATCACGAGATGGAACTCGTCGGGCCCGTCGCGTTCACCGTCTTTGCGCGGACCGGTCATGGCGGACACGTACGTCGTCACCGCCTGACCGGTGGCGGAACGCGGCAGGAGCGCCAGCATTACGTCGAGTTGATCCCAGTCGGCGACAACGCGTTCCATCCCCATCAGCGCGATGTGTACGGGCGGCACCGAACTGGTGAGTCGTCCGTTGCCTTCGTTGGTGACGAGCACACACGAGCCGGTCGACGCCACACCGAAGTTCACTCCGGTGATCCCGATGTCGGCCTCGAGAAACTTGGCTCGCAGCTGCGCGCGCGCGAACGCGGCCAGTTCCTCGGGCACGTCAGTGAGATCGCCACCCGCCACCTTGTTGAGGGCGTCGCGGATCTGTCCGCGGTCGCGATGGATGGCAGGAACGATGATGTGGCTCGGTGTTTCGTTGGCAACCTGGATGATCCATTCGCCCAGATCGGTCTCAGTGACTTCGATTCCGTCGGCTTCGAGCGCCGGGTTGAGCGCGATCTCCTCACTCAGCATCGACTTGCCCTTGACGACGCGCTTGGCCCCACGGCGGCGGGCGACATCGCGCACGTAATTCGTTGCATCGCTCGCGGTCGGGGCCCAGCAGACGTGACCGCCGGCCGCGATTACGCGATCTGCAAACTCTTCGAGCAAGTCGGGTAGACGCGACAACACGTCGGCGCGAATCGAGCGAGCGTGGTTGCGAACCTGGTCGTGGTCGACGAAAGCGGCCGTGGCAATAGCTCGCCGCTGCTCAAAGGTGTCTGCTGCGTTCGAAAGCGCACGCCCGAGCCGCTCATCGCCCAGGGCTGCCGTAGTGCGCGCCCGAAGCCGTGGTGTGATGGCGATAGGTTGCGTCGTCATCGTTGTTCCGCGTCGTCGATCGCGACCGCGAGGTGACGGAACTTCAACGGCAGGCCTCGCTTCTCGGCGCGCGTGGCCAACTGCATGAGACATGATCCGTCGGCAGTCACGATTTCGGTCGCACCGTCGGCCACCGCATCGTCGAGCACCTCGTCGGCCATGGCCACCGAGACCTCGGGCAACTTCACGCTGAATAGGCCCCCGAACCCGCAACACCGTTCGGGACCCGGATCAGCGTCGATGCCACACCCTCGCAATGCGGCGATCGGCTCGTCGCGCAAACCGAGTTCGCGCAGCATGTGACAAGACGGGTGATAGCGAACCTGCTCGCCGACCGGAGGTTGGGTCTCGACGGGTTCGCACGTGCGCAGAAATTCGCTGAGCTCATAGACCTTCGACGCGATCAGGCGAGCGCGGCGGGCGGCGTCGTGCTCGCCGACCAACTCGAACAACTCAGCCCAGAAGACCCGGACCATCGTCGTGCAACTTCCGGCCGGGACCACGATCGCGTCCGCGCCGTGCGAAAGGGCCTCCTCGAATCCCCGCAGCGTTGTCCGGGCGACGGTGGCGGCGGCCGCGGCCTGTCCCGCGTTCCACGCCGGTTGGCCGCAGCAGGTGGTCCGTTCGGCTACCGATACCTCGCACCCCCGACGGGTCAGGACGCGCGCGGTCGCAAAGCCGACCGCGGGCGTAACTGCGTCGACGATGCAGGTCGGAAACAGCGCGACGTTCGTCAACCGCGCGAGTCGTCGGCCGTGACGCTGGACGCGAAACGCAGCGCGGCCGACGCATACAACGCCACGCCGGTCGCCAGCGCGGTTTCGTCGAGCACCATGCGATTCGAATGGTTCGGCGCCACGAATCCGGAGTGGTCAGCCGGCATCGTCCCGAGGAACGCGAGTGCCCCCGGCACCTCGTTGAGCACGTAAGAGAAGTCTTCGGCCCCCATTACCGGTGCAGGCATAACCCGCACGAGCGTCTCGCCGAGCAGTTCCGTTGCTACGTCGCGCAGGTATCCAGCCATCGTGTCGTCGTTGACCGTGACCGGGTAGCCCGGCGTCATCTCCACCTCGGCGACGCAACCGTGCGCGGCGGCGATGCCTTTGGCTAAATCTTCGATCCCTTGCACAACGGCGGCGCGCGTCTTGGGCGAGACCGTTCGGATTGTGCCGATGAGCAGCGCGTCCTCCGGCACGACGTTGACTGTGGTGCCGGCGCGAATCTTCGCGACAGTGACGACGGCGGGGTCGAAGGCATCGACGCGGCGGGTCACGTAGGCCTGCATGGCGGACACGATTTCGCAGGCGGGCGGGATCGGGTCGACCGCGAGGTGCGGCATCGACGCGTGGCCGCCCTTGCCGACGACGCGAATGAAGAAGTTGTTGGTTGCCGCCATGATCGCCCCCGGCTTCAGCGCGATCATCCCGTTGGGCACCGTCGGCGACTGATGGAGCGCAAACGCCGCATCCGGTCGACCGGCAGTGGCGAACAGACCGTTGTCGAGCATCACCTGCGCGCCGAACGCGCCCTCTTCGCCGGGCTGGAACATGAACACGATGCGTCCGGCGATTTCGTTGCGGCGGTCGCTGAGGAGCCGCGCGGCCGACGCGAGCATCGCGGTGTGCGCGTCGTGCCCGCACGCGTGCATCACGCCGTCGACTCCGGAAGCGAACTCAAGGCCGGTGTCCTCGGGCATCGGCAGGGCGTCCATGTCGCCGCGCAGCAACACCGTGGGGCCGGGCTCGGCACCGTCGAGCACACCGATCACCGACGTGCAACCGGCCCCCGCCGTCAACGTGATCGGCAGGTCGGCCAGTTCATCGACGACGCGCTGTTGCGTCCACGGCAGCTCAAGGCCGAGTTCGGGATGAGCGTGCAGCGACCGGCGCAACGCGACCGTGCCGTCCTGGAGCGACCGGGCGTCTTCGAGCAACGTCGTCATCCCGCCAGCATGGCCAATAAGTTGCGGCGATGCAGCCCCATCTCTTCTCATTCGGTGATCACACGCCCAAGATCGACCCCACCGCCTGGATCGCCGACAACGCCGTGCTCATAGGCAACATCGTGCTCAAGGCGAACGCCAGCGTTTGGTACGGCTGCGTCCTGCGGTCGGAGTTCGAGACGATCACGATCGGCGAAGGCTCCAACGTGCAAGACAACACCGTGATGCACACCGACCCCGGGGTGCCGCTCACGGTCGGCGCCGGCGTCACGATTGGTCACGCAGCGATGATCCACGGCGCCACGCTCGAAGATGGGTGCCTCGTCGGGCTTCACGCGACCGTGCTCAACGGCGCCGTCGTCGGGGCGGAGTCGTTGATTGCCGCGGGCGCGCTCGTCAAAGAGGGTCAACACATTCCGCCCGGAGTGTTGGCCGCCGGAGTCCCGGCGAAAATAATCCGTGACCTCGACGAAACGGCCAAGGCCCACCTGCGCCTAAGCAGCGCTCACTACGTCGAGAACGCACGCCATCACGCCACGAAACGCGCGGTTGTTTCTTAGACGGGATAAACCTCAGGGCAGAGGTCGTCGAATCGGTAATGCTCACCCGTCCGGCCGCCGCGCTCGCGAAACAGTGCCAGGTTGTAGTGCTGCCAAATTCCGTCGCGCGACACCGCTTCGACGTCGCCGTCGACGAAGTGGATCGCGAGCGATCGACGCATGCGGTCGGAAGTGTTCGGTCCGCTGCCGTGGAACGTCAGGGGGTGATGAAAACTCACTTCGCCGGCCTTCATCACCACCGACCGCGGAGCCGGCGCGCCGCGTTCGCCGATCACGCGCAACTGTTGGTCGCGGTCAGTGTCGAAGAAGTTGCTGGCCCCTTCGACCAGCCCCCACGCGTGACTACCCGGGATCATCTGCATTGCGCCGTTGTCGTCGTCGACGTCGTCGAACGCAACCCAGGCCGTGACGAAAGCGTCACGCGACGCGACGCTGTTCCAACTGGCCCAGTCCTGGTGCCATCCGATTGTCGTTTCCGTGCGCCCGCCGGGCGGCTTGTAGAGCAACTGGTCCTGCCACAATCGGACCGACGCGGCCCCGAGCAACGCTGCGGCTATTTCGCCGAGAACAGGCGACGTCGCAAGCGCCGCGAGATCGTCGTCGGCCCACCATGCGTTATCGATCTTGCGCAGGTCGGAAGCCTGCGGCGACAGCGGTAGGCACAGCGTCGGGGCCCGGCCCGTCCGGTAATCACCGTCGACGACGCGTTCTGACGCAGCGACGAAGCGAGCAACGTCGTCGGCCGCAAACAACCTCGGCGCGATCCAATACCCGTCGCGCTCGTATTCGGCGCGCGCCGCAGCCCCGTCAAACACCACGACGCGACGCTACGTCGTTTAGTGGTGCGGAACCTCGACGTGGGGCGTCTCGATCAGTTCGTAAACGGGGTTCATCATTGCCAGCTTGCCGCGGTGGGAGCCCGACACTCCTTCCACGCACATCACGGTGCCCGGATGAATCCCCGCGATCTTGCGGCGTCCGAGGAACACCACCGTGATGCCGCCGCTCTCATCGACCAGCGTGCACTCCAGGCTCGCGACATCGGCCCAGGGCTGCACCCGCATCGACCGCACGCGACCTTGCACGCGCACGGGCTGCCGCCAAACAACGGAAGCAATGGGCACGCACGCTCGCAGCGCTACCGCTGCTTCCTCAACTGCAGACCTGGCGTTCTTGAGATCGGCGGCCGCGCGTCGGTTACGCATCAATAGAGACATCGAGGTTGTCCTTTCGCGATCCGAGGCGATACGGCACGAACGTGACGTTCACATGATCGAGTTGCCCGAGTGCGTCAGCGATCGTCTCGCCGGTTCGGTCGTGCAGGAGGTGATGCCATGCACGGCGGTGCTCGAGGCGGGGCACGAGCACGCTCACCTCGGTCTCGCCGTCGGCCGTCGCTTCGGCCGCGACCTCGAGCACGCTCCGGGCGAGGCGCCGATCCGGACAATCAACGAGTTCCAGCGGCAACCGGCTCAGCCCCAACCGGCGCCACTCCTCGGCCAGAAGCTCCGCTCGGTACAGGTCCACCGCGATGTGCACGGCGCGCAACTCGTCGGGGTGCAGCGTGCGTGCGACCTGCAATGCGCGCGCGGCAGCGCGGTCGAGCGAGTCCACGAGAACGAGCACCACGTGACGACGCAGAACCGGTGCCTCGGCCGCCAGTTTGGCGTCGGCCGCCAACTCATGCGCCTCCGACTCGTATTGACGGTTCAGCCGAACGAGCATCGCGACCATCACCGGCACCAGCACGACAATCACCCAGGCACCGTGAGTGAACTTGGTGATCGCGATGATCACGTCGACGACCAGCGACAAGAGCGCACCCATGCCATTGACGAACAAACCCGTTCGCCACCCATCTTCTTTATGGGTGATGTGGTGTTTCGCCATCCCACCTTGGCTCAGCGTGAAGCTGGTGAACACGCCGATCGCGTAAAGCGGGATCAAGCGGTCGACCTTGGCTTCGGTCAACACCACGAGGACAGCCGACGCGATCGCGAGGCTGATGATGCCGTTGGAGAACACAAGACGGTGGCCCCGTTTCGTGAGCTGTCGCGGCATGAAGTTGTCACCCGCGTGGAAGCTGGCGAGACGAGGAAAGTCCGCAAATGAAGTGTTTGCCGCGAGCACGAGAATGAGCACGGTGCCCGATTGCAACCCGAGGTACAGCAACGTGCCGAGCGCGCCGCGCCCGTACACGAGCTTGCCGATCTGAGAGATGACTGTCGGCGTGCCGGCTTCGAAGGGTGTGACGTGCAGGTGCGCGGCCAACATCGAAAGGCCGAGGAACATCGCGCCCAACAACGAACCCATCACCACCAGCGTTTCGCGCGCGTTCTTCCACTCGGGCACCTTGAACGCCGGCACTCCATTGGAGATGGCTTCGACGCCGGTTACCGCGGCACCCCCCGACGCAAACGCGTGCATCACGACATAAATGCCCGCGCCCGCGAACAGCGCACCGTCGGCCGCGCTATGACCGACGTGCACGAGCCCGGGCTGATGGAGCGACTCCACCGGCAGATGCCCCAGAAACAGCTTGAAAAGACCGACGGTAAGCAGCACCACCATGTTGATCAGGAAGTAGTACGTGGGCACCGCGAAAACCTTGCCGGACTCCTTTACGCCGCGCAGGTTCCCAAAAGCGATGACGCCGATGAAGGCGACCGAGATCGGGACGGCCCACGGCGCCAGCGCGGAAAACACCGACGTCAGCGCGGCGGTGCCTGCGGCGACCGAAACCGACACGGTAAGGATGTAGTCGGTCAGCAGCGCTACGCCGGCGACTTGCGCCGGCAACAACCCGAAGTTGTCTTTGGTGACGATGTAGGCGCCGCCCGCGGTCGGGTAGGCCTTGATCGTCTGTCGGTAGGACAGGATCAGAAAACCAAGCACGATCAGTAACGCAACGGTGATCGGCACTACGAGCGCGAACGCGGCGACGCCAATCGCAGGCACGAGTACGCGCAGGATCTCTTCGGTGGCGTAGGCCGAAGATGACAAGTTGTCGGACGCGAACACCGCGAGCGCCGTCGGCTTTCCAAGCCGTTCGTGCGCAAGCTCCGCAGTGTGCAGCGGCGCACCGAGGAACCGGCGTTTCATCCGGTAACGGCGGTCTTCGGGCAAGTCCAACGCGGGGGTGGGCGGGATGGGTCTTGGTGGAGCGGACGTAACCACGTGTCGAGTGAACACCGTGTAGTTGTAAAGAAGCCGTAAGGACGCGCCCGAGCGCGCAAAGAAAGCGCAAAGATCACGAGTGTGACCCCCTACCGGTTCGGCCGCGAGCCGGTTTCTTGGGCCGGCGCGCTTGCGGGCGCTGTTGCGGTCGTCGTGGTCACGTCCGCTTTGGTGCCCGCACGCGACTCGATCAGCCGCGCCACACCCGCGCTGCTGTTGGTCGTCCCCGTGCTGATCGCGGCGCTGTTGGGTGGTCGCGTCGCAGCGCTCGCCATCGGCGTCATGTCCGCCGTCGCGTTCAATCTCGCGTTCATTCGTCCCTTCTGGACGCCCAAAATTGCGCTACTCGACGACGGCGTTGCGCTCGCAGTTTTCCTGGCCGTTGCGGTGATCCTCGGCACCGTCGTGGCGTCGGAGGCCGAGCGACGGCGCGCCGCCGAAGCGCGCGCCGCCGAAATACAGGAGATGCACGAACGCTACGAAGCGGTGGTCGCCGAACGCGAGGCGCACGCCGACGAAGCGACGCGACTCGCGGTACTGGAACAGGTGGATGAACAGCGACGCGCTCTGATCCGTTCCGTGTCGCACGACCTGCGCACACCGCTGGCGACGATCCGCGCCGTAGCCACCGATCTTCGTTCCGACGCTGCATACGACGACGCGACGCGCCACGAATTGCTCGACCTCGTCGCCGACGAGGCACAACGCCTCGACCGGCTCGTCGCGAACCTGCTCAGCCTGAGCCGCATCGAAGCGGGCGCGTTGCGTCCGCAACTGCAGGCGGTCGACCTGGAGGAACTCGTGAACGAACGAGTCCGACGACTCGACCGGTTGTTCCGCCAAGTGCGCGTCCAGGTCGAGCTTCCTACAGACTTGCCGCTGGTCGACGCGGACTATGTCCTAATTGATCAAGTGATCACCAACCTCCTCGAGAACGCGGCGCGACATTCACCGCCACGCTCGATGGTCCGCGTCGGCGCCCGTCAGGGTGGCGACGTCGTCGTGGCGTGGGTGAGCGACGAGGGTACCGGCGTTCCGACGTACCAGGCCGAGCGCATCTTCGAGCCATTCCAACGCGGGGACGGCAGCCAGTCGAGCGGTGTTGGTCTCGCGATCTGTCGGGCGATCGTGGAGGCCCACGGCGGCCGCATCGAACTCACGGGTGAGCCAGGCGGAGGCGCGCGCTTCTCGTTCAGTCTGCCGGTTCGCCGTGACTGACGCGACCGGCGAGACGGTCCTGGTCGTGGACGACGAACCATCGATTACGCGGGCCCTCACGGCTGCGCTCGAAGCGCGGGGCTACCGCGTCGTGCAGGCGGCGACGGGACTCGACGCATTGGACCGAGCGGCTTCGTCAGATCCGTCGATCGTGATCCTCGACTTGGGTTTGCCCGACATTGACGGGATCGAAGTTTGCCGCCGTATCCGGATGTGGTCGCAGTTGCCGATCATCGTGCTCACGGCCGAAGGCGCGGACGACCGGAAAGTAGCGGCGCTCGACGAAGGCGCCGACGACTACGTCACCAAACCCTTCTCGCTCCCCGAACTTCTCGCCCGCGTTCGCGTGGCGCTGCGGCACCGCTCGCGCGCGGCGGTCGCCGTAGATGAGGCAGTGCTCGAGGTGGGCGACGTGCGCGTCGACCTGCCGCACCACACTGTGACCGTCGAGGGGCGCGCCGTCGATCTCACGCCCAAGGAGTTCGGGTTTATCGCTGCGTTGGCTCGGCATCCCGGGCGCGTTTTAAGCCACCGAATGATCCTGGAGCAGGTGTGGGGTAAGGGTTATGGCACCGAGACGCAGTATCTGCGCGTCTACGCCAGCCAGCTACGCAAGAAGCTTGACGACGATCCCGGCAGGCCGCGGCTGATTACCGAGCCTGGCGTCGGCTATCGCCTCGTCGACCGATCTGAGGACTAGCGCGTTGTGCTGCTTAGGCCTTGAAGGTCAGCGAGTCGGAGCCTTCGACGAGCGTGTCGTCTAGGGACGATGCCGCTCGGTCTTCAGCCTTCTCGGCTTGACGCAGCATCCGCCAGATCGCGGCGCCCAGCAGATCCAGGTCGGTGGACGCGAAACGTTCGCCGCCGAAGCGGTCGATGTTCGCCGACTGCTTTTTCATCGCCTTCACGTCTTGGCGCAGCACCATGCGGCCCTGCACTTCGATAATCGGCTTCCAGATGGCAGCGGGCAGCGGCGTCCACCAACGGAACACGAACCAGGCCCGCGTGACGTTCGGCGATAGCGGAACGTGAATCACGTTGTTGAAGACTTCGACCCACGGCTCGACGCGATATTCGACCTGCGCGATCGACGGCATGAGGAACCGGTCCCAGTGTTTGAACGTCTTGTTCGCCAGCGGCCCGCCCTGGATGGGACCGAGCCCGACGGGTTCGCCGAGGAATTCCACTTCGACGCCGCCGTCGAAGTCGCGGCGCACGGCGTGCAGTTCCTTGAGTCGCTTGCCGCGGAAGATGCCCTTGTGCAGAAATGCGGTGTGGGGCACGTCGAGGGTGTTCTCGAGCGCGGCGTGCAGCGTGGCGTCGAGGTCGACGGGAAACACCACCTGGCCGACCTGCCACTTCTTACGCTTGCCGGTTGCGTGTACCGAGTTGATCAGGTCGGGCATCGCGAACGGCTCACGCGTCGGCGTGCCTCCGGCCTCGGCCCATACGTACACGAAGCCGTCGCGCTCGGTCGCGGCGTGCGACACGACGTTGCGCGCGGTCGCTCGCGCCGCGTCGCCGGAGAACAGACCAGGCACTTCGACGCATTCGCCTTCGCCGTCGAAACGCCACCCGTGGTACGGGCACTCGATGCAGCCGTCGGCGGCGACGCGTCCGTCGCTCAGGGCCGCGTTGCGATGCGGGCAGCGGTCGAGCACCGCACGCGGCGAGCCGCTGGCATCTCGAAAGATCGCCAGCGGCTCGTCCATCATCGAAACCGAAATCGGCTTCCGCTTCAGGTCACGCGATTGCGCGACCGGATACCAGTACTGCTTGGGAAAAGCGACGCTGCGGATTGCTACAGCGCTGACTTCTCGAGGATGTGAATGCCGCAGGCGTTGCCGAGGCCGATGACGTGCGCGAGACCGACCTTGGCGCCTTCGATCTGACGGTCGCCCGCTTCACCGCGGAGGTGATGGCAAACCTCCCAGATGTTCGCGATCCCGGTAGCTGCGATCGGATGGCCTTTCGACTCGAGGCCGCCGGAGACGTTCACCGGAGTCGACCCGTCGCGCCATGTGGCGCCGGAGTTGAAGAAGTCGGCCGCGCCGCCCTCTTCACACAAACCGAGGTTGTCGTAGTGAACAAGCTCGGCGGTGGCGAAGCAGTCGTGCAGCTCGACGAGGTTGAGATCGGACGGGCCGACGCCGGCCTGCTCGTAAGCCTGCTTGGCCGCGTTCTTCGTGAGCTGGTTGACGTCGGGCAGCACTTGGCACGCTTCTTCGTACGGGTCGGTCGTGAGGATCGACGCGCTGACCTTCACGGCACGGCGTTGCTGTTCGAGCGAAAGGGTCTTCAGCTTGGTGCCGCTCACGACAACCGCGGCAGCCGCGCCGTCGCAGTTGGCCGAGCACATCGGACGGGTGTTCGGGTAGGCGATCATCACGTCACCCATGATCTCTTCGAGCGTCATGCGCTTCTGATACGCCGCCATCGGGTTGAGCGTGGAGTGCGCGTGGTTCTTCTCGCTGATCTTGGCGAAGAGTTCAAACGAAGTTCCGCCGTACTTGTGGCCGTACTCCTGGCCGATCTGCGCGAAGACGCCGGGCATGGTGTTGGTGCCGATCCGCCCGTCGGTACCTGCGACCGAACCGAAGCGGCCCGACGGCGCGTACTGATACTTCTCGCCCGTCTTCGCGCCGCCGCCGCTCTGGCCGAGCAGGCCGGCGCCGGCGAGCTTCTCGACGCCGACGGCGAGACCGGCGTCGGTCTCGCCGGCCTTGATCGCCATGATCGCGGTGCGCAGCGCCGTCGCTCCCGTCGCGCATGCGTTGCTCACGTTGTAGACGGGGATGCCGGTCTGGCCGATCTGCTTTTGCAGCATCTGGCCCGAGTTCTGGCCCATCAGGTTGCCGAAGCCGAGGATCCCGATTTCCTTCATCGAGATCCCGGAGTCGGCGATAGCACCGAGGGCGGCTTCGGACGCGAGGTCGATGATGTCCTTGTCCGGGTGCTTGCCAAACTTCGTCATCGTGATGCCGAGGATGTAGATGTCTTCAGTGGCCATGGTGTCTCCTTAGGAAATGGGCTCGAAACCGAAACCGACGGCCTCGGTGCCGTCGTCGTCGGCGCCGACTACATAGGTGGCGAGGCGCAGCTTCATGCCGGTCTGCACGTGCTCGGGGTCGGGCTCGGTATTGATCACGTTGCCGCGCACCGATACGCCGTCACAGTCGATGACGCCCGCCACGAACGGCGTGGGCACGCCCGGCGCTGCGAGCGACACGATGGTGAACGTGCGCAGCACGCCCTCGGTCGCAATCTCAGTCGGCTTGAACTCGGTGCTGGAGCACGACGCGCACGCGTTGCGGCGATCGAAGAACACCGCGCCGCAACTCGTGCACTTGTGGCCCTGGAGGTGAGGGTTGTCGCCGAGAACCAAGTAGTCGACGAGCGGGATCTGGCTAGCCATGTCTCGCATCATGCCCGATTCCGCTCACGGGTGTCGCTTCGACCACACCCGAGGGTATGGAAGGCCGGTTAGTGATTGGCGTAGTCGCTGAACGCGTCTGTGCGGCCGGCCTCGTGCCACTCCCGCAGCGCGGCGAACGGGAAGATCCCTGTGCCGTGGTCGTCGTTCCAGATGAGGCGGATGCCCCAAGCGCCGTGCAGCTCGGCGTCGTCGATCCGCAGCGGCAACGGGCTGGTCGGCGCGGGCCACACCTCGATGTCGCGCTCGCGCATTCCACGGCATTGCGCGCACGCGCACGCAAGGCGCAGCGTCATCAGGTCGAACGACGCTACGTAGCCGTCCTCGAACGTGATCGTGACGCCGGTATCGCGCTGGACGTCGATCGGGCCAGGCTGATGACGCGGGTCCACGCCGAGACCCTAAGGGTTCACGACGTTGATCGGACTTCCCGCCGCAAACGCGTTGATCTGATCGAACACGTCGCGGAATTGCAGTTCCCACTCGTCGACGGTGACGTAGCCGATGTGCGGCGTGCAGATCGCGTTGTCGAGCTGCAGCAGCGGGTCGTCGACATCGGTGACCGGCTCGCGCTCGTAAACGTCGACCGCGGCCGCACCGGGATGGCCGGCCTGTAACGCGCGCACCAACGCGCCCGGTTCTATCAATCCGGCGCGACTCGTGTTGACAATGAGCGCGGTCGGTTTCATCGCCGCCAGGTCACGCGCGGCAACGATGCCGCGCGTCGCGTCGACCAGTCGCATGTGCAGCGACACGACGTCAGACGTCGCGAAGAACGCGTCCCTCGACTCCGCCACCCGCCACCCATCGCTGGCGGCGCGGGCGCGCGACTGCTCGCTGGCCCAGACCTGCACCTCCATCCCGAAGGCGCGGCCGTAATCGGCGACTACTTTGCCGATGCGGCCGTAGCCGTACACACCGAGCGTCTTGAAAAGCACCGACTGACCCATGCCCGCCTGCCAGGAACCGGCCTTCATCGACGCGACTTGCTGGGGCAGGCGGCGCATGCCCGCTAGCACGAGCGCCCAGGTGAGCTCGGCCGTCGCGTACGACGGCGAACCTGCGTGCAAGTCGGACGACACGACTATGCCGAGCCGGGAACACGCGTCGATATCGATGTGCGGGAAGACCGAGCGCTGGCTGATCAACCGAAGCTTCGGCAACCGCTCGAGCAAAGCCGCGTCGATCTGCGTGCGCTCACGGATGAGTACGAGCGCTTCGGTGTCGCGCAACCGATCCGCAAGCACGTCCAGTTCCTGCGCGTGGTCGGTCCACACGGTGACGTCGTGACCGGCGAGCTTGTCGAAGCACGGCAGTGTCCGCAATGTGTCGAAGTAATCGTCGAGGATCGAGACGCGCACAGCTTGTATTGTACTTGTATTGTCGCCTGAAAGGTAAGACTCGTCGCATGGCATCTGCCTCGCCGTCGCCGACCCCCAATCCAAACGCGATGAAGTTCACGCTCGACACGACCGTGCCCGACGATCTCGAAGCGAGCGCATTCGGACAGGCGATCCTCGCTACGCCCGGCGTCGCGTCAATCTTCGGCGTGGTCGACTTCGTGACGGTCACGCGTCAACCCGAGGCTGATTGGGACGGCATCGTCGCCGCGGTCATCGAGGCCGCCGCCGCCCTGTAGGTACTTCTCGGGCTCGCGGTCGAAGCGTTCGGCGCACCGGTCGGAGCAGAACCACGCGTCGTGTCCCGCGTACCGGCGGTGGGCCGGAGCGTTCGCCGTCTGCACCTGCATGCCGCACACGGGATCGATGGCGTAACCCGAACTGCTTTCGCGGCTTCGGCGTGACAGCCACAGGATGCCTGCGAACACCGCGAGGAAAATGAAGTTCAGATACGTCGTGTAGTTCCAGCTAAAGCGGGGGTGGGCGAAGTCGCCGTGAAACGGCGGCGCCGGGACGGCGTGCGCGAGCGAGAACAGCCCGTGCACCGCAAGGCCCGCGATCACCATCACGATCCAGAAGACCGCCAGCAACTTCAGGGTCAGCGCAGTGCCGTAGTACTTCCTGTAGATGAGCAGCAACGGCAACGTGATCAGGTCGGCGAAAATGAACGCGACCACTCCGCCGAAGCCGAGCCCGCCGTGCCACAGCGCGGCAGCCAACGGGACGTTGCCGATCGAGCACACGAAACTCACGATGGCGATGAACGGGCCCACGATCGCGTTTTCGATCGGTGTCCACACCCCGTGCCCGACGAAGAACACCTTGTTCCACACGTCGTGCGAAACGAACACGGTGATCACGCCGGCCACGCCGTAACCGATCACCAACTCCTTTCGCAGCATCGTGAGATCGGCGAGGGTGTACCGCGCGGCGTCGCTCCAGGCCGCACGCGACCGCAGCAGTCCATGCTCGTGCGCCGCCGCACCCGGCGCCGCCGCGACCAATCGTTCGCGCGCCGCTTCTGTCGCCCGGCGCGTGAACACAACGGCGCCGATCAGCACCAGCAACACGATCATGATCGGCCCACCGATGAACTCGGCGAGTGCGAACTTCCAGCCCATCAACACGAACAGGACGATCCCCAGTTCGAGCACGAGGTTGGTGCTCGCGAACATGAACACCATCGCGGTGAGAAAGTCGGCGCCTTTCTGAAACAGCGACTTGGCCATCGCCGTCGCTGCATACGAGCACGACGACGAGATCATCCCAAGGCCCGTCGCCTCCACCACTGCCCGCGGGTTATGACGACCGAACCGTCGCTCCATCGACTCACGGGGAACGAAAGCCTGCACCACTCCGGACAGGCCGAAGCCGAGCACCAACGCCCAAAGCGTCTCCCACATCATGAAGAACGCCATTTTCACGGCCTCCCACACGTCGGGGCCGAACGCGCCGGTGCGGGTCATGACTTCACCAACCGCGCGATAGCCGCCGATGCTTCGGCCACCTTCGCATCGATGTCGCTGGTACCGACGGCGTCGCGCACGCAATGGGAAAGGTGGTCGTCGAGCAGTTCGAGCGCGACTGCCTGCAACGCTTTGGTCACCGCAGACACCTGCGTCAGCACGTCAATGCAGTACGTGTCTTCTTCCACCATGCGCTGCAACCCGCGTACTTGCCCCTCGATGCGCCGCAGGCGCTTGCCGACGACGTCTTTGCTATCGCTGTAACCGGCCATCTCAGCACTATACCCCAGGGGGGTATAGGGTCACCCCCGAGGTAATCGGCTGAAACACCCCGGTTTGTTGTCGCTGAAGCCGTGCAGAATTTGCAGGTAATTCGCACCGAGCGGCGGGAGCCCGACCGCCTTACGCCGCGCGTCCACGCCCGGGCGATCTCGCACCGGCGTCGTCAAAACGAGGTGGCCACTGCGACACGTCCACTGCGTGCCATACGTCTGAGGTTGATCGTTCTCCACGGCGACGACGTCGGTGAGATAAGCGAAGTCCAGCTTCCGCACCTGGTTCCGCATCGGTTGCATCAGCGCGAACGACCGCTGGTGCAACGCGACGTCGGGTGCGGCGATCAACACTTCCCACGCGGCATGCGCGCCGTCTTCGCCGGCCAGCTTTTTGCCCGGCCACCCGTAGCGGTCGACGATCGCTTTCAGTCGAACGCTGTTTGTCCGCGTGATCTCATTGACAGCTTCAGGCGACGGGATCGTCGGAAGCGGCGCCGGTCCACCTCGAATGACGATCCGTCGATCCGGCGTCGGGACCAACCGAACGTCGCGCGCCGCGTGTGCCATCGCCACGAGTTCGACCTCGAGCTTCGGGTTCTTCGCGTGCAGCGGACTCAACACAACGCTCGCGAGCAGGCCGACCAACGTCATCGCGGCCAACCACACGGCCAACCATCGATGCGGCGTCACGCGCCCTATGTTGCCCGAGCCCCCGGCGAGGATCAGGGCGGGCCGGCGTGGGGTTGTTATCGAAGCGGTCGCGTCCTAGTAAAAACTGAGCCGATGTTCGACGACCTCATTGACGCCAACCGCACGTACGCCGAGCAGTTTCACGACTCGGGCGTAAAGGGAAAAGCGGCCAAGGGCCTGGCCGTGCTGACCTGTATCGACTCCCGCATAGATCCTCTGGCGATGCTCGGGTTGAAACCGGGCGACGCCAAGATCGTGCGCAATGCGGGTGCGCGCGTCACCGACGACGCGCTGCGCTCGTTGATCCTGGCCGTGAACCTGCTCGACGTACGGCGCATCTGTGTGGTCCAGCACACCGAGTGTGCGATGGCGGGCGCGACCGACGAACAGGTGGCGCAGCGCGTCACCGAGGCAGGCGGCGTCGACGCATCGGGCTTCACGTTTTTGGCGATGACCGATCAGGCGAGCGCGCTGCGAGACGACATCGCGCGCTTGCGTGCCTGCCCGCTGATCCCGACCTCGACCGAAATCGCGGGATTCACATTCGACGTTCGCACCGGGAAACTCGTGGCTGCCGATATCTAAAACAGGCGGTCGGTCGCCTGTTCGAGCGCGAGCAGGAACATCTTGCGATCCAGCCCGCCCCCGTACCCCACGAGGGATCCGGTGGAGCCGATCACCCGGTGGCACGGCACGATGATCGCAATTGGGTTCTTGCCGTTGGCCAAGCCGACGGCGCGCTGCGCGCCGTGGGCGCCAACGTGCGCAGCGAGGCGACCGTATGACCACGTCTCGCCGTAAGGGATCTGGCGCAGTCCGTCCCACACGCGGCGTTGGAATTCAGTGCCTTCGAGGCGCATGTCCACGTCGAACTCGGTGAGATCACCAGCCCAATAGGCCTTGAGCTGGTCGACGACATCGCCGAATGCGTTGCGGTCTTCGGGCCACGTGACGAGGCCGACGGGTGCGTGGCGTTGCTCGTGCATTACGAGTCGAGTCAGCACGTCGTCGTCGCCGCCCAGGGTGATCGGCCCGACCGGGCTGTCGATCGTGCGCGATCGGGTGACAGGGGTTTCGTGCCGCTTCATGTTTCACCTTTCATATTCGCAGCCCACAGATAGTGAACCGCGTACGACCGCCATGGTCGCCAGTGCTCGTGCGCGTAGCTCGCAACATCACGGCTGAGCCCGGCCGCGCTCGCCGCGTTCGTGACGCCGATGTCCGTGGCCGGGAACGCGTCGGGATCTCCCAGGCCGCGCATGGCGATCATCTCGGCCGACCAGGGTCCGATGCCGGGCAGCGCTACGAGTTGAGCCCGCGCTTGCGCGAAGTCCGCACCGGCATCGAGGACGACTCGTCCGTCCCGCAACGCTGCGATCAATCCCCGAATGGTGCGCTGCCGCGACGCGGGGATGCGCAATGTCGTCACGTCGAACTCCCAAAGCTCGTCCAAGGATGGGAACAAGTGCGTGAGCCCGCCGTTGGGATCGGCAATGCGGCCACCGCACGAAGCCACGAGCCGACCGGTGTGCGTGCGTGCCGCTCCGAGCGAGACCTGTTGGCCGAGCACGACTCGAACTGCGGTTTCGTGTTCGTCGACGGTCCGACGGATCCGGATACCGGGGTGTTTGGCGACCAGCTCGCTCAGGAACGGGTCGGCGCCGAGCACCTCGTCGACGGCTTCGGGGTCCGCATCGAGGTCAAGCATCCGACGACACCGCGCAATCGCAGTAGTGATGTCGCGCACGTCGTCGAGGATGAGACGGCACGCAATGTGATCGGGAGTGGGCGAGAGCTCGGCGATGCAGTTGCCATGCGGCAAACGCAGCGTGCGCCGGTAGGCACGGTCGCGAAACTCCTCTACGCCGGGTACGCCGACCGATACGAGCCGACCGAACAACGCGTCGGCTGCATATGGCTTGCGGAACGGGAGACGAAACGACAGCGCACCGGGTGTCGGGAGGGTGTTGCGCTTGCGGGCTCGCTCGCGCAAGGTGGTCGGCGTCGCGTCGAAGACATCGCGCACCGTGTCGTTGAACTGGCGGATGCTCGCAAATCCGGCGCCGAACGCCACCGCGCTGAACGGGAGGTCACTTGTCTCGATGAGCAACCGCGCCGTTTGCGCGCGTTGGGCGCGGGCCACAGCCAACGGACCGGCGCCGACCTCGGCGACGAGGTGACGTTCGAGCTGCCGAGTCGAATAGCCGAGGCGAGCCGCGAGTCCCGTTACGCCCTCGCGGTCGACCACGCCATCGGCGATCAAGCGCATCGCGCGTGCCACAGCGTCGCTTCGCAGGTTCCACTCGGGTGAGCCGGGGGACGCGTCTGGCCGGCAACGCTTACACGCCCGGAACCCAGCGGCCTGCGCCGCCGCGGCCGTCGGCAGAAACCGAATGTTCTTGGCGTACGGCGGGCGCACCGGACAACTGGGCCGGCAATAGATCTTGGTCGTGAGGACCGCGGTTACGAACCATCCGTCGAAGCGGGCGTCCTTCGACTGCACGGCCCGATAGCAGCGGTCGAAGTCCTCGTACACACGAGCACTGTGACACGCCGCTGCACCTGTAACTGGCGGAAATCCGACACCGCAGTCCGCCTCTTGACATGTGACCTATAGGTCACATATGGTGGTCGAGTGGAAGAGGACGTCTACCGAGCGATCGCAGATCCCACCCGGCGTTCGCTCATGGATGAGCTCTTCCGTCGTGACGGCCAGACGCTCGGCCAACTCGAGCAACGCTTCGAAATGAGCCGCTTCGGTGTGATGAAGCACTTGAAGATTCTCGAAGAAGCACACCTGGTCGTCAGCCGCCGGCGAGGTCGGGAGAAGTTGCACTTCCTCAATCCCGTCCCCATCCGCCTCGTTTACGAGCGGTGGGTCAGCAAGTACTCCGAACCATGGGCGGCCACGCTCACCGATTTGAAACACGAACTGGAGAAAACAATGGAGAAGGTCTACGAGATCTATATCCGCACCACACCCGAGCTGTTGTGGAACGCCATCACGAACCCCGACATCCGCAGCAAGTACAACTTCGGCGCCCGCGTCGACAGCGAGTTCACGGCGGGATCGCGCTTCGACATGCACGCCGGTGACTTTCCACTCGGCGAAGGCGAGAACGTCGAGGTCGACCCGCCCCGCAAACTCGTGCAGACGATGCGGGCGCTCTGGAGCGAAGAGGTGAAAAGCGAGGGCTTCAGCCGGGTCACCTGGGAGATCGACAAGATCGGTGACGATTCGTGCTTGCTCAAAGTCACGCACGACCAGTTGCGCGAAGACGCGAACGACGAGCTGTATGGCGGTTGGCCGATGATTCTGTCGGGGTTGAAGACTTGGCTCGAGACCGGCGAGCTGCTCACGACGCCGGGTTCGTTGATGTACAGCGCTTCATGAACTTCAGCTTCGAACTCATCACGCTGCCCGTCACCGACGTGGATCGTTCCAAGGAGTTCTACGTCGACAAGATGGGTTGGACCCTCGACGTAGACCACGACATGGGCCCGGTGCGCGTCGTGCAAATGACCCCGCCGGGTTCAGCGTGTTCGGTCACGATCGGCCGCGGCATTTCCGACGCGTCGAGCGCCGGGCTCTTCAAGGGCATGCACCTGTGCGTCACCGACATCGTTGCGGCCCGCGACTGGCTCGTCGACCGCGGCGTGAACGTCGGCGATCTGTACCACTTCGGAGCCACGGGTCGGGGCGACGGTCCGCACCCCGATCGCGCCCGCTACGGCACATACGCCGAGATCAGCGATCCCGACGACAACCTGTGGATCCTGCAGGAAGTGAACGACAACCCCACGGCGGCGCCACCCGAATGAGGCGGCGCTAACTGCAGCTTTCGAACACGGTCATGTACCACCCGGGCGTATCGGCGGGGCCGACGAGAAACACAGCCTCGCCGGGCCCGGTGTGGTTCATAGCCATCGTGGTTGAGGCATGGGCGGGAAAGTCGTGGTCGAAATGGCACGTGTAGTCGCCGGCGCCGGGGTTCGCGTCGCAGTGGTTGAGTCGCAAGTTGATCGCGACGGCGTGCATCGCGTCGAGTTCGCCGCGCGCCGAGGGGTCGGTCACGTGCTTCAGCTTGACCAGGTCGTGCGCGTTCCACGCCGCCGCGAGGTACCGCATCGCTGCCTCCGGCGTGTCGAAGTGGGGTTTGCCTGCTGCGGTGGGGACAGGCGAGGAGTCCGTCTTCGCGGTGGTACCACCAGCGGTATTGAGCGTGGGCTCGTCCTTGCCGCCACAGGAGAAGACGCCCAGTGTTGCGAGGAGAAGCGCTGCTACTGCGAAGCCCCGGCGCACCAAGCTGCTGCTACTTGCAGACCCCGACTTGCACATGGGCCGCGGGGACCGTCACGCAGGTAGCGGGGTTGTCGGGAAGACGGTCAGCCGTGGCACCGAGAAAAGCGGCAAGACCGGCTGCAGCGGCGGCCAACGCCATCGCAATTCGAACCAGGATCATGAACCCGAGCGTACAGCCGTCGTTGCCCGATTTGTCCGCGTAGGGTCCCGCCCATGCTGTTCGTGCACGAAACCCACCGCGTCGCCGGCAAAGACGCCGATCGGTTCGAGCGGTTGTACCGCGAGGGCTGGGCGCCGACCTTGGCGAGGTCCGACGACGCCCGGCTGCTGTGGTTCATGCATCAGGCCCACGGCACCGGCTGGGCCTACGTGTTCGTCACTGTCACGGCGGTCGCGTCTTCGGCCGTCATCGACGACCTCGACGCGCGCATTCACAACGGCGATCTGCATGACTGGTACGCCGAGATGGATTCGTTGCGGCACGGACTCGAAGCCAAGGTGCTCGAACCCGCCGCGTTCTCAACTCTGCAGACGCTCGACCTGTCCACCATCTCGGCCGCGTCGGACGAACCCGCCGACGGAGTGCTGCCGCTGTTCATGGAGGACACGGCGTGGCCGCACCGCGGTGAGTTCGACAACTACCTCGAGAAGGCGTCGACGCTCTACGTCAAGACATTGGAGACCGCCAACGCGCGGCCGGGCGGCGGGCTGCTCGAGCTCGTCGCCGCGTTCGTCCCGCGGTTCGGCAGCGGCAAGCACCGCGAGATCGTGTTGTGGCAACGCGTCAACAACCAAGACGGGTTGCTCGCATTGTTCAATCGTGAGGTACCCGACGCGTACAAGAAGCCGGGCAGCTGGATGATCGACGCGCTCGATGTTCGTGACCAGTGGGAGAGCCGACTGCTGCGCGTGTCGGGCTGGTCCCCACTCGGCTGACGTCTCGCCTGATGCCGATCACTCGACGCCAGTTCCTCGGCGGCGCCGCCGCGGGCGTTGTTGGTACCGCCATGGGTCCGGGCCTCGCGCGCGCTCTCGCCACATCTGTTCCCTCCGGTGCAGCGTCGCTTGACGACATCGAACACTTCGTGATCCTCATGCAGGAGAACCGGTCCTTCGACGAGTACTTCGGACGGATGTCCGGTGTGATCGGGTTCGACGACCCGCACGCGATCCCCGGCGTGTTCCGCCAACGCGATCCGAGGGTGCTGAAGAACCCGTCGGGCTACGTCTTGCCGTGGCGAATGGACACCACGAAGACCAAGGCTCAAACCTTCGGCGGCCTCGATCACGAGTGGCACTCCCAGCACCTCATGTGGAACCAGGGTCGGATGGACGGCTTCATGCTCGGCCAGAGCAACGACCCGATCGTCATGGGGTATTACAACCAGGCCGACATCCCGTACCACTACTCCCTCGCCGACGCGTTCACGGTCTGCGACCGCTACTTCTGCTCGGTGTTCGGTCCGACGAACCCGAACCGAGTGATGTTTATGAGCGGGACCATCGACCCGCACGCGTTGCGCGGCGGGCCCGTGATCGCGAACACCAACACCACGCCGGGCGCGCTCAAGTGGAAGACGTTTCCCGAGACGCTGCACGAGGCGGGCGTCGACTGGTACCTCTACCAAGAACACGACAACTACGACGACAACATGTTGCCAAGCTTTGCCGGATTCGCCGACACTCACACTGACCTGTATCGGCGCGGCAACAGCTTCATTCCTTCTACGGCGCTGCTCGGCGCAGCCACTGCAGCGCGCATCAAATCCGATGTCCTCGCCGATCGGTTGCCCCAAGTCAGTTACATCGTCGGGGCGACAGAAACATCGGAACATCCGAACGCGTCGAGCGGACGCGGCGCGCAGTTCATCGACCAGATTCTCGACGCGCTCACGGCTAACCCCGACGTATGGGCCAAAACGCTGTTCATCGTCAACTACGACGAGAACGACGGCCACTTCGACCACGTTCTCCCGCCGACCCCGCCGCCGACCGAGCTCGACGAGTACTTCCTGAACTGGCCCGTCGGCCTCGGATTCCGGGTGCCGATGATGCTCATCTCGCCATTCACGCGGGGACCGTTGGTGAGCAGCGACGTCTTTGATCACACGTCGGTAATCAAGCTGCTCGAGCGACGCTTCAACGTGCGGTGTCCGAACCTGAGCGACTGGCGTCGCGAGACCGTCGGCGACCTGACGAGCGCGATCAACTTCGCGGGCGCAGCGCGCGTCGACGTGCCGCCGCTGCCCGACGCGAACGCGCTCGCCGCAGCCGCCACCGCGCAGCACGGCCTGCCCGACCCCGCGTTGCCGTCGCAGCAGGTGATGCCTACGCAGTACACGCTGCCCGTGCGCGGGCGGCCCAGCGGCATCGTCGTTGCTTCCGCCACGCGGCCTGCAGTGGTGACGACAACAACGGTCGCGCCGTCAGTGACTCCTCCACGCGCCGTTCTGCCCCGCACCGGCCGCGGGGCGACCCCCTCCCTCCTCGCGGGCGCCGCCGCAGTAACTCTTGCGGCGCTCGCCCGATTGCGTCGTCCGAGCCCCTAAACGGCGCGTCATGGAACGGAACGTGTTGCGCGTTGGCTCGTTCAACGTGCGCAATGCGCGCGCGTTCGACGGGCTTAACTCCTGGCCTTTTCGGCGCCGCACGACGGCGCGCGTTGCCGCGTCACTTCGCGCCGATCTGCTCGGAGTGCAAGAGGCTTATGGATGCCAGGTGCGATATCTCGTGACGCACGGCGGTGACGTGCGTGCCTTCGGTGACGGACGTGGCACCAATCGGAGTGGTGAGCACTGTGCTGTGTTGGTGTCGTCGAGTATCGACGTGGTCGAACACCACACGCGCTGGTTCGGCGACACTCCCGACACTCCCGGAACGCGCCTCGAGGGCGCGTCGTTCCCCCGCATCGCAACGACGGTCGTCGTGAACAACCACGGCGCGCCCCTGTCCTTTACGAACACGCACCTCGACCAGCGGTCGTCAAAGCTTCGGAGGCGCAGCGTCACGCAACTCCTCGAGTGGCTCGACCTCGCGCAACCGCAGGTCATCGTCGGCGACTTCAACGCGGCGCCCGACGACGCGCTGTTCGACACGCTCGCCGACGCCCGCTTCCGTAACGCGTTTCCGCCGAACGCTCCGGGAACATTTCACGGTTTCACTGGCACCGCACACGGCCCACCGATCGACTTCATCCTCGTCAACGAACACGTCGAGGTCGTCGACGCGCGCGTGGTTGTCAGGGAACCGGGCGCGCGGCTGGCGTCGGATCATTGGCCACTGGTCGCCGACCTCACGACACGGTGACGACGTACAACAGCCCTTTATTCGCGCCCGTAGGTGTTCAAGAGCTCGATTGATTCGTGAAGGTCCGGCGGCCACCACGGCGGACCCACCGAGCCGTCGATGGTGCGCGGATCCACCGGGGCGCGTTCGTTGCTCGCTTGGTACACCGCGAAGCACAACTGGAGCGCTTCGATGGCGGCGTCGGCCGTCATGTCGACCGGGCGCGTGCCACTTAGAAGCGCATCGACGAAGTACTTCGAGCTGTCCCGGAAGCCGGTCAGCCAGTCGGCGTCTATCGCATCGAAGTGCGTCTGCGTGCCGTCCTTCGCGTAGTGGACCACCGGCGCGAGGTCGAGCATCTCGCCCGTCGCGCGCGTCACCCAGATGAATCCCTCGGTGCCTTGAATCTCGAAGAACTCGTCGGCGCCGTAGTAACGGCTGCGGATGAACATGTCCGGCGCGTAAGTCACCTCCATCATGCCGAGCAGGCTTTGACGTTCGTACTCCCAGATCGCTGCAGTTGGGGCCTCGAAGAAAACGGGAGCGCGCCGCACGATCGCCTGCACCGACGTCACTGCTTGGTCGAACAACCAGATCCCGACGCCGTACTTGTGAATGACGTCGTCGAAAAGATGGCCGCCCGGGCTTTTGTCGTCGAAGCGCCACTCGTAGCCGCCGGGTTCCAGGTTCGCTTGGAACTCGGTGTCGGTCGTACCGACAACGGTTTTCATCCGCAGCATCGTCGGGATGCCGATGGCGCCCGACGCAATGAGTTCCTTCGCCTTCAGCAGCGGTGGATAGTGGATGAAGCATTCGCTGACGCGAAGCACCACGCCGGCTGCGTCGGCGGCATCGCGCATGGAGCGCGCGTCGGCAACGGTGTTCGCGATCGGCTTCTGCACGCTCACATGTTTCCCCGCCGCGATCGCGGCCAGCACGTGATCTTTGTGCATATGCGTAGGCGTGAGGATCTCGACCGCGTCGACGTCGGGATCGGAAAGCAACGCGTCGAGTGACGTGTACACGTTCGGCACGCCCCACTCAGCGGCCATCGCGCGCGCCTTGTCTTCCCGCGGATCGCACAACGCAACAACGTCGCACGCCGGATGCTCGAGATAGCCCGCGACGTTCAACGGAGCGATGTTTCCGACTCCGACGACGCCGATGCGCACGCGCTCCATTTCAGCCCTCGAGCTGTTCCATGAACTCGAGCCGCATGCCACCGGGCGCTTCCACGAACGCGATCCGGCGCCGCCCAAACGGTCCCGTGACGACCTCGGGCCCCCACAACACGTCGTGGCGTTCCAGTTCGGCGTCGAGGTCGTCGGTGAACATCGCTGCGTGGAGGAATCCCTCGTCGGGCACTTGGATGTCGCCTTCGTAGATCGCCCGGGTGAACAGCGTGATCGTCACGGCACCGAGGCGCACGTCGGCGCGCTCGGCGCCGGCCCACTCCATACGGTCGGCAATGTCAGCCCCCGCGTGCTCATAAAAGGCAATCGCCGCGTCCATGTCGCGCACTTTGCACGCGAGGTTTCCGAGCCCGGTGACCGCCATCGCGCTTGATCGTAGACACGCCGGTTCGATGCCGGTTCTTTGGTTGTTGGTGGAGGCGATGGGACTCGAACCCACGACTTCTTGCTTGCAAAGCAAGTGCTCTAGCCAGCTGAGCTACGCCCCCGTGACGGGGCCATCAATCTACTGACTGGGGTCCGGGGTCCGGCAATGCGTTCCGGGATCGTGCGCGCGCCGCGCGACGTGACGCTATGTTCACGAAACCATCAGCTGGGGCGAATGGAGAAAACCATGAGTGCCAGGGTTCGAACAGTGGGCCGCGTCGCAGCAGTCGTCCTAGCCGCCTCGTTAGTAGCGGGAGCGTGCGGATCGTCCGACAAGAAGTCGTCGGGCAGTAGCAGCGGAGGCAAAGTTTCGACCGCAACGCCGAAGCCGGGCGGCAAGTTGGTGATGGGCGTGGAGGCGGAAGTCGACGGATTCGATCCGACGCAAAACCGCATGGACGTCACCGGCCTCACGTACGCGTCGATCGTCTACGACTCGCTGGGCGCGTTCGGGAAGGACGGCAAGGTCCATCCGTACCTGGCCGAGTCGATCGACCACAACGCGGACTACACCCAGTGGACCGTGAAGCTGCGTCCGAATGTGAAATTCAGCAACGGCGACCCGCTTACCGCCGACGACGTCGTCGCCGACTGGAACGCGCACCTCAAGTCACCGCTCACCGCCGCTGCGATCGTGGGTTATCTCAAGACGGTCACGAAGGTCGACGACCTCACGGCGCAGTTCACGATGGCCGGACCATGGGTGCCGTTCCCGACGTACCTCACCGGTCAGCTTGGCTTCGTGTTCTCGCACAAGATGCTCGACGATCCGAAGGCTGCGCCGCGTAACCCGATCGGCACCGGACCATTCGTGCTCAAAGACTGGGTGCCGGGCAACCACATGATCGCCACCAAGAACCCGAACTACTGGCAGAAGGGCTTGCCCTACCTCGATTCCGTCGAGCTGCGCCCGATCGTCGAGACCCAGTCGCGTGAGTCCAGCCTGCGGGCCGGGACGATCGACTTGATGCATTCGAGCGACGTGCAGACCATCAAGGACTTGAAGAACAGCGGCAGCATTGCGTCGATCACCGACGAGAAGGTGCAGGGTGAGCAAGAAGAGCACTTCATCATGCTCAACACGGCGAAGGCGCCCCTCGACGATGTTCGGATCCGCAAAGCTCTCGCGTACGCGACCGACCGCAAGCGTCGTATCGACACCATCGACTTCGGGATCTCGCCTGACTCAACCGGCCCGTTCGGCAATGTCGGATCGGACTTCCACAGCGACACCACATATCCCAGCTTTGATCTGGCGAAAGCCAAGGACTTGGTCAAGCAGTACGAGACCGACAAGGGCGTCAGCAACGTGACGTTCGAACTCGGCACCACCAACACCGGCCGCAACCTGCAGGACATGTCGCTCATCCAGTCAATGTGGAAAGACGCCGGCATCAACGTCACGATCAAGCAGGTTCAGCAGAGCGAGTACATCCTCAACGCTCTCAACGGTGCGTACCAGGCCTACGACTGGCGTCAGTTCGGCGAGCCTGATCCCGACGCCGACTTCGTGTGGTGGTCCACAAAGACAGCTGCGCCGATCGGTCAGCTCGCTTTGAACTTCGCCCGGAACAATGACCCGGCGATCGACGCCGCGTTGCTGAAGGGCCGCACGTCGGCCGACGACGCCCAACGCAAGGCGGCGTATCAGGACATCGCCAAACGCTTCGCCACCGACGACGTTCCTTACGTTTGGTTGAACCAGACCATTTGGCAGATTGCGTTCAAGCCCAAGGTGAAGGGCATCGAAACCTGGACCCTGCCCGACGGTGAAGCAGGCGTGAACCACACAATCGGAGGCGCATTCCTCCTGACCCACGTCGGCGTCAACTAGCGCCGCTCCCTAAAACGTGCTGCGCTCCGTAGCCGGGAAGATTCTTTATCTGATCCCCGTGCTGTTCGCCGTCACGGCGTTGTCGTTCGGGATGTTGAAGTTGTTGCCGGGAGACCCGGCAGTCAACATTCTCGGCCCGAGCGCAACGCCCGCGGCGGTCAAGACCCTGCACAAACAACTTGGCCTCGACAAGCCCGTCGTCAGTCAATACGGGAGCTTCGTGTGGAACGCCGTGCACGGTGACCTCGGTCGGTCGTACCAAAACAACCAACCCACCACCGAGGCGCTGAAGCAGCGCCTGCCAGTCACCCTCGAACTGCTCGTGCTGTCGCAGTTCCTCGCCCTCGTGGTTTCGATCCCCCTTGCGATCCGCGCCGCCACCAAACCCGATGGCCTGCTGGACCGAATATCGACAGGCGTATCGTTCGGGTTCCTTGCATTGCCGCCCTACATCGTGGGCGTGGTGCTGGTGTTGTTGTTCGCCGTTGCGTTCCATGTTTTCCCCGCGACCGGTTACACGCCGTTTAGCCAAAACCCGGTCGAAAACCTGCGGTCGTTGACGCTGCCGTCGATCACGCTCGCGCTCGCGGAACTGGCGACGTACCTCCGCTTGCTGCGCGCCGACATGATCACAACTCTGCAAGAAGACTTCATCACGATGGCGCGGGCCAAGGGCATGCCGCCGCGGCGAATCCTGTGGCGCCACGCCTTTCGCCCATCAAGTTTTTCGTTAGTCACCGTGGCCGGTCTCAACTTCGGCCGGTTGATCGGCGGCACGTTCATCGTCGAGATCCTTTTCGCACTGCCCGGCATCGGTGAACTCACGGTGCAATCCATCTTCAGCACGGACTACCTCGTCGTGCAGGGCACGGTGCTACTCGTGGCCGTCGGCTACGTCCTCGTCAACTTCCTCGTCGACTTGCTCTACGTCGTGATCGACCCAAGGGTCCGCCATGCTGCCGCTGGCTAACGCACCCGTCCCCGAAGCCGCGGCCGTCGAGGCGAGCCCACGGCGCAAGCGCAAGCTCGGCTTCTTTTTCATCTTGTCGTTGGCGTGGGTCGCGTTGGTGATCTTCCTCGCCGTGTTCGCGAGCGTCCTGCCGATCCCGGACCCCAACGCGCAGAAAGCTGCCATCAATCTCAACCCGAGCCTTCATCATTTGCTCGGCACCGATTCGCTGGGCCGCGACATGTTCGCCCGCGTCGTGTACGCCGGTCGGGTCTCGCTGACCGTCGGATTCGCGTCGATCGCCATCGGGCTGTTGATTGGTGGCGCAATGGGCGTGATCGCCGGGTTCTACCGCGGCCGCATCGACCGGGTCCTGATGGCGATCGCCGACGTGATGCTCGCGTTCCCGGCTCTGGTCTTCGCGCTCGCGATCGTCACGTTCCTCGGCCAGAACCTACGCAACGTCACCATCGCGATTGCCGTGATCTCGATTCCCGGCATTGCGCGCATCGTGCGCGCGAGCACGCTCACCTTCGCCCAGCGCGACTTCGTACTCGCGGCGCGGACCCTTGGCGCGTCGAACCGGCGGATCATCCTTCGCGAGATCCTGCCCAACGTCGCGATCCCGATTGGCGCGTTCTCGTTTATTGCCGTCGCGCTCGCGATAGTCGGCGAGGGTGGGCTCGCGTTTCTCGGGCTGTCCGTCCATGCGCCCACCGCGACGTGGGGCGGCATGATCAACGACGGACGCAGCTTTCTCGAAGACCATCCCGCGCTGAGCCTCATCCCGTCGGCGGTGCTCTTCCTCACCGTTCTGGCGTTGAACTTCGCCGGTGACGCGCTGCGGGCGCGCTTCGACACGAAAGACGTGTCGGTGTGACCGACCAGCCCCTGCTCGTCGTCGAGGATCTCGTCACGCACTTCCGCACCAACCGCGGAACCGTGCGCGCGGTCGACGGTGTGTCGTTCACGCTCGAGCGTGGCGAAACGCTTGGCATCGTCGGCGAGTCAGGGTCGGGCAAGACGGTGCTGTCGCGTTCGATCATGGGTTTGTTGCCACCCAAGAACGTGGTCAGTGAAGGCCGGGTTCTGTTCGAAGGACGCGACCTGTCCTCGCTCGACGCCAAGCAGATGCGCGCCGTGTGGGGCGCCGAGATCGGCATGGTCTTCCAGGACCCGATGACGTCGCTGAACCCCGTGATGAAGATCGGTAACCAGGTCACCGAAGGCCTGCGCGTGCACCTCGGTATGGAGAAGGAACGGGCGATCGAAACTGCGGTCGCACTGTTGCGCAGCGTCGGCATCCCCGAGCCTGAGCGCCGCATGAAACAGTTCCCCTTCGAACTCTCGGGCGGGATGCGCCAACGCGTCACGATCGCCATTGCGATCGCGTGTGGGCCGAAGTTGCTGATCGCAGACGAGCCGACGACCGCCCTCGACGTCACCGTGCAGTCGCAGATCCTCAACCTGCTTCAGGACAAGCAGCGTGAACGACACATGGCGATGATCCTCGTGACGCACGACCTTGGCGTCGTGGCCGGACGCACCGACGACATCGCGGTGATGTACGCCGGCAAGATCGTCGAGAAGGCGCCGACCCGCGAGCTGTTCACACAGATGCGCATGCCTTACACCGAGGCCTTGATCCACTCGATCCCGAAGACCGATCAGCCGAGCCACACGCGTCTTCCCGCAATCGGCGGTCGGCCACCGGATCTCGTGAACCCACCCGCGGGGTGCAATTTCTCGCCGCGGTGTCCGTATGCGCGCGACAACTGCCACCACGAAGAGCCGCCGCTCATGTCCGACGACACGGTGACCGCCGACCACGCGTTCGCGTGTTGGTATCCGGTCGGCGTACCGGTGCGCGGATGACCACGCCCAAAACGCTGCTCGAAGTGCGCGACCTCACCGTTGAGTTCCCCGCGGGCGCGGGGCGCAAGGTGCACGCCGTGTCCGGGGTGAACTTCGACGTCTACCAAGGAGAGACGCTCGGGCTCGTCGGCGAGTCCGGGTGCGGAAAGTCGACGACGGGCCGCGCGATTCTGCAACTCCCGCGTCCGACGAGCGGCTCGATCGTCTACAACGGCCGCGAGCTGACGAACCTGCACGGTGAGGAGCTACGCGCCGTGCGGCGCGACCTGCAGATGATCTTCCAAGACCCGATCTCGTCGCTGAACCCGCGGCGGCGCGTGCGCGACATCATCGGCGAGCCGCTGGCGATTTGGAACGTCGGCACAAAGGAAGAACGCGAAGACAAGGTGCGCGAGTTGCTCGACGCGGTCGGCCTCGATGTCGCCGCCGCGGGTCGTCGGCCTCACGAGTTTTCCGGTGGCCAGTGCCAGCGGATCAGCATCGCCCGCGCCCTCGCGCTCGACCCGAACCTGATCATCTGCGACGAGCCGGTTTCCGCGCTCGACGTATCCGTGCAAGCGCAGATTCTCAACCTGCTCGAAGACATGAAGGAGCGCTACGGCCTGACGCTGATCTTCGTGTCGCACAACTTGGGCGTGGTCAAGAACGTGAGCGACCGGGTCGCAGTGATGTACCTCGGCAAGATCGTGGAGCTGGCCGGGGCCGAGGAGCTATACGCCCGACCGTTGCATCACTACACCGCAGCGCTTCTGGATTCGATCCCGGTTCCGGATCCAACGGTCCGTCCCGGCGCCGCGCCCGACGCAGTGGCTGGTGATCCGCCGTCGCCGATCGATCCGCCTTCAGGGTGCCGCTTCCGCACCCGGTGCCCTCGGGCCGAGCCGTACTGCGCGGAGGTCGAACCGCCGCTCGCCGAGCTAAAACCAGGCCACTTTGTCGCCTGTCATTTCCCGATCGGAGAAACCGATGGCGCCTGACAAGAACACGATCGAACGGCTGGGCAACGTTGAATTGTTCCGGCGATGCTCGAAGAAGGATCTCGAGGCGCTCGCCGCGATCGTCGAGGAAATCGACGTGCCCGCAGGGACGGTGCTGTGCGACCAGGGTCGCGTCGCCGACGCCTGCTACGTCGTGATCGAAGGCGAGGCCGACATCAACATTGGCGGCGACGACGTCGCCCGGGCGGTTCCGGGTCAGCCCATCGGCGAAATGGGATTACTCGACCACCTGCCACGGTCGGCCACCGTCACCGCGCGTACGCCGATGCACCTGTACAAGATCAACGCGGAACGCTTCGAAGACGTGCTGCGAACCAGCGCCATCGCGCGAAGCCTGCTCGAACACCTCAGCCGGCGTTTGCGCGAACTCGAAGTCGGGCGCGGCACCGTTTCGGTGTAGTGCTACTCGCCGCCGCCTGCGTACTGCGCAACCTTCACCCCGCGTTCGGCGAGTCCGACCAGCAGCGCGGCGGGGTCCTTCGCTAGCGCCGCGAGGCCACCGACGCCGTAAGCCAACTCTCCCCGCGCCGAGGCCACGGCCGAAAGCGCGGCCAATGTTCCCGCCGCGACAGCGGGGCGGTCGACGGCGCCCATCACGTTGGTGCACGCGGCGCCGCTCTTCCATCCCCGCACCTCCACTCGCACCGCGCCGAGGAGACCTTCGGGGTGCGGCGGCCGCAGCATCGGCAGCCACGACGTGGCGCGGTCTCGGCGCGTCGCCGCCACACGGGCACTGATACGCCGCGCCGTCGGGAACAACGCGAGCATCAGCGACGTCTCGGCCGAACTCGACGCGTAACAGTCTTGGCCGCCAACCGGTTCAGGGAACCAGCACAGTTCGCGGCCCGAGCCTGCAGGCTCACTTTGCCAGCGACCGTCGCGCCAAAGCGCCGCGGGGCCACGCAGCGCTGCGTGCGTAGCTCGCGCACACGCTGGTCCGCCGGTGCCGGACGTAGCCACGTGCACCTCGTCGACTACGTCGAGGTCACGTGCGGCGCGCCACGCGAGCAGACAGGTCAACCCCGGTGACATCGCCGCGCTCGCGACCACCACCCGGTCGAGCGACGCGGCGCGGTGCGCGAGGCCGACCATGGCGTCGTACGCGCCGATCGACGACGCAGTGGCTACGACATCGGCGCCGTCACCGATCGCGACGCGAGCCATATCGGCTTGCACGGCATCGGGCACCGCGAGGACGACGACGTCGACCGACGTGGCAACCCCCGGCCACTCCCCGGCCGACGCCGCGCCGCCTAAGTCTGCGGCGATTGCCGCGGCGCGAGCTGCGCGGCGAGACACTACGACCACCGACGACACGCCGTCGGTCTCGTGCAGTTGGCGCGCCGCGCGCAGCCCGACTGCACCGGTGCCGACAACGGCGGCTCGGATGCCGGCCGTCTTCGCTGCCATATCGCTACTTCAAGTCGTCTGCGGGGACTTCGCGCCATCCCCCGCCGCTCGGCGGTGTGCCGCCTGCGCCACGGAGACGCACGAAAGCCGCGACGACAGCGGCGACCGCGACAGCAACAACAGCTCGACGGAGTGCCTTCACGCCCCCACCCTAAGACGTACCGAACCCCAGACGCGCACGAGCCCCGGCCGAAGCCGGGGCTCGTGCGTCAATGCGTTAGCGGTGCGTTACGCGATGCGTCGGCGCAGACCGCGCAGGCCAAGGAACGCACCCATGAGGGTGAGCGCCAGGCCGAGTGGCAGATCAGCACCGGTGCGGGGCAGCAGGCCACGCGAGCGCTGGGCGCCGGCGTTGAGCACGTTTGCCGCAGTGACGATCGGCAACGAATCCTTGTCGGTGACAATCTGCTTACCCGACGTGATGGTGACCGAGGTCCCCAGGTTCTCACCGGACTTCGCCGAGGGGTTCACCTTGAACGTAGCGACGAGATCCTTTGACGTGCCCGAGGCGAGCGACGGGATGTTCCACGTGACAACGCGAGCGGTGTCGTCGTGGGTGCAGCCGTCGGTGCAGGTAACGAAGCTGGTGTCGGGGGGATAGGGCACCGTGACCTTGATGCCGTTGCACGCCGTCTTACCGAGGTTCGCCAGGCGGACGTACTCGTTGAAGTAGTCGCCGATGCGAACTTCCTTGTGCGACGACGAGATCGAGCTGGCCGAAAGGTCACAACCCGAGCTGGCGGCGCCGACCTGCGGGACGGGGCCCGAGTCAGCGGTGTGCGACACCGGCGCGCCGTCGCAGGTACCCGACGCCGTAGCCGTGCCCTTGAACGTGGCCCCACTCGTTGCTCCGGACGGTACCTTCACCGTCGCTTTTACGACCTTCAGCTCCCCTGGAGCGATGTTGCCGATGTCTGGCCATGTCGCAGTGAGTCCGGAAATCGTTCCCGGCGGTGGCTGGGTGATGCTCGTGATAGTGGTGCCGCTCGGGCCGGTGACAGTGAGGACGACCTTGACGTTGTTCACGGTGCAGTCGCCTGTGTTCGGAACGGTGACGGCGTACTCGAACGAACCGCCCGGCAGCACGATCGGGGTCGACGCGTCGACCTGCACGTTGGCGAGCGGGTCGTTGGACCCACAGGTCACACCACCGGCGGGGACCTTGGCCGACACGGTCATCGGAGCAATTTCGGCCGTCGCCAGCGTGAACGTGCCGGTGATGTCGAGCACAGAGAGCTCGAGCAGCTTGGCCGTACCAGATGCTTCGGTGTCGCTTGTGACCTTATTGTCGAGCGTGCCCAGCTTGAGTCGCAGGAGCACGCCGGGGAGCTCGACCGTGAGGTTGGCGTCGGAGGCGTCGAGCACATTTGTAACGGTGCCGCCTTGGATGATCTGCAGGACAGGCTCGGTGTAGGTGACGTCAGACGTCGCCTTCTTACCGGTGGCAATCGCGGTGAGTCGCGGAGGTGCGACCACGTTGATCGTCAACTCGTTGGCGGTGCCCTTGAACAGAACGACGCCGGTGAGCTGATCGAGCGACTCGGACTTCAGGCCCTTGTTGGTCTGGCCAGCAACGTCGACGAGGCCGACCGTGGATTGCGTGTACGCGGCGCCGCCGTTGCCGTTGGTGATCGACAACACGGCGTCTCCGAGCGGATCGCCGAGACCGGTGAGGACGCTGGCGTTTGCGAGCGACTCCTTGCCCTGCGCGATCGGCGTTCCGGGCGCAACACAGGTGGTATCGGACGCGCCCCAGTGCGCAATCGCCGAACCCGTGGCGAGATCGGCCGTGGCGATAGGCGACAAGTCGATCGGACCCGTGGCGCTCACGACGTTTGGCGTCGAGTTATTCGGCGGTGCGGTCTGCTCGGCGGTCGTAACGAGGTTCAACGGGATCGCGCCACCAATGAGCGACGCGTCGGCGTTCGTGGCCCGGGCCGCCGATCGTTTGCCCGCGTACGGCGAACCCAGGCCCGCCGAGTTCACGAGCGCCTTGGACGGCGCGACATGCGCGTCGACCAGTGCAGGGTCGAGCGCGCCGGGAATCCCGGCAGCGAGGACATGGACCAGATCGCCTGTGGCGCTCCCGCCATATGGTCCGGTAGCAGCGTGCGCTGGGCCTGCATTGGCCACGAAGAGCGCGGGGACCGCCACGAGGGCGGCTAGCCCTGCGGTTGTCCAACGACGAATACGCATGTTGAGAAAGCTCCTGAGTTTTGGTTTCGATTGAAACGCTCATCCGGGCCGGCCCTTGCGGGCGAGTCCCCAGAATCTTGAGTCCACGCTAGCGACTGCAAGCGCGCACGAGCGACTTACCTGCCGAAGCGGTCCACGTATACCCAGCGTGTGTGGGTTTTAGCCCCGCTTCGCGGGATTGGGGCCGCGCGCGTTGTTTAACTGACGCGAGCGCTGTCAGCGTGGGTGGTGGGGATACCTGGAATCGAACCAGGGACCTCAGCATTATCAGTGCTGCGCTCTAACCAGCTGAGCTATATCCCCGCAGTGCAGGAGCGCTGAATCTAACTAGTCGTCGAGGTCGACGTCGATCTGGATACCACCGACGAGTTCGGTGATCTGGTTGTAGAAGGTTGCGGCCAGTGCATTGGCCCCGGTGCCAATCGCGATCAGAACCGGGCCACCGATGATCGTGGCACCGAGTTGCGCCCACACCGAGAAGTGGAATGAGTCAAGCGCGAACAACTTGGCCACGAAGTCCTCGACGTTGCCCGTCACACCCAACACGCCGGCGACGATCCACAGGATCACCCAGGCCACCACGAACACCATTACCACGCAGGCATAAAGGACGGCCGACACCCGCACGACGCTGCGCACGTTGATCGACCGCAGCGTGTACTGACGCGCGGGCATCGCCTGAAGTTAGTGGTCAATCGGCGCCGCACACTCTCATCTGGTTTGGGGCGCTGGGGCAGAGCCCCGCCTCGGCCGCCCGCGGCTCGAGTTCGGCGTAGCCGTCGGCGGTGAGATCGACGACCAGATCGTGCGCCCGGACAACGTGCGGCTTGTGACCGAGGATCTGGGCGGCGCGGGCGAGCGCGGCCCGCAACGCTGGCGCGGGGTCGCCGGGGCGCGTACCGATGCCCCCGCCGTCGCGCCTGGCGCGCGCGATCGCCCGCGCCTGGCCGTAGTGAACGACGACCTCGGCGTCGTGACCTGATTCGTCGTAACCGGCGACGGTCGCGTTGTTGGCATCCGCCAGTCGGTCGGCGCCGACGCGGCCTTCGGCCGCTCCTGCGAGTGCAGCGGCGTCAGCGGCGCGACGCGCTTCAGCGCGCTCCACCGCTCCCCCACCCAGATGTCCAAGGGCGATCATCGCCAACCCCGCGAACACGACCACTGCGGCCAGCAACGGCACCACTTGGGCCCGTTCCGAATTGCGTGCGCGAGCGCGCATGTCCCACCTCCGATATCAGTTCGGTTGTGGGGGAAGCGCTACTGAACCGGCATCGCCGTGTCGTCGTCGACGGCTTCTTCAGCCTGGATGATGGGAGCCGCCGTGGCAAGGGTCGCTCCGTTATCGAGGTTCATCACCCGCACACCCGTGGCGTCTCGGCCCTGGCTTGAAATCGAGCGCACCGGCATCCGGGCGGTGACACCGTTGGAAGCGGCGAGCATGATTTCGTCGTCCAAGCCCACCATGAAGGCAGCGACAACAAAGCCGCGCTTAGCCGTGAGCTTGATCCCCTTCATGCCGAGGCCGCCGCGGCCCTTGCGCGGGAACTTGTCGAGTTGCGTGCGCTTACCGAAACCAGCATCGGTGACGATGAGAATGGCGGTGTCGTCGCGAGCGACGTCGCAACTAACCACCTCGTCGTCGGCGCGCATGCGCATGCCGATGACGCCCTGGGCTGAGCGGCCCGTAGGCCGCACCGACTGCTCGTCGAAGCGCAAAGTCGCTCCGCTCCTGGTGACAAGGAAGATGTCGTCGGTGCCGCTCGTGGTGAGCACGCGCACCAACTCGTCGCCCTCTTTCAGCGTGATGGCGATAAAGCCTTCGCGACGGCTCTTGTCGTACTCGGAGAACGGCGTCTTTTTGATCACGCCCTTCTTCGTGGCGAACAACAGCATCTTGTCGCTGGGGTAGTCACGCGTTGCGATGACCGCCTGGATCTTTTCGTCGGGCTCGAGCGGCAGCAGGTTGATCACCGGCGTGCCCCGCGCCGTGCGGTCCTTCATCGGGATCTCGTGTGCTTTGAGGCGGAACACGCGGCCACGCGTGGAGAAGAACAACAAGAACGCATGCGCGGTCGTGTGGATGACCTGCGCGATGAGGTCTTCTTCCTTCAGCTTCGCGCCCGCGATACCGCGACCGCCGCGGCCCTGCGTGCGGAACGCGCCCGCGGCAACGGTCTTCACGTAGCCCGCCCGCGTAATCAGGAACACGAGGTCTTCGTCGTCGATGAAGTCTTCGGCGCCGAGTTCGCCGGGGTCGTGGGTGATGATCGCGCGGCGCCCGGTCGCGAACTTGTCGCGGATGGCGCCCATCTCGGTCTTGATGACCGTGCGCAGCACCTCGGGCTTCGACAGGATGTCTTGAAGCTCCGCGATCGTCTCGCGCAGCTGGGCCATCTCGGCGTCGAGCTCGCTGCGACCCAGGCGCGTCAGGCGCCCAATCGTCATGTCGAGAATGTGGTTGGCCTGAATCTCGCTGAAGTCGAAACCTTCGGCCATGAGACCAGTTCGGGCCTCGGCCCGGTCGGCGGACGCGCGCACCAACGCAATGATCCGGTCGATCATGTCGAGCGCCTTCAGTAGGCCTTCGACGATGTGCGCTCGGTCTTGCGCCTTCTTCAAACGGAACTCGGAACGCCGCGTGATGACGTCGACCTGATGCTCGATGTAGGCCTTGAGCGCGTCGACCAGGTTCAATGTGCGGGGCACGCCGTCGACCAGGGCAACCATGTTCACGCCGAAGCTGGTTTGCAGCTGGGTGTGCTTGAACAGGTTGTTCAACACGACGAGCGCGTTGGCGTCGCGCTTGAGGCCGATCACGAGCCTGGTGTCGACACCCGATGACAGGTCGTCGAGCGCCCGGATGCCTTCGAGTTCTTTGTTGTTCACCAGCTCGGCGATGCGCGTCGTAATCGCATTCATCGACGCCTGATACGGCAACTCGCTGACGACGATTGAGACGCCGCCCTTCTTGTCTTCCACGATCTCGGTCTTGGCGCGAACGCGGATGGAACCGCGGCCCGTGCGATAGGCGTCGATGATTCCCTGACGCCCGAGGATCAGCCCGCCGGTCGGGAAATCGGGACCGTGCACGAACTTCATCAGTTCGTCGGGCGTGGCGTCGGGGTTGTCGATCAGGTGGATCGTGGCGTCGATCACTTCGCCGAGGTTGTGCGGCGGGATGTTCGTGGCCATGCCGACCGCGATGCCTTGTGACCCATTGACCAACAAATTCGGGAACCGCGATGGCAGCACGCTTGGCTGTTCGAATTCGAACGTGTAGTTCGGTTCGAAGTCGACAGTGTTCTCGTCGATTCCCGCCAGCATTTCGTTGGCGAGTAGTCCGAGGCGGCACTCGGTGTTGTGGTTTACGAAACCGCCGGCGAGGAACGAATGGTCCTCGCTGTCAACCCGCAGCGAATAGACCTCGGCGGGTTCCTCGTCGGTAACCGAAACGATCCGCTCGAAGCGATAGCCCGAGTCCATGATCGGAAGGATCGTGGCGAGGATCTCCGGATCCTTTATCCGATCGATGATGCGAAGGCGCTCGCTCTCCCACCGCTCGATGCGATCGAAGTTGTGTGCCATGAGCCACGAGCGCCCACTGCCACGCCCGCGATCCTCAAGTTCGTCGCGTACGAAGTCGGCTACGAACGGGACGTGGTCCTGCGTCAGTCGATGCGCTCGAAGGGGCGCCCTGCGAATCAGTTCATCGAGCTTGGCTTGCTTGGTTTTCAAGAAACCAACGCGCTCTGCAAATGCCTTGACGTTGCGCAGCCCGCTGATGATCAGCCGCAACTCGATCGCACCGCTCGCTTTTGTGTAGCGCTGAATACTGGCGATCACCCCGAACTCTGCGAGGAGCTCCTGCAACTCCTGAGCGAGGCGTTCGCTGTACGTCGTGTAGTGAACCGAGAACGAATTGTCCGTGCCCTTTCGGGGGCCGCCATCACCCTCGAAACAGGCCATGAGGAACGCTCGCTTTACGCCCCAACCGCCCTTCCAAACCGCGGATGGAACGAACTTGTCGCTCGCTTTGCTTCCTACCAATTCGCCTAGCGGACTGGCTTTGAAGGCGTCCATGGACTGGACATCGAGCTCCCAAATCGCCTTGCGGTCTACGCGCGTCTCTCGTTTCGCCACGTAACGCGACCCACCAACAATGACGTCGTACGCCTCGAGAATCTCCTCGAAGAAATTGAAGTCCGTGTTGTTGATGCCGGCACGGTTCTCGGACGCGAAACCTTCGGACACCCACGCGCCGCAGAGCACACCGAGTTGCATCTCGCGCGCGCGCGGAATGACGTTCATCCACGCGTTGCGGGCAAGGCAGACGACGGTGCCCTCTGTGATTTCGTCGAGCATTAGCCACTGCAGCATCGGGACGCCCGCTACCGGCACGAGGCACAACAGCGGGTGGTTCTTGCTGCCTCGGAGGCTGAAGCCGCTCTTCGTTGTGACGCGCTTAGTGGGATGGACCCCCGAGTTGAAAGCCTTTGAGGCGTGGACGGGCTTGCCGTCCTTGTCCAAGACATCAACATCGATGTCGCGTTCGCTGTTCGCTGGAAGGGCGACCAGGTCGGCGATCGGAAGTGACGTGCCGTCCGCGAGTCGAACGATTGTGTCGCCAGTGACGCAGTACCGCGCCGCGGCCGCCGGAAAGTCGGGACTTCCCAAGTTGCCGTGGAAGTCGATGAGCGGCTCACGCAGCGAGAACGGCTGCGCCATACGTACGAGCGCGTCGTAGATCGACGAGTCGCCGTGAGGATGGAACTTGCCCATGACCTCGCCCGAGACCCGGGCGCACTTCATGCGCGGACGATCGGAGCGCGCGCCCATGTCGTGCATGCCCCAAAGGATCCGGCGGTGCACGGGTTTGAGGCCGTCGCGCGCGTCGGGCAAGGCCCGCGACACGATGACTGACATCGCGTAGTCCAGGAAGGAGCGTTCCATCTCCTCTTGGATCTCGATGCCTTCGATACCGCCTACGTAGTCGGCGGAAAGATCGACGACTGCTTCGTCGACGTCGGGCTCGTCGGTTGCGTCGTCTTCGGGGGGTAGATCGCTCATCGGTAGGCCCTACGCGTCCAGGAACCGGACGTCGCTGGCGTTGGTAACGATGAAGTTCTTCCGCGATTCGACGTCGTCACCAAACAAGATGCTGCACACTTGGTCGGCCAGCGCCGCTTCGTCGGCGCCGACTTGCAGCAGCGTGCGCCGCCCGGAATCCATCGTGGTGTCGCGCAACTCTTCCCAGTCCATTTCGCCGAGGCCTTTGAGGCGGGCGAACTCGGCCTTGTGGTTCGGGCGTTCCTCGAGGAACCGCAGGCGGGCACCTTCGTCTTTCAGGTACACCGTCTCTTTGCCGACGGTGGTAGAGAACAACGGCGGCTGCGCCACGTAGACCTTGCCGGCTTCGATCAGGCCGCGCATCTGGCGGAAGAAGAACGTCAGCAGCAGCGCCCGGATGTGGGAACCGTCGACGTCGGCGTCAGCCAGAATGATGATCTTGCCGTAGCGCGACTTGTCGGACTCGAACTCTTCGCCGATGCCGGCGCCGACCGCGGTTACGAGCGTCTGGATCTCGATGTTCTTGAGGATCTTGTCGATGCGGGCGCGTTCGACGTTGAGCGGTTTCCCGCGCAGCGGCAGGATCGCCTGGTTTTCGGGGTTCCGGCCTCGCACGGCAGACCCGCCGGCCGAGTCGCCCTCAACGATGAACAGCTCGGCCTCTTCGGCGTTCTTGGTGCGGCAGTCGGTCAGCTTGCCCGGCAAGCCCGCTCCTTCGAGGGCGGACTTGCGCCGGGTGGCATCACGAGCTTGACGAGCGGCGAGACGAGCGCGCTGGGCTTGGGTCGACTTCATGACCAACGTTTTCGCTTCGCTGGGGTGCTCTTCGAGCCACTCGGCCAACTTGTCGTTCGTGATCTTTTCGACCGCCGAACGCATTGCGATCGTCCCGAGCTTGCCCTTGGTCTGGCCCTCGAACTGGGGATCTTGCAGCTTCACGGTGACGATCGCCGTGAGACCTTCACGGATGTCTTCGCCGGCAAGGTTCTCGTCTTTTTCCTTCAACAAACCGCGCCCCCGCGCGTATTTGTTGACCACGTTGGTGAGCGCCTTGCGGAAGCCCTCTTCGTGCGTGCCGCCTTCGGGCGTTTCGATGCCGTTCGCGAAGGAATGGATGCCCTCGTGGTAGCCGGTGTTCCACTGCATCGCGATCTCGACCTCGTAGTCATCGGCCTTGACCTCGTAGGACGCGACTTTTTTGAACAGTGCTTCCTTGGTTGCGTTCAGATGCCGCACGTAGTCGACGATGCCGCCCGCGTAACGGTAAGTGACCGACTGCGTGTGACCCGGGCGCTCGTCTTTGAACCGAATCTCAAGGTCTTTGTTCAAGAACGCGTACGTCTGGAGGCGCTCGAGCACGGTGGTCGCGCGGAATTCGATGCCTTCGGCCTTGAAGATCTCGGCATCGGGCCAGAAAGCGATCGTCGTGCCGGTGCGACCCTTCGGTGCGTCGCCGGTTTCTCGGATCTTGCCCTGAGGGCGCCCGCCGTCTTTGAACTCCATGACGTAGTGCTTGCCGCCGTTGTCGACCTCGGCGATGAGCCGGGTGGAGACGGCGTTGACTACTGATACGCCCACGCCGTGCAGGCCGCCGGACACCTTGTAGCCGCCGCCGCCGAACTTGCCGCCGGCGTGGAGCACGGTGAGAACGACCTCGAGCGCCGACTTGCCCTTTTGCGCGCCGGACTTCATTGGGTCGACAGGGATCCCGCGGCCGTTGTCGGTCACTTTGCAGCCACCGTCGGCCAGGAGCGTGACGTCGATGCGGGTGCAATGCCCCGCCATCGCCTCGTCGACGGAGTTGTCGACGACCTCCCGAATGAGGTGATGCAGCCCCGTGAGACCAGTGGAGCCGATGTACATACCGGGGCGCTTGCGGACCGCTTCGAGGCCCTCGAGCACCTGAATCTGGTCTGCGTCGTAGTTGCCTTTGGAGTTCTTTTTCCCCGCGGATTTGTCAGTATTTGGGGTGTCGTCGGAGGGGGTCATCGTCTCTCTTCGTCGCGAGGTGCATCGCAGGCAGTTCGGCGCCGCTTCGACTCACAAAAGTGCTGGTCAGAGCGCTAGAAAGTGCCGAATTGCAATGACGTAAGTTTACCAGACGGGTGGTACATCACTTGTCGTTTGCGCCTGAATTTCAGCCGCGTAGCGGCCTCAACGACGCGCGACTCGTATATCGATCTGTCGCACGGCGCCGGGGCCCAATGCGCTGCAGCAGCGCTCGACGAGATCGGTGGTCATGAACCGCAACTGTGACGCCCATGCGTTCGAATCGACTTCCACACGCAAATGACCGGCGCGAAGCGAGACAGGTTTCGCGTGCGCCGCGATGCTGGGGCCGACGAGTTCTTCCCAGCGATCGAACAAACCGCTGAACGCCGATGCCGACGACGACCCGAATCGCTTCGCGACCTTGTCCAGAGACGCACGCAACGACGCCGGATCGCGCTCGGCGTTGGGCTCGGGCAGCGGTCGCCAGGTCATCGGGTTTTGATTGTGCCCGCCTCGACGCGCACCGTCGATGCGGGCTTGGCGCCCTCCGGCAACGGCCCGGCGGTGGTGAGGATCGCTTGACCCGGCGGCAGGTTCGCCAGCAGCGCCGCTGAGCGGTGCGCGTCGAGCTCGGAAAACACGTCGTCGAGCAACAGCACCGGCGCCGCGCCGGTGACCTCGGTGACCGTCTCGTGGACCGCAAGGCGCAACGCCAATGCCAGCGAGCGTTGTTCGCCCTGCGATGCGTGGGTTCGGGCCGGCAGTGTGCCGATGTGTAACTCGAGTTCGTCTCGGTGCGGACCGAGCGTGGTGACGCCGCGGCGCAGGTCGTCTGCGCGTGCTGCGCCAAGCGCGGCGTGGAGTGCCGCGCGGGTGTCTATCTCCGTCGGGTTCGACCAAGACGGCACGTACCGCAACCCGATCGCCGCAGCGCCCTGGGCCACCGCGGCGTACGCCTTGGCGGTGACTGGCTCAAGCTGTGCGGCCAGCGCCCGCCTCGCGTTCACCAGCACAGCGCCGTGTTCCGCGAGTTTGGAGTCCCACACGTCGAGCGTCGCTACAACGTCGGCCGTGGCCTTACCGCCGGCCGAGCGCAGGAGGGCGCCGCGCTGGCGCAACACTCGTTCCACGGCCGCGATCGTCTCGGTGTGTTGCGGCGCGAGAGCGACCAGCGCATCGTCGAGCAGCTGCCGACGCTCCGCCGGGCCCCCCTTGATCAGCGACAGGTCGTCGGGGCTGAACACGCTTACACGCACGGCACCGAGTAAGTCACGACTGCGGCGCAGCGGCTGGGCGTTCACGAGTACGCGCGGCGCACCGGCCCGAGGGATCTCGGCTTCCAGCAACAGCCGCCTGCCGTCACGATCGGCTTCGGCCCGCACGAAGGCGGCGCGAGCGTCTTGACGCACGAGGGCCTCGTTGGGCGCACCCCGGAACGAACTCAGGGTGGCGAGCCATCCGATGGCTTCGAGCAGATTCGTCTTGCCTTGCCCGTTCTGGCCCTCGACCACGGTCAGGCCGTCGGGAGCGATGTCGAGGCGGGCCGACGTGTAGTTACGAAAGTCTTGGACGGCGAGCCAATTGACGCGCATCGCTCGTAACGAGCCGGCTACGGCACCCGCACGGGCATGAGCAAGTACAGGTAGTTGTCGTTGCCGACGCCGCGCATCGTGGACGCCTTCAACGCGTCTTGGGTTTCGAGCGTGAGCTCGTCGCCACCGATCGCTTCGATCCCCTCGGTGAGGTACTGCGGGTTAAACGCCACGGTCATGTCTGCGCCTTCGTACTTCGCCTCGACGTCTTCGGTGGCGGTGCCCTCGGCCGGATTCGTAACGGTGAGTTCCACGCCGTCGGCGCGTAATGACATCCGGACAGGTGTCGTTTGGTCCCGCACCAGCAACTTCACCCGTTTGACGGCGTCGAGCAACGCATCGCGGTGCACGGTGAGCTTGTTCGGATAGCTCGCAGGTACGAGGTTCAACACGTTCGGGAACTCACCTTCGATGAGGCGTGTCGTAAGTTTCACGCCGCCGACCTGGAAGCTGGCCTCGGTGGTGCCCAAGCGAACTTCAGCTTCGGCTGCGGCACCGAGCACCCGTTGTAGTTCTGCGAGCGCACGCGACGGAATGAGCACCTTCTGCTCGCCCCGAACTACATGCAGCCCGGGCAACTGACGCACCGCGAGGCGATAGCTGTCAGTTGCGATGAGCTGCACGCCTTCGGCGGTCGCCTGTAACAACACGCCGGTGAGGATCGGTCGCGCTTCGTCACTGCTGGCCGCTCGCACGACTTGGCGCAGCGCATCGGCCAGTTCGGAGCTCGCTACGGTGACCGCATCGCTCGCCACCGCAGCTGGCGACGCGGGAAATTCGTCGGCGGCAAGTACACGAACGGCGAATTGCGATCGACCGGACGCGATCTTGGCTTGGTCGGCGTCGGCCTCGATGGTGACCGCACCGGGCTCGAGCGCTCGCACGATGTCTGCAGCGAGCTTGGCTGGAATCACAGCGACACCGTCGGCGACGCCGGCGACGGTGGCTACGACTTCGATCGTCAAATCCAAGTCGGTTGCCGTAATGCGTAATTCGTCGCCGGTCACCTCAAGGCGCGCGCCGGCGAGAACCGGCAGGCGTTCGCGTCCGGACGTGGCCCGGCTCGCAGAGCTCAGCGCCTCGACCAAAACGTCGCGTTCACAACGAAACTTCACAGGTGGTTTTCCTAACTAACTCTTTAAGTACATATTCAGTAGCAGTAGTAGGTGCTGTGGATTGTGCACAACACCACGTTTGCGCAGGTCAGACGGGGAAATGTTCGCGGCGTGTCGTCCCCAGGATCACACAGGGGTGTGACGCCGAGGCGGACCATGGGGGACGAGGCCCCACTTGTCCACCGCCGTCCCCAGCGTTATCCCGTACCCACGCGCGTGGGTCATCCGCCGCTCTTGATCTTCGTGATTAGACCCGTCACCTGGTCGTAAATCTGGCGGCGTTCCTTCATCAGGCCCTCGATCTTGGAGACCGCATGGATGACCGTTGTGTGGTCACGCCCGCCGAACTCCTTGGCGATCGCAGGATAGGAAAAGTCCGTTATGTCGCGGAAGACGTACATCCCCACTTGACGGGCGATAACGAGCGGCCGCCGCCGGCTCTGACCGCAAAGATCGTCGATGCTGAAGCCGAAAGTTTCCGCCGTTGCGTCGAGGATCGCCTTGGGTGTGATTTGGCGGGGCTGGTCGCCCGAGATGATGTCGGTGAGCAACTGCTCGGCGAGTTCGAGCGTAATGGGCTGTCGATTGAGGCTGGCGTAGGCCACGACCCGGGTCAGCGCGCCTTCGAGTTCGCGGATGTTGTCCTTCACGTGCGTAGCAATCAGCTCCAGCACGTCGGGAGGGATCTCCATGGGGTCGACCTCGGCCTTTCGGCGCAAGATCGCGAGCCGGGTCTCGAGCTGCGGCG
>JBEEFT010000183.1:0-41426 GCA_041166225.1 Actinomycetota bacterium | reverse complement strand
GCAGGTTGTTCTTCACCCGGTGGTGAACCTCTCGGATCGTGGCGTCTTTCGACAGCAGAAGACGATCACGCCGGCGGATATCGGTGACGTCGCGCAGCAACACCAACCCGCCGGTCACTTCGCCGCGGTGCAGCAACGGAAGGCAACGCACCAACACGGTGACGTCGGGAGCACGCTCGATTTCTTCGGTAATGGGACGTCCACCGAAGAACGACCGGCTCACCGCGGTTTCCTCGACGCCGACTTCGTCGAGACGGGTGCCGTCGACGTTCGCGTGGATGCCCATGCGGTGCAGTGCGTTGATCGCGTTCGGCGACGCGTACTCAATGCGACCAGACGCGTCGAGCACGATGGCACCGTCGCCGACACGCGGCGCGTCTTCGCCCATGTCGTCGTCGCCGGCGAAGGGATACTCACCGCGCACGATCATGCGGGCGAACCGGTCGAACGTTTCGCCGTAAACGCGCTCGAGCGCGCCCGGACGACGCGTGGCACTCAGCGTGGCTTCACGCGTCATCACCGCGATCACCTGCCCGTCGCGACGCACGGGGATGCCTTGCATGCGGACGCGGTCGGCCTGATCACCCAGCGCGATTTCACCCTCGACGATCTCGCCACTGCGACACGCCCGCGCGACCACCGGCCTCTCGGCCTCGGTGACGACGCGGCCGACGAGGTCGTCGTGGTGCAGCGTCTGGCTCGTGCTCGGGCGCATCTGGCCGAGCACGACGAAATCGCCGTCGAGCTTGGCCGCGAGCAACACGAGGTCGCCGAAGCACAGGTCGGCGAGCATGTTCCAGCCCCGCACCAGGCGCTGTAGATGATCGACGGCGTCTGAGTCGAGCGGCGTCTGAGCGCGGGCCAGTTCGGCGAGAGTGGCCATTCCGCTACCAGATTTTCGCGCCGAGACGCAGGAGACCGTCGAGGTCGGCGATGTCGCTGTCGAAGTACGGCACGGCCGCGATGACGTCGGGCGAGGCGCCCAGCTCGGCGCGCTGCTCGGCCTCGCGCTGCGCGACTACGGCGAAGCGCAGGTAACTCTCGACGACCTCGTCGAGCACGCGGGCTACGTCGGCCTCGCTCTCGTCGCTGGTCGCGACCGCCGAGGCCACCTGCTTCACGCGTTCGTGCACGCGCTCGGCCACGCGACTCGACTCGGCATCGAGGAAGTACGAGGGGAGCACCTTGTTCAGCACGATCGCGCCGAGGTGCAGTTTCCGACGCTCGAGTTCCGCTACGAAGAATTCGGCTTCGTGCAGCGGTGCCGCCTCAAGCGTCGACACCACGATGAACGTGGTGCGTTTGTCGCGCAGCAACTCGCTCACCGCACGGGCGCGCTCGACGAACCCCGCGTACATCGACTGGAACAAGATGAAGAACTCGGCGATGTCTTGCAGGAACTGCGTGCCCAGGATGCGATCGGCCACTTGGTAGAACGGCTTGCTCGCCATGCTGATCAAGCGCGACTTGTACGGCGCGATCAGCAGGCGCAAGAACCGGCTGGTGAAAAAGTCCTCCATGCGCTCGGGTGCGTCGAGGAAGTCGACCGCGTTGCGCGTCGGCGGCGTGTCGACGATCACGAGGTCGTACGCGCCGCTCGTGTGGATCTCGTAGAGGCGCTCCATCGCAATGTAGTCGTGGCTCTGCACGAAGCGACCTGCGAAGTTTTGGTAGAGCTTGTTGTCGAGGATCGCGGCCTCGGTGGCCTTGTCGGGCGCGTGGCGGCGCACCAGGTCGTCCCAGCTCTGTTTCGTGTCGAGCATCGCGGCGTACAGCTCGCCGCGTGGCTTGATGTCGGCCTTGTTGAACGCAGCATCGGGCACCCGCGTCTCGACGTTGCCGAAGCCTTCGAGGCCAAGCGCGTTCGCGAGACGCCGCGCCGGATCGACGGTGAGCACCAGCACCCGCCCTCCGTGGCGCGTCGCCGCCATTGCGCCAAGCGCAGCCGCAGTGGTGGTCTTGCCCACGCCGCCCGACCCGCAGCACACCACGATCTCCTTGGCCGCGAGCAGCTGCTCGATCGAACCGGCGCGCGCGGTGTTCTTGGCCGCCGCCATCAGTAACCCAACTCCGCAGACAGCGCGGCGGCGACCTGGCGAGTCGCCCGCATGCCGTGCGTGCGCAGGAACATATACGGCACGTAGAGCATCGGGATTGAGGGGTCGAGCTCGCGGCGAAGACGCTCGAGGTGTTCGGTGCTGCCGCGCCGCAACGCCACGGCCAGCGACGCGGCCTGCATGATGTTGTCGACGTCGCCACCAATCTCGTTGCCGATCGCGCGGCGCCGTTCCTCGGTGTTCAGCGCGTCGAACAGTTCCTCTTCGCGGCGCCCGAACAACTCGGGCAGCACGCGGTTCACTACGACTGCGGCGAGATCCACGTTCGTCTCGGTCTTCAACCGCACCGACAGTTCGAGCGTTTCGTTGACCGGCATTTCTTCGGGCGTGGCTGTGATGATCAAGCCCGTGGTGGCCGGGTCGCCCAACAACTCCACCATCCAGTCGGTCTGTTGACGGATGAGGCCGACCGATACCAATTCGTTGATCGACTGGGGCGCCGCGAGCAGTCCGACGATGTGGCCCGACGCGACCGCGTCGACCACGATCAAGTCCCAGTGGCGCTCGCGCACTTCCCACGCCATCTTGCCGATGGTGAGGATCTCGCGCACCCCCGGCGCGGCGGTGGCGACGTATTCGAAGATGCGGTTCAGCGGACCGATGCGCACAAGTAGCGGCAGGCGCAGCTGGATGCTCAGGTACTCCTTGAGCGACTCCTCGCTGTCCATCGACATCGCGAAGAGATTGGGCCCGACCTCACGCGGCTCGAACTTGGTCTGTCCGCATTCGAGGAACGACGAAAGGTTGCCCTTGGCGTCGAGTTCGCACACCAGCGTGCGCTTGCCGCGGTCAGCGGCGAGCTGCGCGAGCGCGGCGGCGGTGGTGGTCTTCCCAACGCCGCCTTTGCCGGTGACAATCAGCAGTCGCCGGTCGAGCAGATCGGCGGGTGCGTCCATCAGGCGCTACGCGCCGAATCCCACTTTGCGATCCGAAGCAGAGCGACCGACCTCGACGTAGGCGATTCGCTCCGACGGAACGCCGACCATCTTGCCGCGCCGATCGGTGAGCCAGAGAACGGGGCTGTCGCCCGACACCGCTGCGTCGATCTGCTTGGTGAGCGCCTCGCGATCGCTGTCGTCGGGCAGTTCCACCTCGAGTTCCTTGCCGGTATAGATCACGCCTATGCGGACGTCCACGAGGCTTACTCCTCCACTTCGGATGACGGAGCCTCAAGCGTAGGTCGGTCGGGTGCCATCTCATTCCATCGACCCCAACCCGGCGTTCGCCGGCCGAAGATCAACCACGCGGCGCAGACCACCATCGTCACCACCGCCGTCCACTGGCTGCCGGTAAGGCCGAGGCCGTGCGTGACGTCGACGCGAAACCAGTCTTCGAGGAACCGGTTGAATCCGTAGAACACGCCGAACACGACGATGAGGAACCCGTCCCAGCGCTCGACCTTGCGCAACTGCAACAACAACACCAGCACGATGATCGTGAGGACGAAGTCGTACAACGCCGGTTGGTGCACGAGGTGACCGGGGCCTGCGACGCAGGGCACCGCGGTTTGCACGCTGGTGGGCGGGCACTTGTAACCGAGGAAGAATGTGGTCGGTTTGCCGAGGTGGTCCCACACGATCAAGTCGCCGATGCGCCCGATGATCACGCCGACGGCCATCCCCGGAGCCGCCGCGTCCATCACCTGCCAGAAGGACAGGCGCCGCTTCTTCATCTCGGGCAGGGTCCACAAGATCGCGCCGGCGAAGCCGCCGAGCAACGAGATGCCTCCGTGCCAGATCTTGAAGATCTCGAGGGGGGCGTGGATGTAATCCGACGGGTGGTTCAGCACGTACGCGAGACGGGCGCCGACGATCGCCCCGATTGCGGCGCGCACCAACATGGCGCTTACGTCGTCGGCCGTGATCCCTTTCTTCTCCGCCGCGGGCAACATGACCCGGGCGCCAATGAGGAAGCCGACGGCGATGCCGATGCCGTGGGGCGACAGCCGAAGCGGCCCGAGGTCGATGTGGACCAACGGGTGGTACGAGATCGCGGCAAGCACGCTCAAGTGTCTACTGCCTCGTGTCCCGCAAACGGCTGTCACACCGCTCGGACATACTCGGAGCGTGACGTTTCAGCATGCGCATGCGCCGATCCAGGTGGCCGACGGGCCGCACTCGTTGGTCGAGCGCGGGGCGCGTGAGGCCCTCGAGGCCGTCGCGCTGGCGCCCTTCGCCACCCGCGGTCTCGGCGGAGGACGGCGGGCGCGCTTCGAAGAGGCTCACCGGTTCCGCACGTGCTTCGAGCGCGACCTCGATCGCATCAAGCACAGCCGCCCGTTCCGGCGCCTGGCTGGAAAGTGTCAGGTGTACATCGCGCCCGACGACGACCACCTCCGCAACCGCCTCACCCACGCGATCGAGGTGGCGCAGGTGGCGGTCGGTATCGCGCGGCCCGCGGGCCTCAACGTCGCGCTCACCGAAGCGGCCGCGCTCGGGCATGACTGCGGGCACGGCCCGGCCGGGCACGCGTCGGAAGAGGCGTTGTCGCCGTATTTGCCGTCGGGATATCACCACGCCGTATACGGCGCCGACGTGGTTCTGGATCCCTTGAACCTGTGCGTCGAAACGCTCGACGCGGTGCGAAACCACTCGTGGAACCGTCCGGCCCCGATGACACCCGAGGGCGAAGTCGTGGCTTGGGCCGACCGCATCGCGTATGTCTGCCACGACTTCGAAGACGCGGTGCACGCCGGAATCGTCCGGGCCGACGAGTTGCCCGCCGAAGTGTCCGACGTCGTCGGTAGCCGACGGTCCAAGCAACTCGACACGTTCATCACGTCGGTGCTCACCACTATCGAACAGCACGGCGTGATCGGCATGGGCACCACCGAGGCCGAAGCGCTCGCCGCGTTCCGCTCGTTCAACTTCGACCGCATCTATCTGCGCCCCGACTCCGTCGACCAGGCCGAACGCGTCGTGGAACTGCTGCGTGCCCTCACCGACTGGTTCGTCGCGCGGCCCGCGTTGTTGGGCGTCGACCCCGCCGAGTCGGCTGAGGCCGACTTGCTCGCCGCCGCGGTGCACCACGTCAGCGGCATGACCGACAGGTACGCGCTCGCACTCGCCGTCAAGCACCTCGGCTGGGACCCGGCGAAGCTCCCCCGCGGCGTCTAGCCCGTGCGGTTCTGCCGCGTACAGCGGCAAAGTCGCACAGAACTCGGGGCTACGACAGTTTGAGTTCGCTGCGGAACACCCGCGCCGCGCCGAGGCCCACGATCGTCTCGGCCAGCTTGCGGAACGCCAGGCTCGCTTCGGAGTCGGGGTCGGCCACGGTGACGGGCGTGCCATTGTCGCCGCCTTCGCGCAGTTCGGGCACGAGCGGAATCTGCGCCAGCAGCGGCACGCCGATGTCGTCGGCCAACAACTGACCGCCGCCCTCGCCGAACAACTCGTAGTGCTTGCCGTCGTCGCCGGTGAACCACGACATGTTCTCGATCACGCCGCGCACCGGCAGGTTGAGCTTCTTGGCCATCGCCGCGCTGCGCTGGGCGACGCGTTGCGCCGCGGGCTGGGGCGTGGTCACCACGTAAATCTCCGCGCGGGGCAGGTACTGCGAAATCGACAGCGCAACGTCGCCCGTGCCCGGCGGCATGTCGACCACGAGAAACTCGGGCTCGTCCCACAACACGTCGGTGAGGAACTGCTCGAGCGCCTTGTGCAGCATCGGGCCGCGCCAGATCACCGCTTCGTCTTCCTCGATGAAGAACCCCATCGAGATGCAGCGAATGCCGTTCGCCGACGGGGGCACGATCGTTTGGTCGAGGATCGTGGGCGCTTGGTCGATGCCGAGCATGGCCGGAACCGAAAAGCCGTAGATGTCTGCGTCGAGCACGGCGACGTCGTGGCCGAGTTGCTGCAACGCGACGGCGAGGTTCACCGTGACGGAACTCTTGCCCACGCCGCCCTTGCCCGAGTTGACACCGATGATGCGGGTACGGCTGCCCTCGCGGAACGGCATCGGCTTGGCCGGCGCGCCGTGACCGCCACCTTGCGCGTGGTTATGACCCGCGTGGCTGCCGTGGCCCGCGCCGCCCATGATCTCGGTGACCTTGCCGCGCTCTTCGTCGGTCATCACGGTGAACTCGACGGCCACGTTCGCCACCCCGATGCCTTGCACGGCGGTGGTGACGCGGGTGGTCAACTCGTTGCGCAGGGGGCAACCGGCCACGGTGAGCGCGACGGTGACGGCGACGTCGTCGCCGTTTATCGCCACGTTCTTGACCATGCCGAGGTCGACGATGCTGCGGCGCAGCTCGGGGTCTTCGACGGGACGAAGCGCTTCGGTGACTTGCTCTGCGGTGACTGCCATGTTCGGTCCTCTGCCTCCAGAGCCCGTTGGCTCGGGATTTCTACTATCTAGATAGGTAGAATAACGGGGTGCCTGGAGACGCCCCTACTCGGCGGGTCATGGGGGACGACGAGTTCGCCGCCGCCGTCTCCGCGGTCACGTCCGCGTTCGGCGATCCAACCCGCCGCGACATCTACTTGTACGCGCGTGACGCTCAAGACGGGGTCACGGCCACGGCAGTAGCCGAGAAGTTCGCGCTGCACTCAAACGTCGCGCGCCACCACCTCGACAAGCTCGCGGCCGGCGGCTACCTCGAAGTCGCCGTACACCGCAGCGCGCAAACCGGTGCCGGCCGGCCGTCGAAGCACTACAAGGCGTCGGCTGTGGTCGAGCCGCTCGACCTGCCCGGCCGCCGCGACGACCTGCTCACAACTCTGCTCGGCCGCGCCCTCGCCGAACTGCCGCCGCACAAGGCCGAGAAGATCGCCGAATCTGTCGGTGAGGATTACGGCCGGTCGCTGGCCGAGCGCATGTCGCCCGGCGACGTCCACCGCTCGTTCAAATCGGCGCTCGCCGCGGTGGCCGACGCGCTCACCGCGCACGGTTTCGCGGCGCACGCCGAAGCCCGCGGCACGTCGTTGGCGATCATCTCCGACCAGTGCCCATTCGGCGCCGCCGCCCACGACCATCCCGTCATGTGCGCGGTCGACCGCGGCATGGTGCGCGGCATGCTCGCCGGCCTTTACGGCGACACGATGCCTGTCACCGAAAGCTCGCGCGCGATGGGCGGCACGAGTTGCGTCACCTCGCTCTCGTAGGCAAACCCGCGTGAGCCGCGCCTACCTCGACCACGCGTCGGTATCGCCCCTACGGCCCGTCGCCCGCGCCGCGCTGCTTGCGTGGCTCGACGTCATCGGCGACCCGAGCCGCGTTCACACCGAGGGCCGCATGGTGCGCGCCGCCCTTGAAGACGCGCGCGACCAGGTCGCCGCGTTTTTGGGGGCGCGGCCGCGCGAAGTCGTATTCACCAGCGGCGCGACCGAGGCCATCAACGCCGCGTGTTTCGGCGCGGCGCGCCGTACTTCGGGTGGCGCGTTCGTGGCCGCCGCGGTCGAACACTCGGCGGTGCGAGACGCGTCGGCCGCGCACGGCGAAGTGCGGGTGCCGCCCGTCGACGGCCAGGGCCGGATCGATGTCGCCGCGGTGACGGCGGAACTGCGCGGCGACGTTGCCCTCGCGCACTGCCAGTGGGCCAACCACGAAGTCGGCACGCTGCAACCCGTCGAGGCGATTGCCGCCGTGTGCCACGAACGCGGCGTGTTGTTGCACGTCGACGCGGCGGCGGCCGCGGGCCACGTCCCGATCGCGTTCGACGCGTCGGGTGTCGATCTGATGTCGGTGAGCGCGCCGAAGCTGGGCGGCCCGCCGGGGGTGGGCGCGCTGTTGGTGCGCCGCGGCCTGCGGGTCGACCCGCTGATGGTGGGCGGCGACCAGGAGCGGGCGCGTCGGGCCGGTCTCGAAAACGTGGCCGGCGCGATCGCATTCGGCGCCGCGTGCACCGAGATCGCGGCAACCCTCGACACCGAGCAGGCCGCAGCCCGGAAGCAGACCGACGCGCTGCTCGCGGCCGCCACGGCGGTCGGCCACGTTGAGGCGTACGGCGACCCGGTTTCGCGGGTCCCCCACATCGTGTGCGTTGGCGTCGACGGCGTCGAGAGCGAGGCGGTGCTGCTCGGCCTCGACCAGGCCGGCGTCGCCGCGCATTCGGGCAGCGCGTGCTCGTCAGAGGCGCTCGAGCCGTCGCCCGTGCTCGAGGCGATGGGCGTCGACGCTCAACGCAGCCTGCGGCTCAGCGTGGGCTGGTCGACCACCTACGACGACGTAGGCGCGTTCGCGGCGGTGATCGGCGACGTAGTGGGCCGCCTCCGAGCGCTCGCTCGCTAGCGGCAGGCCTGGACCCGCCGGCCGGACCACCCCCACCTCGGCCCGACCGGCAGATACCGGGTTACAAAGACGAACGCGCCCCCCAGCCACATGCGTCTGGATTGGGAAAGGTACGCCTACGTGAACGCCACGTAAAGAGCACCTTTCGCGAGCGCGTACTGGGGACGGGTCAGCCCGCGGGAATGCCCGCTTCGGCTGCGGCGCGTTGGAGGGCGTCCTGCACGAGCGACACCATCTGCTGCGGGGGGTTGTCGGCCAGGAACAGACGGAACTCGGCCACCGCGCTGGCGGGATCTTTCTTGTCCTCCCACAACATCATTCCGCGGAAGAAGTGCGCATCGGCGTACGACGGGTCGGCGCTCACAGCGCGGTCGACGTAGGCGAGCCCTTCGTCTTTCAAGCCGGCGAGGCGCACGAGCCAGCCCCGGTACGCCAACGCGACCGGCTGTTTCGGATCGTTCTTGAGCACCTTGTCGTAGAGCTTCACCGCCTCGACGGCTTTGCCCTGCGCGACAAAGTTCGCGGCCTGCTCGAGCTCGGCGGCGTTCGACGACGGCAGCGACCCGGTCAACGGCGCGCCCTGGGGTCGGGACCCCGACGACCGCGCCAGCGCCACGCCCGCCACGCCGGCCAGAGCCAGGCAGGCGACCACCACGACCACACCCCGGCCTCTGCTCACGCTTCTCGTGGCCGCGACCGGCAGGTCGAGCGAACCAGACAGCGTCGGCGCCTGCTCGAGGGCGCGGACCACCGCTGCGGCGCGCGCCACGTAGTCGTCGCGCAGGGCCTGGTGGTCGGTGGGATCGAGGTCGCCGACTGCGGCCTCGGCGTCGAGGTCGGCAATCGAGCGCAACAAGAACTCGCGCTCGGCCTCCAAGCCGTCGCGGTCCACCGTGTTCACAGACCCTCCACGAGCGCGCGGTCTTCTTCGGTCGGATGCGCGAGCGAACGTCGCGACCATCGCTGCAGCGCCAACCCCAGGCCCGCGGCCGCGCCCACCACCGCGACGATTGGCACGATCCACACGAACGCGCCGATGCCGCTGTTGGGCGGGGTCAGCAAGATGTCGCTGCCGTATCGACCCTCGAGGTACGCCTCGATCTGGTCGCGCGACTGACCGGCGTTGACGCGACGACGGATCTCGGTGCGGATCGCTTGCGCGGCGGGCGCCGCGGATTCGGCGACGGATTGCCCGCGGCACGTGGGGCAGCGCACACCGCGCGATATCGAGTCGGCCCGTCGCGCCGGCGACGAGTTGTGCCCGGCGTCGCCGAACGCTGCGAACGCGAGCGTGGCGATCACGACCAGGCCGAGCGCGAGCCAGGCCACGCGCTTGCCGGTCACGACGAGCGCTCCACCTTTTTCAGCAGACTCTCCAGCCCGTCGGCCGTCGCGCCGCCGGTGATCTTGGCTTGCACGACGCCGTCGGGGTCTACGAGATAACTCTCGGGCAACCCCCGCACACCCCAGTCGAGCGCGATCGCGCCCTTCGGGTCGTCGAGCACAGTCCAAGGCCCGCCGTTCTTGTTGAGGAACGACTGCACCGTGGGAACGCGGTCGCCGTAGACAACTTGTAACACCCCGGCGTCGTCGGCCTTGGCGTGGCGCGCCGCGAACTGCACCAGTTCCGGGTGTTCACGCCGACACGGCACGCACCACGTCGCAAAAAAGTTCACCAGCACCCACTTGCCGCGCATGTCGGCCAGCGTGGCGGGCGGGCCCGACACCACGGCGCCGCGCGCCGCGGGTGCGGCCCGTCCGAGCAACGGGCTGGTCGCGATGCGCGACTCTGCGGGCGATGACGTGGCCGCAACTGCGATGACGCCGATCAGTACGAGGCCGACCGCGCCGGCGATCCATGGCGCGACGCGACGACGCTTCACACCGGCACCGCTTCCGGTTCGGGCACGTCGGTGGCGAACGGTTCCGACGCGGGCGCCGTCGGCCGGCGCCTGCGCTTGCCCGGCACCAGGGCGAGACCGGTTCCGATCGCGATGATCGCCCCGCCCGCCCACAGCCAGTTCACCAACGGCGTGACGACCACGCCGATCACCGCGGTGCCGCCGCGCGTGGTCGGCGGCGATACCAGCGTGAGGTAGACGTCGTCGAACACACCGCCGCGCACCGACGGCGTGCCGATGGCCTGCGTCGCGAACGGGAACGTGCTGAGCGCGGGACGGAAGATGCGGTCGTTATCGATGCGTACCGCTGCCCGCACCGCGGTGTGGTTCGGATATTTCTTGGTGTCCACACCCACGTACGTCACGTGGTGGCGACCGACTTTGGCGGTCTGGCCCGGGTGCATGCGGATCTCGTCGCGCTGCACGAACGACATCGACGCGGCGAAGCCCATCGCCAGCACGACCACGCCGAGGTGCACAACCATGCCGCCGTTGGCCCGGCCCGCCACGCCTCGCCACAGCGGATCGCCGGCGCGGCGCGACGCGCGCGCCGCCAACACCAGTTGCCGCAACGCGGCGGCGCCGGCGAACGCGCCGAGGCTGAACGCAAGCAACGCGGCCACGCTGCGCATGCCGAACGCGACCAGCACCACCAGCGTGATCCCCGCGGCCCACGCCGGCACGAGCAGCCGGTCACGCAACACGCCGGTGCTCGCCTTGCGCCACGGCAGCGCGGGCGCGACGGCCATCATGAACAGCAACGCCAAACCGATGGGCCCCGTCATGCGGTCGAAGTACGGACGACCGATCGTGAGGCGACTGTTGTTAAGAGCTTCGGCGATCAGTGGAAACACCGTGCCCAGCAGCACCACGAAGGCGAACGCGGCGAACAACAAGTTGTTCACGAGGAACGCCGACTCGCGCGACACGGGCGAGTCGATGGTGCCCGGCGATCGCAGCGCATCGCCGCGCCACGCCAGCAATCCGCACACCACCACCACGATCACCGCGAAGAACCCGAGCAGCATCGGGCCGATGCCGCTCTCGGTGAAGCTGTGGACCGAGTCGAGCACGCCCGAGCGCGTCAGGAACGTGCCCAGGATCGTGAGCGCGAACGTTGCGGTGACCAGCGACAGGTTCCACACCCGCAACATCCCGCGCCGTTCTTGTACGAGCACCGAGTGCAGGTACGCGGTGGCCGTCAGCCACGGCAGGAACGACGCGTTCTCAACCGGGTCCCACGCCCAGAAGCCGCCCCAGCCCAACACCTCGTAGGACCACCAGGCACCGAGCACGATGCCCACGCTTAGCAACCCGAACGCGACGAGCGTCCAGCGGCGCATCGCGAGCACCCACGCTTCGTCGACACGCCCTGTGATCAACGACGCGATCGCGAACGCGAACGGCACCGTGAAGCCGACGTACCCGGCGTAGAGGATCGGCGGGTGGAACGCCATCAGCGGGTGGTTCTGCAGCAGCGGGTTCGGCCCGGGCCCGTCGGTGGGGATCGCGCCGTGCACGGTGTGGAACGGGTTCGCCGGGCCTAACAACAGCAAGAAGAAGAAGCCGGCGACCACCAGCATTACGGCCAGCGCCCAACCGAAAACAGGGTCGTGACGCTGAGCGCGGTGACGCAGCGACAACGCGGCGAGGTAGATCGACAGCACCAACACCCACAGCAGGATCGAGCCTTCGAGCGCCGACCATGCCGACGCGACCGTGTACAGCAGCGGCGTGCTGCGGCTGCCGTTGTCGGCGACGTATTGCATCGAGAAGTCGTGACGGACGAGCGCAACTTCCATCGCGCCGAAGCCGAGTACCGCCGCGCCCACCACGCCCCACACCCACGTCCAGCTGGCGCGGATTAGGTCGCTGCGCTTGCGCACCAAACCGACGACGAGGAACAGCAACCCACCCGTCGAAGCGAGGAACCCGAGCAGCGCCGCCGAGTGCCCAACGATCGCCGTCATGGCTTGACGTAGTCCGTGACGCGCGTCGGGTTGGCTTTGCGGTACTCAGCCGTGTGCTTCACGAGGATGCGATCGCTCTCGTAAGTGCGGCCCTGAAAATGTCCTTCGAGCACCACAGGCACGCTGGCTCGGAACAACTCAGGCGGGTCGCCCACGTGGTGCACGTTCACCGACGCGTTGTTCTGCTCGACCACGAAGTCGACGCCACCGCCGCGCTCGTGGACCGAGCCCGGCGCCACGATGCCTTCGAGCCGGAAGCGGCGGTCGCCCAAAGTCGAGCGTTGCGCGACCGCTTCGTCGACGGTCTTGAAATAGACGGTCGCGTTCGTGAGGCCCTTCCACAACAGTCCGCCGGCCAGCAGCACGGCGACGCCGAGGATGAGGCTGGCGCGGCCGCGCTTCACAACCCGCGCTCGTCGCGCGCGGCGCGACGGCTAACTGCGAGATACCGCCGCACGACCCACGCCGAATACGCGACGAGCGATCCAACGGTCACCGCGTAACACGCGATCACGTACCCACTCATCTTGCGCTCGCCTTCGGCGTGCGCGGCGCCGAGCGGCACCCCCTGCATCTTGGATTCACTCGCTGACGCTCGCTCATTGCGCTCACTGAACTAATGCCTCGCGGCGGCGGGCCGCGATTGCGTCGGTCAACGCGTGCTCTTCGAGTTCGGCGTCGGCTTCGATGACCTTGGTCCGCAACACGAGCAGCCACACGTAGGTGAGGGTCATCGCGAAGAAGCCGAGCAGCATCGCGGCGATGAAGTCGCCGTCGAGTTCACTCCCCGGGTTCAGTGAGGCCAGCGAACGGCCCTGGTGCAGCGTGCGCCACCACTCCACGGCCATGTGGTTCACGGGTACGACGATCACAGCCATTACCCCGATGATGGCCGACCGCATCGCTCGCGCGGTCGCGGTATCGGCCACCGATCGCTGCGCCAGATAGCCCAGATAGATGACGAACATGAGCGCCGTGGTGGTGAGGCGCGCGTCCCACGTCCACCACACACCCCACGTGGGGCGGCCCCACAGGCTGCCGGTGATCAACGTGAGGCCGGTGAACAGCACGCCGAGTTCGGCCGACGCGCTGGCTACGGCGTCCCAACGCGCGCGGCGCGTGCGCGGCACGAGATAAAGGATCGACGCGGCAGCCGTTACCCCGAACGCGACATAAGCGGTCCAGGCCAGCGGTGGGTGCAGCGCCAACATGCGGGAGTAGGTGCGTTGTTCGAACGTCGCCGGGAGCCCGAGGCCGAGCACGATCGTGCCCGTGAGCGTGACGACGGCGAGCGCGCCGAGCACGCGGATGATTCTCATTGCTCCTCCTGCAACGTGCCGTAACCGACGACACCAACGGCGACATACAAAACCGCGAACGCGGCCAACAGCTCTAGCCAGCTAACCGCGTCGCCGGGCACACCCGCCAATCCCGCCTCCCAGGCCCGCGTCGCAGCGAGCAGTACCGGCGCCAAGATCGGCAACAGCAACAACGGCAACAGCGTGGTTCCTACGCGCAGGCCCGCGGCGACCGCGGCGTACGCAGTGCCCGCGGCCGCCAGGCCGGCGGTTGCCAGCAGGGCGGTGCCCAACAGCAACACCGGCTCGTGCAGGTGGGTGCCGTACAAGAACGCGATCCCGACGGTTAGCAGCGCTTCGAGAACCAACAGCTGTGCGGCCACGGCCACGGCTTTGCCGAGGAACACGCCGCCAGGGTCCATGCCAGCGAGCCGCAGTCCTTCACCGGCGCGGTCGGTGACTTCGACGGTGGCCGAGCGCTGCACCGCAAGCACGGTGCAGAACACCACGGCCAGCCAGTAGAGCCCGGCCGCGGCCCGACCGAGCACGCCGCGGTCGGGATCGAGCGCGAACGCGAACAACACGAGCACGAGCACGGCGAAGGGCCCGATCTGTTGCGTGGTGACGCGGGACCGGCGCTCGATGCGCAGGTCCTTGCCCGCGATCAACGCGGCGTCACGAAACATGCGCCGGCTCCGTGACGTTCGTCGCGACTGCGGGCGTCACCATGCCACCGGCAACCGTCAACACGCGCGTCGACAGCGCCGTGGCGCGGTCGATGTCGTGGCTCGCCATCACAACTGTTGCTCCGGTGGCGACCGCTTCCCGGACGACTCCGTCCACCAAATCGCGGCCGTCGTCGTCGAGCCCCGCGTGGGGTTCGTCGAGCAACCACAGCTCGGCGTGGCGCGCTACCAGCGCGGCGAGCGCGGTGCGCCGACGTTGCCCAGCCGACAGCGACGCGACTCGCGTGGTCGCGAGCCGCCCGTCGAGACCGAGCCGGGCCAGCGCGCCTGCGATCGCTCCGACGTCGCCGCCCGCGGCGCGTACCGCGAACGTGACGTTTTCGCGCACGGTCAAGTCGTCGTAGAGCAGCCCGGCGTGGCCGAGCAACGCGATCCGGCGCCGCACGCTGCGTCGGTCACGCGTGAGATCCACACCGAGCACCGTCGCTTCACCTTGCGCGACGGGCACCAACCCGGCGCACACCCGCAAAATCGTGGACTTGCCCGCCCCGTTCGGGCCCCGCAACAACACCGCTTCACCTGCGTCGACCGTGAGGTCAGCGCCCGCCAGGGCGGGAAAGCCGCCGAGCAACGCGACGACGGAACGGAGGCGGACGACGGGCTCCATGAGGCACGTACATCGTACGGGCGCACCCGCTCCTGTTACCAAGCAGGCTCGGTGGCCAACTACGTTCGCCGCCGTGGGATGGCGACCGATTGTGTCTGCGATCGGCCGCGTTCTCATGGCGGCCGGCACATTGATGCTGCTGTTCGTCGCTTATGAGCTTTGGGGCACCGGCCTAGCCGAGTCCCGCAGCCAGTCCACGCTCAAGCAGGACTTCCACAAGCTCCAAGTCGCCGCGCCGGCCGCGAACGACTTCGCGCCCCCCATGCCAACCGGCAGCGCGATCGCGATCATCAAGATTCCGCGTACGAACACGGAGAAAACGGTCGTACAGGGCGTTGGGGTCGAAGACCTCAAGAAGGGTCCGGGCCACTACCCCACCACGCCCATGCCGGGACAACCCGGCAACGCGGCGATCGCCGGCCACCGCACCACGTACGGCGCGCCGTTCTACAACCTCGATCAGCTGCAGCCCAACGACCCGATCCTGATCACCACGCTCCAGGGCAGCTTCCGTTACGAGGTCATCGACACCAAGATCGTGAGCCCGAGCCAGGTCGAGGTACTGGACAACACCCAGGACAACCGGCTGACGCTCACCACCTGTCACCCGCGGTTTTCGGCCAGCCAGCGCATGGTCGTGACGGCGCGCCTCGTCGGCGCCGCGGCGCAGGCGCCGCCAGTGGATCCCAACGCGAAGAAGAAAAACGCGTCCGATCTTTCCCTCGGCGACGAAGCCGGCCTCAGCGGCGGCACCACCGCCCGCGGGCCCGCGGTGTTGTGGGGCGTCGCGTTCCTCGCGGTATGGGCACTGGCCTACGGCATCCGACGAATCGTCGGCCACAAGTGGATCGTTTGGCCCATCGCGCTCGTCCCGATGGGCATCACGTTGTTCATCTTCTTCGAGAACTTCGCTCGTCTACTTCCCGCCAACGTTTAACCGCCGGGGCGGTCATGTTCGGCGAGGTTTTACACCGGTGAGGAGTAACTCGCCTAGCCGCCGTGGGGCCTCGGCCAGCGCGGGGAAGGCCGCTGCTCGCTTTGGATGCCTTACGTGGCGACGATTGCGTTCGACTGCGGTCACGACGTCGGCGGCGACCGTTTCCTTGGACACATCGACGAGGAGTTGCAGGCGATAGAAGCGCTTGAAGCTGTCCGCTGTCGGCTTGTAGTCGTCGACGCTGTCGAGCATCTCGGTCGGGACGGGACCAAGCTCGACGACCGTCGTGCCGATCGGTGTGCGTTTGAGATCGGCGCGCAAACCCGCGGTGAACTGCGTAAGCCCTGCCTTCGTCGACGCGTATGCCGTCAGACCCGGGAACACCGAGACACCGGCCATCGAGCTGACATTGACGATGTGTCCGCAGCCTCGCTGCAACATCCCAGGGATGACCTGGCGGCACAGGTCTGCGGGCGATATCAGGTTGACGCGAAAGATCTGTTCCACCTCGTCTTGCGTCCAGTCCTGTAGCGCGCCGCTTGTCGGCGCTACCCCCGCGTTGTTCACAAGAACGTCGACGGAACCCGCCTCGTCCTCGACACGGGCGATCAGCGTCGCCACCTGCGCCGGGTCGGCAAGGTCCGCCGCGTGCGCGGTGCCGCCTAGCTCCGCGGCGAGGTTCTCGATTGCGCTCGCGGTGCGCGCGACCAGAACGACGTGAGCGCCTTTCGACGCAAACTCTCTCGCCAGCGCCTCGCCGATACCGCGCGACGCGCCAGTGATCAGCGCTCGCTTGCCTCTGAGTTCCACGTGTCCTCCCCTTCGAGCGTTAGTCGCTCGCCTTGATGGCGGCGATGAGTTCTGCGCCCGAACGGACCGTAACAACCGGCTCCGGTACAAACTCGGGTAGGCCCGCGCGTTGCGCCTCATCGACGACACACGTGCCACACCCGACCGGCATCACGACCCAACCGGCCGCCCTCGCGACGTCAACGATCACGTCCCAGACCTCCACGCCGCTTGCATGCGTGAACATCAGATCTGACGCCGGATCGCCGTACACCTCGGCGTCGCCGTCGCCCGTAACAATCCGACGGAAGCGGTGCTCGTCGTCTTCGTCGACGATTAGCGGCCGCAGGACCGACATCACCGCGCTGCCGTCGGTTGCGGCGTCGTCGAACCGCTGGAGAAAGATGTCGAAGCTCACTTCGAGCAAGCGTCGCGCACCTCCGGCCTCGCAAGCGCGCGTGATAGCCCACGACTGGGTAAGACGAAGCCGTGTCGGACGCCGATCGCCTGCGTGACGAGCGCGCTCGCGTTGTGGCCATGATTGAGGCTCTCGCTGGCGAGTTCGACGGCATCGTTGCGGCTGCAGAGCTGAATGCCACCGACGACGAGCACGACCCCGAGGGCAGCACCATCGCCTTCGAGCGCCAACGCGTCGCGGCGATGCTGCGAGACGCCCGCGTCAAGCTGCACGCGCTCGACGACGCGCTCGTAAGCGTCGCCGCGGGTGGGTATGGAACCTGCGCGTCGTGCGGTGGGCCGATCGGCGACGAGCGGCTGGCGGCACTTCCGGCCACGCGCAGCTGCATCGCCTGCGCCGGCGGCGAGGCCTAGCCCCGGCTCCTTGTCGCGAAGTGGTTGATAGCCAACCGTTTACGCGCAAAGAACGAGCGGTCGTCGACGCGCCGGGCGGGTCTTACCGCCTCTAACGAACGATCCAGCTCAGGTGGTGGTGGTCGAAGAACGACACGAGGTCCGATGCGATCAGGGTCATGCGGTTGGTGAACAGCAACACCCCGAACGCGGCGAGCAGCGCGCCGGACACGATGTTGATCACGCGGTAGTGACGCTTGATCCATGCAAAGGTCGACTGCAATCGCGACAGGCCGAGCCCGCTCAACACGAACGGCAGCCCGAGCCCTAACGAGTAGATGAACAAAAGCGCGGCGCCCTTGGTGACGGTGCCTTCGCTGGCGGCCAGGGTGAGCACGCCCGACAGCACCGGCCCGATGCAGGGCGTCCATCCGAACGCGAACGCCATGCCCATAACCGGCGCCGCGTACGGCCCGAGCTTGCGGGGCGACACGTGAAACCGCTTCTCGGCCTCGAGCACGCGCGGCGACGCGACGCCCGCGAGGAAGAGCCCCATCACGATCACGATCACACCGGTGATCTGGTTCAGGCCGCGGCGGTGGTCGAACAGCACATCGCCCACTGCGCTCGCACTTGCACCGAGTGCGACGAAGACCACCGTGAATCCGGCGACGAACAGCAGCGTCGCCCGCAAGATGCGCCGTTGCTCGACGCCGCGGGCGTCGGCGAGTTCCGCGCCGGTCATCCCGCTCATGAGCGACAGGTAGCCAGGCACCAGCGGCAGCACGCAGGGCGAGATGAACGACAAGACGCCGGCGCCGAACGCGGCGGGGATGCTCGGGTCGGCCACGGCTACTTCCCGGTGAAGTTGGGCCGGCGCTTCTCGGCGAAGGCGGCCCGACCCTCTTGGAGGTCGGCGCTTGCCCACGCGGTGGCGACCGCGTCGATCACGTCTGTGTCGTCGAGGTTTGGTTCGAGGCGGTTCAGTGCCAGCTTGTGGGCAGCGATCGTGAGGGGTGCCAGCGCGGCGATCTTCGTGGCCCACTCGTGGGCGTCGGCGAGCGTGCCGATGCGATTCACAAATCCAAGGTCGTACGCCCGCTGCCCGTCGACCTCCTCGCAGGCGAGCAGCATCGCCCGCGCCTGTGCGCCACCGATGAGCATCGCGACTTGTTGCACCGTGGTGTGGTCGACGGCCAACCCCAACTTCGCGGCCGGCACACCGAAGCGCACATGCGGGGTGGCCACGCGCACGTCGCACGCAGCCGCGAGTTGCACGCCGGCGCCGAGGGCCGCACCGTCGATCGCGGCCATCGTGACCACGGGCGCGGCGCGCAACGAGTCGAGCGTGCGACGGATTGCGGTGCGGAAACCCTCATCTTCCACGCCGCCTAAATCGGCGCCGGCACAGAAGTGCCCGCCGGCTCCCGTTACAACGATGACGCGTGCCTGCGCGGCCACGGCTTGCTCGACGGAGTCGGCGATCGCGTGACACGCGGCGAGGTCGATGGCGTTGCGCTTTGCCGGCCGATCGATCGTGATCGTGGCGACGCCATTCTCAGTTATGACTGAAATGTCGCTCACGGGCGTAAGACAGTACGCATGATCGGACTAATCATCAGCCTCGTCATCAGCGGACTCATCATCGGCGCGCTTGCGCGTCTGGCCATTCCCGGGCCGAATCCGATGTCTATCGGCATGACCATCCTCGTCGGTATCGGCGGCAGCTTGGTCGGTGGCCTCATCGGGCGCGCAGTCTTCGGGCGCAATGGAAACGGCGGTTCGTTGCTACTCGCCGTTCTTGCCGCGGCCGGCATCGTGTTCCTGATGCAGCGACGAAGCCACGCCGTCCGCTAGAGAAGCCCGGCGGCGTTCATCGCGCCGATCCGTTCGACGTCAGCGTCGACCATCATCGCAACGAGGCCTTCGAAGTCGACCTTCGGTGACCAACCCAGCTTCGTGCGAGCCAGCGACGCGTCGCCGATAAGCACGTCGACCTCAGCGGGACGGAAAAACTTCTCGCTGATGCGCACGTGGTCTTCCCAGTTGAGCCCGACACGCGCGAACGCGAGCTCGCAGAACTCGCGGATCTCATGCGTCTCGCCCGTGGCTACCACGTAGTCGCCAGGCTCGTCTTGCTGGACCATCAACCACATCGCCTCGACGTAGTCGCCGGCGAAGCCGTAGTCGCGCTTGGAGTTGAGGTTGCCCATCACGAGTTCCTTGTCGATCTTGTGATGGATCCGGGCCACGCCGTTGCTGATCTTGCGCGTGGCGAACTCGAGGCCGCGCCGCGGGCCTTCGTGGTTGAACAGGATCCCGCTCGACGCGTGCAGCCCGTAGCTCTCGCGGTAGTTCACGGTGATCCAGTGGCCGTAGACCTTGGCCACGCCGTACGGGCTGCGCGGATGGAAAGGCGTGGTCTCACGCTGCGGCGTTTCGTGCACCTTGCCGAACATTTCCGACGACGAGGCTTGGTAGAACCGGATCGACGGGTCGACGATGCGGATCGCGTCGAGCAGGCGCGTCACCCCGAGGCCCGTCGCGTCGCCGGTGATCACGGGCTGGGCGAAGCTTTCGTACACGAAGCTCTGCGCTGCGAGGTTGTAGACCTCGGTCGGGCGCTGCGCGGCGAGCACGTTGACGAGCGACGTCTGGTCGGTGAGGTCGGCGCCGACCAGGGTGATGCGCTCGAGCAGGTGCGCGATGCGCTCGAAGTTCGGCGTGCTGGTGCGGCGCACGACGCCGACCACTTCGTAGCCCTTGTCGAGCAGCAACTCGGCCAGATACGACCCGTCTTGGCCCGTGATGCCGGTGATAAGTGCCCGCGCCGCCATCAATCCATTCTCGCAGAAGACGTCACGAGCCACGCCATTCCGGTGGACGCTTTTCGCTGAACGCGGCGATTCCCTCCTGGGCGTCGTCGGTGAGGGTCGTGAGCGTGAGCAGCGGGTGCAACAACGCGAGCGCCTCGGCGGCGGACCGGTCCCACACTTCGTAGAACGAGTCGCGGCCGAGCTTCACGATCGACGGCGATTTGGCGGCGAGCGTTGCCGCGAGTTCGGCGACGGCGCGGTCGAGTTCGGCGACCGGTACCACCCGGGTGACGAAACCGATGCGGTCGGCTTCGGCCGCATCGACTCGCCGGCCCGTCAACATCAACTCGAGCGCCTTCTTCGGCGGCATCGACCGCGTCAGCGGCACGGTGATCATGTACGGCCACAGCCCGACGTCGATCTCGGGCGTGCCGAACACCGCATTGTCTGCCGCGATCACCAGGTCGCACGCGAGCGCCAGACCGAACCCACCTGCGAGCGCGTAGCCCTGCACGCGGGCGATCGTGGGTTTGCCCAACGCCCACATCTCTTCGAACAGCGACGCGAGGCCGCCGCGACCGTCGTGCAGTTCGAGGAAGCTCGCGCCGTCGGCCATGTTCCCGAGATCGGCGCCGGCGCAGAACGCCTTGTCGCCCGCGCCGGTGATCACCAGCACGTGAACCGAGGCATCGGCTTTGGCGTCGGCGATCCGCGTGCGCATCTGCGCGATCACGTCCCACGACAGCGCGTTGCGGCGCTCGGGCCGGTTGATCGTGAGCGTCGCTATGCCGTCGGTGACTTCGTACAGAAGTTCGGCTGTCACGGTCGCCGACCGTAGTTTGAGGACATGCCCGTCGTCGCCGTCGTGTCGTACCGGCTCGGTCGCGCCGACGGCGTGTCGGTCGAGGCGGCGAAGTGGATCACTGCGTTGCGCGAGCTCGGCGCCGACGTGTTCACGGTTGCCGGCGACGGCGACGCCGACGTCATCCATCCCGGCCTCGCCTTCGACGCGCCCGCCGACGTCGACCCGCCTTCACGCGACGCGCTGCGGGCGACGTTGCGCGACGCCGACGTCGTGGTGGCCGAGAACATCTGCTCATTGCCGATGAACCCCCGCGCGGGACGCGCGGTGGCCGAGGCGCTGCGCGACCGGCCCGCGGTGCTGCGTCACCACGACGTGCCGTGGCAACGCGAGCGGTTCGCGACGTGGAACGAACCACTGCCCACCGACGCCTACTGGAAGCACGTGTGCATCAACGCGCTCACGCAGAATCAGTTGGCCGACCGGGGCATCAACGCGCACCTCGTCTACAACCACTTCGACCTCACCCGCACCGGCGACGCCGGCAAAGCCCGGCGGGCGATCGGCGTCGGTGGGTTGCTGGTGTTGCAACCGACGCGCGCCATCGCGCGCAAGAACATCCCCGAGTCGATCAGGTTGGCCGAACAACTCGACGCGACGTTTTGGATGGCGGGCCCGGCCGAAGAGGACTACGCCCCGACCCTCGACCGGCTGCTCGCCGACACCACCGCTCCCGTCGTGCAGGGCATGCCCGATGGCATCGACATTGCCGACGCGTACGAAGCGTGCGACGTCGTCGCGTTCCCGTCGAAGTGGGAGGGCTTCGGGAACCCGACGATCGAATCGGCCGTGCACCGCAAGCCGCTCGTCGTCGGCCACTACCCCGTGCTCGACGAACTGCGCGAGTTCGGGTTCCACTGGTACGAACGCAGCAACGTGGTGCTCGACGACTACGCCGCGCTCGAACACAACGCCGAGATCGCCGAGCGCTACTTCGACCTGCGCGACCTGCCGGGTCGCTTGCGTCGCATCGTGCTGGGAGACTGACCAACGTGGACGACCCCAACGACCCGATCCTGCAACAGCGGGCGCGCGCGCTCAGGCTCGCCAACACCGGCCAGCGCGTCGGCTACGGGCTGCTGCTCGTGGCGCTCGTGGTGTTCTTCGTGGGTCTTGCGGTCGGCCTCACCGCCTTCATCACCACCACCATCGCGATCTGCATGGCGCTCGCCGCGGTGATCCTCGCCCCGTCGATCATCCTCGGCTACGCAGCCAAGGCCGCCGACCGCTTCGAGAAAACCGGTTCGACCGGGCATTAGCTGCGCTTGACAGGTTACTAATTAGTCACCTATTCTGTCCTCATGAGCAAGGGGGACACGGATGACGATCTCGTGTTCAAGGCGCTCTCCGATCCGTCGAGGCGGCTACTGCTTGACCGCCTCTTCGAGCAGGACGGACGGACCCTGATCAACCTCGAAGCGGAGTTGCCCCACCTCACGCGGTTCGGCGTGATGAAGCACCTCAAGGTTCTCGAGGAGGCCGACTTGGTGATCACCGACAAAGTCGGCCGCGAGAAGTTGCACTACCTCAACCCTGTGCCGATCCGGCTACTGCACGACCGCTGGATCGACAAATACACCGAACGACGGGTCTCTGCGCTCGTCGACCTCAAACACCGATTGGAGAACGAAGCGCAATGAGCACCCAAATGTTCCGCGTTTATGTCAAGGCCACCCCCGAAGCGATTTGGGAAGCGATCACGTCACCCGAGTGGAACGACCGCTACGGCTACAAGAGCAAGGGCGAATACGAGTTGCACGCCGGCGGCAAATACCGCTGCTTCGCCACCGAGGAGATGCGCGGCTTCGGGCTGCCCGAAGTGGTCATCGACGGCGACGTCCTCGAGGCCGATCCGCCCAAGAAGCTGGTGCACGGTTTCCACGCCTACTTCAGTCCCGAGCAGGCGGCCGAGCCGGGCATCATCGTCACGTATTCGATCGAGCCCGAAGACAACGGCGGGCTCACCCGCCTCACGGTCGTGACCGACGAGAACAACTCGCCCCTCACGCTGTCGATCGTCACCGGCGGCGACGGCAAGCTCACCGAAGGCGGCGGCGGCTTCCCCTTCATCCTCAGCGACCTCAAGTCGCTGCTGGAGTCGGGCAAGTCCCTCCAGGACTGACCGCCCCTTCCGACTTTGGGCGCATTGTGGACCCCCGTCCGTCCGCAATGCGCCCAAAGTCGCGGCTAGGCGCTGACTTTGACCTCGCCGATCATCGCGGGGTGAATCACGCACGCGTATGGGTACGTGCCCGGTTTGGTGAAGGTGACGCTGAACGTCTCGCCATCTTCGATGAGGCCCGACGAGTGGTAGCCGCCGGTGCCGTCCCATGCTCCGACGTCGATCGCTCGGGGCGCGGCGACCCGCCCTTGTGGATCGAGCGTCGCCGGAGGCACTGTCCAGCCCACCGCGTCGTGGGCGCGTTTGTCGACCGATACCGACCCGTCTTTGCCGACCGTTAGCACCGGGAAGTACTTCGGCACGTTGAAGCTCACGGTGTGCCGGAAGCCCTCGACCTTCCACGTGACCGGCTTGCCGACTTTCGCTTGCATCGTGTGGGGCAGGAACTCGTTGATGCTCGCGTAGTCGCTGCGGCCGGTCGCGACACCTACGAGCGGCGCAGCGCCCGACGCGCGCTGCTTGCCCTTCTTCAGCGCAGCAAGAATCGGCTTGCTGTCGCGCTCGACTTCCTTCCGGCCTTCACGCGCTACCGCGTTGCGAGACGGAATAGGTCGCCTCGCCGGCACCACCGTCACCGTTCCCGACATCCCCATCCAGTGGTAGTTGCAGAAATACTGGTAGGTGCCGGGCACCGCGTTCTTCGCAATCGGCATCTCGAAGGTGTTGGCGCCGACGCCGCGGAACGGGATGAACCCGCTGCTGTACAGCGCCTGTCTGCCGGTGAACGACGGTTGGCGCTGCCCGCGGGTCGGGCACGTGGTGCCCTTCAGCGCGTTGCCGATTTCGTCGGTGAACCGCGGCAACTGCGCAAACGCGGCCACGTAACAAGGCTCGGCCCCCGGCGAGAAAATGTCACCGTTTTGGTCGTTCATCGCAGGTAGACGCGAAAACGTGGCATCCACTTTGTCGATAAGCGCGGGATCCTCGCCCGCGGCGGCCGCCTCCTCCTTTGAGTTGTACTTCTCGATCAAGGGTTCGTATTTGAAGGCGTCATCGACGACCGACCCGAGCGTGACGCTGTGGGGCTCGCCCGTCCACGTTTGCTTGAACCGCACCGTGTCGCCGGGATGAACTTTGACGCTCTTCGGGTAGTAGCGCAGGAAAGCCGACGCAAACTCGTCGTGCTTGTAATCGATCAGCACCTCGCGGGTCGCCGCGCCATTCGAACTTGATCCGCACGATCCCAGGACGACGGCGAGACATGACATCGTCGCAACCCACGACAAAATTTTTCGCATCGGGTCGAAGGTAGACCGTGTACCGTTATGGCGTCATGCGTGTCAGCACCCCTTTCGCCGCTCCAGCCAGCCTCCTCCTTCTTACGTAGGCGAGCCACCCCCTCCGGGTGCCTCGCCATTGCCTCCTGTGCCTTCGGGCCGGGAGGTTTTTTGTTTCTCGAGTTCAGACGCACAACCCCGCAAACCATCAACCAAGGAACGAACGAATGCCTCCGAAGAACGTGCAACCAAAGAAGATGCCCTTCGAGAAGTACACGCCGTTCCTTCCGCTCCCCACGATCCTTCCTGACCGCACGTGGCCGAACACGCGCATCGAAAAGGCGCCGCTGTGGTGCAGAGTCGACCTGCGCGACGGCAACCAGGCACTGATCGACCCGATGGATCCGAGCCGCAAGCTGCGCATGTTCAACACGCTCGTGGAGATGGGCTTCAAGGAGATCGAGGTCGGTTTCCCCTCGGCGAGCCAGCCTGACTTCGACTTCGTGCGTCAGCTGATCACCGAAGATCTCATCCCGGAGGACGTCACGATCCAGGTCCTGACGCAGTGCCGCGACGAGCTGATCGCGCGCACATACGAAAGCCTCGAAGGCGTTCACAAAGGCATCGTCCACTTCTACAACTCGACCTCGGTGCTGCAACGCCGCGTGGTGTTCGGGATGGACAAAGACGGCATCACCAAGATCGCGACTGACGCAGCAAAGATGTGCCGCAAGCTCGAGTCGAACCTGAGCGGCTCGCAGATCCGTTACGAGTACTCCCCCGAGAGCTTCACCGGCACCGAGATCGACTACGCGATCGAAATCTGCGCCGCCGTGTTCGACGTGATCGAGCCCGACGCCGACACGAAGATCATCTTCAACCTGCCGGCGACGGTCGAGATGTACACGCCGAACATCTACGGCGACGTGATCGAGTACTTCCACCGCAACGTGCCCCACCGCGACCGCATCGTGTTGTCGCTGCACCCCCACAACGACCGGGGGACGGGCGTGGCCGCCGCCGAGTTCGGCGTGATGGCCGGCGCCGACCGGGTCGAAGGAACGCTGTTCGGCAACGGTGAGCGCACAGGCAACGTCGACGTGGTCAACCTCGCGATGAACTTGTTCAGCCAGGGCGTCGATCCTGAGATCGACATGAGCGACATCGACGCGTTGCGCGCCGTGGCCGAGCACTGCAATCGCCTGCCCGTGTCGCCCCGTCACCCGTACGTGGGCGACCTCGTCTACACGTCGTTCAGCGGGTCGCATCAAGACGCGATCAAGAAGGGTTTCGAAGCGCTACCCGACGACTACGACGAGTGGGGTGTGCCCTACCTGCCGATCGACCCCAAACACGTCGGTCGTACCTACGAAGCGGTCGTGCGCGTCAACAGCCAGTCGGGCAAGGGTGGCGTGGCTTACATCATGAAGGCCGAGCACGGCCTCGACCTGCCTCGCCGCCTGCAGATCGAATTTTCGCGGTCGATCCAGACCATCACCGAAGACACCGGCACCGACATCTCGCCCAGCGACATCTGGGTCAACTTCCAGCGCGAGTACCTACCTGAGACCAGCCGCTTCGAACTGATCAGCCACGAGATGACCACTGGCGACAACGGCACCACCGTTACCGCGCAACTCACCGTCGACGGCGAACACAAGACGGTGATGGGATCGGGCAACGGCCCCATCGCCGCGTTTGTGCACGCGCTGCAAAGCGATCTCGACGTCGACGTAGAGGTGACCGACTACGCCGAACACGCGGTATCGGCCGGAGCCGAAGCCACCGCGGTTGCCTACGTCGAGGCCCGCAACGAAGAAGGCATCCGCTGGGGCCTCGGCATGGACCCGTCGATCCTCGCCGCTTCCCTCAAGGCGGTGCTCGGCGCCGTCAATCGGCTCGAGGCGGTTTCGTAGGCGACGACTCGCTCGGCGACGGCACCCAGCACCACGAACCACGTCAGGATCACCACCTCGACGACGCGCTGTACGAGCCCGCGGCCGTCGGCGAACGCCGGGACCAGCATCACCGGGCCGCTCAACGTCACGACGATCGCGGTCACCAGCGACGCGGCGCGCACCGGCCTCCACGGGCGCCGGCCGCGGAGCGCGGCGGCAACGCACACCGCGCCGACCGCGACGCCGGCGTAGTTCATCACGCTCACCGCGTTATGGACCGCCTGGGTCAGCGATCCACCCGTGGCCGGGCAGCCGAGGTCGCACGGCGCGGCGGCCGAGCCGATGTAGCCGACCGCTTCGGCGAAGCCGACCACGAGCACGCCGACGGTGGCCAGGGTGGAGAACCTGAAGGCGCGGGCCAGCAACATCACTGCAGCGGCCACGAGCACTCCGGCGGGGAAGAACCCCAGCCAGTTCACGGCTGCGCCGTCGGGAGCACCGCGTTCGCCCAGCTCGCTTACCCACTGGTGCACCTGGCTGTAACCCGACCAATGCGCGCCGCCGATCGACGTGAGACCCACCGACCACAACGCCGCGACCACTGCGCACGCCCATCCGGCACGGACAGCGGATGCACGCATGTACATGTGGTGGCCGGTGTGAACCGGTTCCATACGCAGGAGTAGGGTCGGCGCTCGTTGTCAGAACAGTTCCAGGGAGGGACCAGATGTCCAAGGCCGCCGTCATGGTCGGGCAGAATCAGCCGCTCGAAATTCGCACCGATATCGAAGTCGAGGCGCCACGCGCGCACGAAGTAAAGATCCGCATGGGTGCGTCGGGTGTGTGCCACTCCGACCTCTCGATGCTCAACGGCACGATGTTCGCGATGCCGCCGATCGTGCTGGGTCACGAGGGTGCCGGTGTGATCGAAGAAATCGGCCCCGACGTCACGTCCGTGGCCGTGGGCGACCACGTGGTCATCTCATGGGTGCCCCAGTGCGGCGACTGTTTCTTCTGCAACAAAGATCAGGGTTACCTCTGTGAGAACGCGAACGCCGCGCTCGCCTCGGGCGGCTTGCTCGACGGCACCACCCGCATGACGTCGGGCGGCGCGCCGTTGTCGCAGATGGCGGCCGCGGGCACGTTCTCGGAAGTGTCGATCGTGCCCGAGTCCGGTGTGGTGAAAATCCCCGATGACCTCGACATGAAGATCGCCGCGCTCATCGGCTGCGGCGTACTCACCGGCGCAGGCGCCGCGATGAACACCGCGGATATCAAGCCCGGTGACGTGGTGGCCGTGATCGGTTGCGGCGGCGTGGGCCTCAACGTGATTCAGGGCGCGCGCATCAAGGGTGCCACCGAGATCATCGCCATCGACATGAACGAGACGAAGCTCCAGATGGCCAAGGAGTTCGGCGCTACGTCCACCATCAACGCCACCGACGGCGACCCCGTCGCAAAGGTCATGGAGATGACCGGCGGCCACGGTGCCGACGTGTCCTTCGAAGTGATCGGGCTGCGTCCCACGATCGACCAGGCGATCAACATGATCCGCCGCGGGGGTCAGGCGATTCTCGTCGGCGTGCCGAAGATGGACGTGATGATCGAGATCCCGGCCTTCCTCGGTGTCGTGCTCAACGAGAAGACGATCAAGGGTTGCTGGTACGGCTCGTCGAACGTACAGAAAGACGTGCCCAAGCTGATCGAGCTGTACAAGAGCGGCGAGCTGAAGCTCGACGAACTGATCAGCCGCACAATCTCGATCGACGAGGTGAACGACGCGTTCGAGTCGATGCAGACGGGCGAAGTCGCACGCTCGGTCATCAGCTACCAATAACGAAACTGATGCGAGGCCCCGCCCCACGCGGGCGGGGCCTCGTCGCGTCTGCGGTCGGTAACGTGAGCGGCGCGTGACCTACAGCGAGATCGCCGCCGCCGTCGACGCGCTCAAAGACGCGGGCGGCGCGGCCGGCCTCGATCGAGCCGACATCATCGACGAGGCGGCGGCGTTCGCGGCCGCCGTCTGCGACGGATTGATCGACGCCGAGTTCGCGTGGTCCGACGCCTTCCACCGTCCGTCGTCGGGATTCGCGGCCGCGGTGAAGCTCGGCAAGCCTTGGCTCGAGGCGCCGACGCCGCTGTTGCAGCGCCTGTTGTCGGCGGGAACCGCGGCCGCGGCGCAGCAGTACGCAGTCGCGCTGGGGCGCGTCGCCGTCGACGCGTGCGAGTTCGACCCCGATCCGACACTCGCGTCGGTCGAGACCGCTCGGCTCGCCGCGCGCACGCAGCTGCGCGCCGCGGGCGTGGCGATGGTCGGTCCCCCCACCGCGGGAGCCGGGCCCACCACCGCCGTCGCGGGGACAACGACGGCCGCCGCGGCCACCGCGCCCATGCCAACCGCGACGCTGGCCGAACTTCTCGCGCAACTCGACGAACTCGTCGGCCTGAAAGAAGTCAAAGCGCAGGTCCACCGCCAGACCGCTTTGCTGCGGATGAGCGGGCTGCGGGCGCAAAAGGGCCTGAAGGTGCCGACCGTCAGCCACCACCTGGTTTTCGTCGGCAATCCGGGGACAGGCAAGACCACCGTCGCCCGTCTCGTGAGCGCGATCTACCGCGCCCTCGGGCTCTTGACGAAGGGCGAGCTGATCGAGACAGATCGGTCTGGCCTCGTCGCCGGTTACGTCGGGCAGACGGCAATCAAGACCGCAGCGGTGATCGAACGCGCGCTGGGCAGCGTGCTGTTCATCGACGAGGCCTATTCGTTGGCCGAGGACGACTTCGGCGAAGAGGCCGTGTCGACGCTGGTCAAAGCGATGGAAGACCACCGCGACGCATTGGTGGTGATCGTGGCCGGATACCCCGACGAGATGAAAACCTTCATCGACACCAACCCGGGCCTCGAGAGCCGCTTCGGCACCACCATCGTGTTCGCCGACTACACCGAAGACGAGCTGGTCTCGATTTTTCGCAAGGTCGCGGCCGAGGCCGACTTCGAACCGACGCCGGGCTGCATCGACCGACTGCGTGCGTTACTGCGCGCCGAGCCGCGCGACGAAGGGTTCGGCAACGGGCGGTATGTGCGCAACCTGTTCGAAGCCGCGGTCGGTCGTCATGCGTGGCGCCTGCGCGACAAACCCGAACCGTCGCTCGCCGACCTGCGCAAACTTCACGCCGACGACCTGCCCGAGCCGACAGCCCCGCTTTAGTCGCCCGGCTCGTTCATCTGGATGGTCGCGAACACCGCGCCCTGCGGGTCTTTGTTGACCGTCATCAGGCCGACGCCGCCGGCTTCGAACGGCTCCATCATCACCGTGCCACCGAGCTCGTTGATCTTCGCAACCGCGGCGTTGATGTCGTCGACGGCGAAGTACACGAGCCAGTGTTCCGGCGTTTCCTGGGGGACCCGCTCGGTCGACAGCGGCATCATGCCGCCGACCACGCGGCCGCCGACCGAGAACTCGCCGTACTCAGGGTTGTCGGAGATGTCCCACCCGAACACCTCGGCGTAGAAGGGCTTTGCTGCGTCGAGGTTCCACGTGTTCAACTCGTTCCAACAAAGCGTTCCGTTTTCGTTGACGCGATACGCACCGATGTTGTCGCCGGACTCCCATACCGAGAACACGGCGCCATTCGGGTCGGCGTACACCGCGAACTTGCCCTGGTCGAAAACATCGGTGGGCCCGACGATCACGGCCCCGCCCGCCGCTTCGACCTTTTTCGTGGTGGCCTGCACGTCGTCGGTGGCGATGTACGTGGTCCAGAACGGCGGCCCCGGTTGCTGGGCGGGGCCGACGCCGGCGACCGTGTCGCCCTCGATCGCAGCCATGCCGTAACCGCCGGCGTCGGGGCCGAGGTCGACGCGCTCCCAGCCGAACAGCGGGCCGTAGAACGCGAACGTGCCGTCGATATCGGGACTGCCGATGTCTAGCCAGCTCGGAGTTCCCGCGGGGTGTGATGTGCGTTTGGCCATGCGCGCACCCTACGCCGAGGGTGTGACAGTTCGAGGGGGCATCGGGTTACTGTCAGGTAACCAATGGCCGTCCGACTTCCCGCCGCCGAACGACGTCAACAGCTGGTCGACACTGCGCTCGTGTTGTTCGCCGAGCGCGGTCTGCACGGCACGTCGATGGACGATATTGCCGACGCCGCGGGCGTCACCAAGCCGGTGCTGTATCAACACTTCGCGTCGAAACGCGCGCTGTTCCTCGAGCTGCTCGACGACGTGGGCAAACAACTCCTCGACGCAATTGCCACCGCCACCAACGCCGCAGATTCACCGCGCCGACAAGTCGAGAACGGCCTCACTGCGTACTTCCAATTCGTCGCCGACCATCACAACTCATTCGTGCTGCTCTTCGGCGACGGGTCACGGCGCGACGAGGAGTTCGCCGAGGCGGTCGAGCGCGTCGAAGCGGTGATTGCCGAGTTCATCGCCGCGTTGATAAATGTCGACCTCGACGCCGATCACCGGCTCCTGCTCGCGCACGCGGTGGTGGGCCTCGCCGAGGGCGCCAGTCGTCGATGGGTCGCAGCTGGCGCGGTGGAATCCGCGCAGGCCGCCGCAGGTCGAGTCGCCGATCTCGCGTGGGCAGGCCTGCGCGCCGTGCACCGGTGACCGCCGCCGGGCGAGACATACACGTCGCACCGTGGACAGGCGACTGGGCCGACGACGATCCCGACGCGAACTTCAAAAGCGACATTGTCTTGTATACGCAAGCCGATCCACTCACGACCCTCGACAACCTCGGCAACGCGATCAGCGTGCCCGTCGGGGGGCTCGTGCACTACGTGCTGGCGCGATGGGCCAGTGCGGGAAGCGCGGCGTTGCTCGAAGTCGGGCCGTCGACAATCAACCGCATGTGGGAGCAGGTCGAAGCGGCCGAAGCGGCCGATTCCAACGAGGCGCGCCTCGCCGCCTACGACGCGCTCAGGCAAATGCTGAGTTGGTTACGGGCGCCCCTCACATGAACTTCACATGCACCGCCGAGCCCGTCCGTACGAACTAGCTCGATAGTCGTCCAAATGGGATTTGTCGCGTCGTACGCGGGCAACGAGCTCCGGCGGCGGAAGGGCCGGGCGATTGTCACGGCTCTCGGCCTTGCGGCCGGGGTTGCACTCGTTTTGTCGATCGTCGGGACGTCGGCGGGACTAGCCGATGCGCAAAATCGTGCGCTCACGCCGTTGTCGTCGGTGGGTACCGACATACTCGTCACCCGCGGCGCGGCCGATCAGCCGGCGGGGCAAACGACCACGGGGAACCAGCAGAACGCGACCGGTACTCCCACGCGTCGCGTGCGCGGGTTCGGACCCGATTCGGCGGCGTCGGCCGAAGAGACGAACGCGATCAAGACCGATCTCTCCAAGCTCGGCAATCCCGGCGACCACTTCACGCACGACTTTTTCGTCGCCTCGGGCGGTTTGACCTTCGACGATGCGGTGCTGGCGCAACTGTCGAAGGTGGCCGGCGTCAAACAAGTGGTGTCGGGTTTGACGATGGTCGCCACGCATCAGACCGGCACCGTCCCCGCGATCGTCGCCGAGGTCAATCAACCGGCGCAGACGGTGCGGCCCGATCCGCCGACCGAAGCCGAACGCGCCGAGATCCAAGCGTGCCTCCAAAAACAAGGAGTGACGTTTGGCAATGATCGCGGCGGCGGCACGCAGGCCGCGCTGCCTCCGGCCGACTCGGGCGGCGGTCCGCCCGCGGGCGGGTTCCGCGGCGTGGGCGGCGAAGCGTTCCAGAAGTGTTTGCCGGCGCGCTTTCAGCAATTCTCGATCCCGCAGCGCACGCTGACCCAAGCGCTGAACCCGCCTCAGACCGACATCACGTCCACCACGTACACCGCCGGCGGCGTCGATCCTGCGCATCCCGAGAGCGGCCTCGTCACCGCGAGCCAGGTAACGAAGGGCCGCTTCATCGCGGCAAAGGCAACCGACGAAGTGATGGTGGCGGTCCCGTACGCGAAGACGAACAAGCTCGACATCGACAGCTCGCTCGCGATCAACGGCAAGACCTTCAAGGTGGTCGGCTTGGTCCAGCCCGCCGTGCAAGGCAGCGCGGCCGACGTGTACTTCCCACTGGCCTCGCTGCAGGAACTCTCAGGCCGCCAGAGCCGGGTCAACACCGTGCTCGTAAAGGTCGCCGACGCGAAGGACGTCGACAAGGTCGCCGCCGTCATCTCGAAGCGGCTCGGCGATCAGGCGCAGGTCGTCACCACCGCGTCGCTCGCGTCGCAAGTGACCGGCAGCTTGAAGGACACGAAGAAGCTGGCCGACCGTTTCGGCGGTGTGCTCGCAGTGCTCGTCCTCTTCGCCGCCTTCGCCTTGGCCGCGTTGCTCACGCTCGGCTCGGTTGGCAAGCGCGTGCGCGAGATAGGAACGCTGCGTGCGATCGGCTGGCCGAGACGGCTCGTGGTCAAACAGATCCTCGTGGAAACCGTCGGTATCAGCGCGCTCGGTGCCGTGCTCGGCGTCGCGCTCGGTGTGGCCGCGGGTGGAGCGATCGGCCACTTCTCACCCACGCTGTCGGCGACTGTGCCGACGGTGAACAGTTCGGCCCGCCTGCTGCAAGTGGTCGGCGCGTCTCCCGCGAGCGTCGCCAGCGCCACGCGCACGCTGCACCTCACGGTGCCGCTCGACGCCACCACAATCGTGCTGGGCGTTTTCCTCGCGTTGCTCGGCGGCGTTCTGGCCGGAGCGATCGGCGCGTGGCGCGCCTCGCGCCTTCAACCCGCGGTAGCGCTGCGAGATCTCGGATGACCATGACCTCCACTGCGCCGGCTCGTTACCTGCTCGACAACGTGACCCGCGTCTACAAGACGGGCGGCGGCGACGTACGCGCCGTCGACGGCATCGACCTGTCGATCGCCGCCGGGGAGTTCATCGCGATCGAGGGCCCGAGCGGCTCGGGCAAGTCGACGTTGCTGCAGCTCATCGGCGGGCTCGAGCAGGCGTCGTCGGGCCGCGTAGAACTCGACGGGCAAGACATCGGGGCGCTGGGCGACTCCGCGCTCACGGCGTTGCGCAACACCACCATCGGATTCGTCTTCCAGCACTTCAACCTCATCCCCACGCTCAGCGCGCTCGACAACGTCGCCGCTGCACTCGCGCCGCGTGGCCTGTCCACAGACGAACGGCGCGCCCGCAGCTCGTCGATGCTGCAGCGCATGGGGCTCGGCGACCGCGTCGACCACCTGCCGTCTCGACTATCAGGCGGCGAGCAGCAGCGCGTCGCGATTGCGCGAGCGTTGGTCAACCGGCCGAAGGTGTTGTTGGCCGACGAGCCCACCGGCAACCTCGACAGCGCGACCACCGACGAAGTGGTCGAGGTACTCGGCAGCCTGAGCGAAGACGATGTCACGGTGGTGTTGATCACCCATGCCACCGAAGTCGCAGCGAAAGCGCACCGCCGCGTCGCGCTACGTGACGGAAAAGTGATCAGCGACTCGGCAAGCGCGAGGCCTTTGTAACTTCCGGGTTGTAGCAAACGCCGCGCATGCCGAGCATCTGCGCAGACACGCACTTGTTCGAGTTGAGGCAAAGGCGTGGGCCGTGGTCGCCGGCGAGGATTTTGTCGGCCAGGTCGGGCTCGGCATAGAAGGGCCGGCCGATCCCGACCATCTGCGCCTCGCCTGATTCGAGGATCTGGTTGACCTCGTCTGCGGTTCGAATCCCTCCGACGGCAAACACCGGGATCGACACCCGCTTGGAGATCTCGGCGAACAGATGTCGGTTCCACACCGGCTTGAACGGCGCACGCTTGCCGCCGTACCAGGCTCCGAATTTCAACGCGGCGCGCTTGCGCCGCGACGGCGCCGCCTTCTTCAGACGGTTCGCCATGCCGTTGTTCGTCCAGAGGCCGTCGGGCACGCCGCCGCGGCACAGCGTGGTGTCGGGGAACGCCGAGACCTCGCACGGCGTGAGCGCGTCGAAGCCCCACTCCTCGAGCATCGGCGCGAGCCGCAGCGCGTCGTCGTACGACGTGTGCTTCGTGAACGGGATGCCGCCGACCTCCGACGCCACCTTCACCAGGCACGGGAAGTCGTCGCCCGCGTGCTCGGCGACTGACGCGCGGATCAACCGAAGGATGCGCGCGCGGTTCTCGAGCGAACCGCCGAACTCGTCGGTCCGCCGGTTGTAGAACGGCGACACGAACTGGTCGAGCAACTTCGCGTTCGAGTTGCCCAGTTGCACGGCGTCGTAGCCCGCCTCGCGCGCCCACGCCGAGATGCGCCCATAGCGCGCGACCAACTCGTGCACTTCGGCCGTCGTCATCGCGTGGACGGGTATGCCGCGAAACGCCGCTTTCAACTGCCACGGCACCGGCGACGGCGCGATCAACGGGTTTCTCCGCGCGGACGCGTACGGCTCGTGCCACGCCTCGATGGCGTACAGGCCGCCGTGTCCGAGCTGGAGCACGATGCGCGCGCCCTCTTTGTGCACGGCGTCGACCATCGGCGCGAAGCGCATCACCTTTCCGCGCGTGTCGACACACGACATCCCCGGACCCGACCGGCCTTCTTCGGTGACGCACGACGCGCCCTGAATGATGAGCCCCACGCCGTGGCGCGCGTTCTCCACGAAATGCTTGGCATACTGATCGCCAGCGTCGGACCCGTCGCCCGTGCCCTCGAGCACTGGCGCCCGGTACAGACGGTTGCGGACCGTCATCGTTCCGATCGCCAGCGGCGTGTGCAGAACGTCGGTCATGGAAGCAGCGCTAGCTGAGCGCTTTCAGCGTGAGCATCATCTCTTCGTTGAGGTTGCCCGGCACTTCGTAGCCCTCTTCGGCTCGGATCGTGTCGAAGTTGTCGCGGATCGACTCGACGGTCATTTCCTTGTTCGTGTAGCCCGGCGTGACGCCGATGAACACGCGTGCGACGTGTCCGCCACCCACGGAGTAGATCTCACCGGTGACCGGGCAGTCCTCGTGGGCGAGGAACGCCACGATCGGGGTGACGTATTCGGGCAGCAGCCCGTCGGCCAGCGCTCCGAGGAGGTCTTCTGTCATGCGGGTCTTCGCGACGGGCGCGATCACGTTCGCCTTGATGTTGTTCTTCGCGCCTTCGACCGCGAGCACGCGGGTGAAACCGACGAGGCCCATCTTCGCGGCGCCGTAATTCGTCTGGCCGAAGTTCCCGAAGATCCCCGCGCCCGACGCGGTGCTGATGATGCGGCCGTAGCCCTGCTCGCGCATGCGAATGTACGCGGGACGGGTGACGTAGAACGCGCCCTTCAGGTGCACGTCGAGCACCGGGTTGAGCAGGTCGGGCGTCATGTTGTGGAACGACTTGTCGCGCAGAATGCCGGCGTTGTTGATGACGATGTCGACCCTGCCGTACGCGTCGACGGCGGTCTGCACGATCGCCTCGCCGCCTTCGGGCGTCGACACGCTGTCGTAGTTGGGCACCGCCTCGCCGCCCGCGGCCTTGATCTCGTTGACCACGGCTTCGGCCGCAGTCTCCGAAGCGCCGGTGCCGTCGGTGGTGCCGCCCAAGTCGTTCACCACTACAAGCGCCCCGCGCTTGGCGAGCTCAAGCGCGTGGGACCGGCCCAGGCCGCCGCCGGCACCCGTGATGATTGCAACCTTGCCGTCGAAACCGAGATCAGTCATGGCCGCTGATCCTAGGAAAACCCGCCCAGCTCGTCCTAACCGGTCTCCAATCTCGACTTTGGGCGCAAAGTGGTCGGACGTCCGACCGTCTTGCGCCCAAAGTCAAGCGACGGAACCGCCGGCTTAACGGCGCTAGAAGCGGGTCATCGCCTGTCGCACGATCCACTTCTTCAACGCAGTGAACGGCGGATACAGCAGCGGCGGATCGAGACGCGTCGGCTTGGCCAGCACACTCTTTCGATGGGAAAACGCGTCGATGCTCGCCTTGCCGTGATAGGCGCCGGTGCCCGACTCACCCACGCCGCCGAAGGGCAAGCCGGGCGGCAGAAGTTGCATGACGACGTGGTTGAGCGCGACGCCGCCCGACGACGTGTTGTCGACCACGTGCCGCAGCGTGGCGTCGTTGCCCGAGAAGGCGTAGAGCGCGAGCGGCTTGTCGCCCGCATTGACGCGCGCGATCGCAGCGTCGACGTCGGCGACGGGAATGATCGGCAGCAGCGGGCCGAAGATCTCCTGCTGCATGACTGGCGCGTCGTCGGCGACATCGGCGAGCAACGTTGGCGCGAAGTAGCGATCGTCTGGGTCGCGTTCGCCGCCGAACACCACCGCCGGGCCCGCGAGTAGACCTTCGAGGCGCGCGAAGTGCCGACTGTTGACGATGCGGGCGTAGTCGGCGCTCTTGTGCGGATCGGCGCCGTACATCGATGTGATCGCCTTGCGGAGTCGGTCGGTGAACTCGTCGGTCACCGCTTCGTGCACGAACAGGTGGTCGGGCGCGACACAGGTCTGTCCTGCGTTGAGGAACTTGCCCCACGCGATGCGGTTCGCCGCCACCTTGAGGTCGGCGTCGCGGTCGATGATGACGGGCGACTTGCCGCCCAACTCCAACGTCACCGGCGTGAGGTGTTCGGCCGCGGCGCGTGCGACCACCCGCCCGACGGTGCCGTTGCCGGTGTAGAAGATCGTGTCCCACCGCTCGCGCAGCAACGCGGTGTTCTCGTCGATGCCACCCTCGACCACCGCCACCGCGCGCGCGTCGAGATACTTCGGAGCGAGACGAGCCAGCGCCGCGCTACAGGCGGGCGCCAACTCACTGGGTTTTCCGACTACGGCGTTTCCGGCGGCGATCGCCGCGGCCATTGGAATGAGAAGGAGCTGGATCGGATAGTTCCACGGCGCGATCACCAGCGCGACGCCGAGTGGCTCGCGCACGATGCGACCGGAACCCGGCTGCACAGTGATCGGCAGACGTACCTTCTCGTCGGCCGTCCACTTCTCGAGGTTCTTGTCGAGGCCCTTGATCTCGGTCGCGGTCACCGCGAGGTCGGTGGTCCAGCCTTCGAGCGACGGCTTCCCGACGTCGGCGTGCAGAGCGGCGACGAGTTCGTCTTCGTTGTCGACGAGCATTCGCTGCATTTGTCTGAGCTGTTCGTGACGCCACTCGAGCGGCCGGGTGACGCGGGCGTTGAACGCGCTGCGCAGTTCGCCCACCAACTCGGAGAAGTCGAGGCTGGTTCTGGCGTTGTCGATTGCAGTCATCGCGTCAGAGCGTACGCCCGTATGTCTTCGCCAATTCCTCGATGACGCGGAGACACTCGTCGGCGGTCTCGCTGATGACCTCGGCGACTGGCCGCACGGACTCGATGCGGCCGACGACCTGGCCGCCGAGCGCGATGCCCGCTTCCATGTCTCCGCCGAAGTAAAGGTCCATCGCGTTGCCGAACGCCGCCATCGGCGGGGTGTCGGTGTCGAACTCGAGCGCATTCGTGCGATCGGTCCGCAAGGCGCGCATCGCCATCTTGTCGGCGCGGCCTAACACCACGGTATCGGCCTCGGTCGCTTGGATGATCGCGTCTTTCCAGTTTTGGTGGACGGGCGACTCGGCCGCGCTGACCATGCGCGTCCCCATTTGAATTCCTTCGGCACCGAGCGCGAGCGCGGCCGCCATCGTCGGGCCGTCGATAAAACCGCCCGCCGCGATGATGGGCACATCGACCTTCGACCGGATCAACGGCAGCAGCACCATCGACGCGATCGGGCGCGGGCTCTTGAAGCCACCGCCCTCGCCGCCCTCCACGATCAGTCCGTCGACGCCGGCGTCCACCGCCTTGAGTGCCCCGACGAGGTTGGGCACCACGTGGAACACGGTCAACCCACCGTCCTTGAGCACCGACGTGTACTTCGTGGGCGAGCCCGCAGACGTGGTGACGAACTTCACGCCCTGCTCGATCACAAAGTCCGCGATCGCGGGGTCGCGCACAAACGCCTGCGCAATGTTGACGCCAAACGGCTTGTCCGTGAGATCGCGCATCTTGCGGATCTCGTCTTTGATCACATCGAGTTCACCCGACGACGTCTCGATGATCCCCATTGCGCCCGCGTTCGACACTGCGCTCGCCAGCGGCGACCGCGCGATCCAGCCCATCGGCGCCTGCACGATTGGGATATCGACTCCGAGCATGCGGGTTACGCGGTTATCGAAGGGCATGGGCGAATCATTGCGCCCCGACCGGTCCCCGTGCGTAAAGCTGTGCCGATGGCTCGACCCGATCCCGACGCGCTCGCCGAACTCGACCGGCTTCGCGCCAGCATCGACAACCTCGACGCCGCGCTCGTCCACCTCTTGGCCGAGCGGTTCAAGTGCACGCAACAGGTGGGCTCCCTCAAGGCGGCACACGGGCTGCCGCCCGCCGACCCCGACCGCGAAGCGCGTCAGATCTCGCGCCTGAAGATGCTCGCCGTGGACGCCGATCTCGATCCCGAGTTCGCAGCCGACTTCCTCGACTTCATCATCGCCGAAGTCATCCGTCACCACGAGGCGATGCAGGGGTAAATGTCGTCGCCGCCCCGGCTCGTGGTCACCTGCGGCCTGCCGGGTTCAGGCAAGACCACCGTGGCGCGTGAGCTGGCGCGCACGCTGCCCGCCGTGCGGTTTACCCCCGACGACTGGTTCGCCGCACTCCACCTCGACATTTGGGACGCCGACCTGCGGCTGCGGATCGAGGCGACGCAGTGGTCGTTGGCGCAGGACCTGTTGCGCCTCGGCGTGAACGTGATCGTCGACTTCGGCTCGTGGGCCCGCGAGGAACGCGACGTGTTGCGTGAAGCGGGGCGTGCGTTGGGCGCGGACGTCGAACTGCTTTATCTCGACGCGCCGCTCGACGAGTTGTACCGCCGCGTCGCCGCCCGCGGCGGGATCGAACCCCCGATGACCCGCGCCCACTTCGACGAGTGGGCCGCCATCATCCAGGTCCCCACCCCCGACGAAGTCGCCCTCTTCGACCCGCCCAAGACCTAAACCTGCGCCGCTCACCGCGTCCCTCACCGACTTTTGGCGTGTGCGTCTGCCAGGTCCCGGACAAACACGCCAAAAGTCGGAGTTGGGGGAGTCTAACTATTCGGTAACCTAACTATGTGGACGACGAATTAGTACGGGCGGTGGGAGCGTTGGCGTTCGGCAGCCGCACGCTGGAACGGGCGCTGGAACATATGACGTTGCCGCAGTTCCGGTTGCTGTCGCTGGTGGCGACGGCGCCCGAACGGGCGAGTCGGCTGGCCGAGCGCGCGGCGGTGAGCCGACCGTCGTTGACGGGCATCCTCGACGGGCTGGTCACGCGGGGCTGGGTCGAACGGTCAGACGTCGACGGCGACCGCCGCGGGGTCACGCTGACGATCACCGCTGCCGGCCAAAAGGCGTACGACCAGGCAACGGCCGCCACGACGCGGGGCCTCGACGAACTCATCAGTGCGGCCGACGCCAAAACGCGCGCCAAGATCGTCGCGGGGCTCGTCGCGTTGCGCGCCGTGATGCAGCAGCGCGCCGAAGCCCGGGTGACGGCGTGAGCGCCGCCGCGCCAGCGCGCACCACGCCGCAGCCCAAGCCCAAGAGCGCCGGCGGCTGGATCCGGCGCCTGTCGCCGTTCCTGCTCGCGCACCGGCGCAACGTGCTGGCCGCGTTCGGTGTCGCCGTCGTGGGCCAAGCCGTCGCGGCGCTCACGCCCGTTATCTCGAAGACGATCGTCGACGACGTGATTATCCACCACCGGCGCGCGCTTGCGCCGCTGCTCGGGTTGCTCATCGCGGCCGGCGTGTTCGGTTTCGCCATGTCGTTCGTGCGCCGGTACGCCGGCGGACGCGTCGCGCTCGACGTGCAGTACGACCTACGCAACGCGGTGTACGAACGGCTGCAGCGGCTCGACTTCGCCAGCCACGACCAGATGCAGACGGGCCAACTCGTGAGCCGCGCGTCGAGCGACACCGCACTGATCCAAGCGTTGTTGTCGTTCCTGCCGATCATGGTCGGCAACCTCGTGATGCTCGTGTTGTCCGTCGCGTTGATGGCGTACTACTCGTTGCCGCTCACGATCGTGGCGTTGCTCGCGATCCCATCGATGTTCGTGGTCGCGGTGCGGCTGCGCAAGACGATCTTCCCCGCGTCGTGGGACGCGCAACAGCGCGCCGGTGAAGTGGCGGGCGTGGTCGACGAGGCGGTCACCGGAGTGCGCGTGGTGAAGGGCTTCGGCCAGGAACAGCGCGAACTCGACGACCTCGCCGAAGTGGGCGCCGACCTCTACAAGTCACGCGTCCGGCTGATCCGCCTCCAGGCCCGGTTCACCCCCACGATGCAGGCGATCCCCGTGCTCGGTCAGGTCGCCGTGCTCGGCTTCGGCGGCTACCTCGCGATTCACGGCCGTATCACCATCGGGACGTTCCTGTTGTTCTCGTCGTACCTCGTGCAGTTGGTTGCGCCCGTTCGCATGTTCGCCATGCTCCTCGCGGTTGGTCAACAGGCTCGCGCCGGCGGTGAACGCATCCTCGACATCCTCGACGCCAACCCCCTCATCACCCAAAAGCCCGACGCGCCGGCGCTCCAACGCGGAGACGGGCGTGTGGTGTTCGACAACATCACGTTCGGATACACCGTCACCGACCCCGTGCTGCGTGGGTTCTCGCTCGATGTCGCGCCGGGCGAGACCGTCGCCCTCGTCGGTGCCAGCGGGTCGGGCAAGTCCACCGTTGCGCTGCTGCTCCCCCGCTTCTACGACGCCGCACACGGGTCGATCACGATCGACGGCGTCGACGTGCGCGACGTCACGCTCGACTCGTTGCGCAACAACGTCGGCGTGGTCTTCGAAGACCCGTTCTTGTTCTCCGACTCGCTGCGCGCCAACATCGCTTACGGACGGCCCGACGCCACCGACGACGAAATCGTCGCGGCGGCAACGGCGGCCGAGGCCGACGTGTTCATCCGCGCTCTGCCCGACGGATACGACACCGTCGTAGGCGAACGCGGCCTCACGCTCTCGGGCGGGCAGCGCCAACGCGTCGCGTTGGCTCGCGCCCTGATCACCGATCCGAGCGTGCTCGTGCTCGACGACGCGACTTCGTCGATCGACGCGAAGACCGAGGAGGACATTCACGAGACGTTG
>JBEEFT010000182.1:0-5560 GCA_041166225.1 Actinomycetota bacterium | reverse complement strand
AACGCTTCTCGACGCTGAGCGTCGTTTGGATTGGCGGCGACGACTCCGATGCGATCGCCGACTTGCTCGTGGAGGACTACCAGGGATGACCGGATCAACCGAGAGCCGCCGCGCCTTCGAGGCGCTGTTGATGGTCGCCGACGAACCCATCCCGGCTGGTCTCTGCGCGCAGCTCCTAGAGATCAGCCAGGTCGATCTCGACGCGATGGCCGACGCGCTGATCGCCGAGTACGAGGCCAGTGACCGCGGCTTCGTGCTGCGCCGAGTGGCCGGTGGCTATCGCTTCTACAGCCATCCCGACATGGCTGCGTACGTCGAACGGTTCGTGCTGGAAGGCCAGTCGGCCCGCCTGTCGAACGCGGCACTCGAGACGCTGGCGATAGTGGCCTACAAGCAACCGATCTCGCGCGGGCAAATAGCGGAGATCCGCGGCGTGAACGTCGACTCGACGCTGCGCACGCTCGTGGTGCGCGGCTACGCCGCCGAAGTCGGACGCGACCCCGGTCCGGGCCAAGCGGTTCTCTACGGCACCACGCCGATGTTCCTCGAAAAGCTCGGCCTCGACAGCCTGGCCGACCTCCCGCCGCTGGCCGACTTCGTGCCCGGTCCCGAAGTCATGGCTGGGTTCGAGAACAGTCTGCGGTCCGCGCCCGGTGACGTTGCGTCCGAAAGCGACGATTCGCCCGACGGCGCGGAGCAACCGGTCGAGTCCGCGTGACCGACGCCGTCGAGGGCGACGGCGAGCGGCTCCAGAAAACGCTGGCCCGGCTCGGCTTCGGAAGCCGGCGGGTTTGCGAGAACCTCATCGCCGAGGGCCGCGTCACCGTGAACGGCGACGTCGCCGAACTCGGCCGCCGAGTGGATGTCGATCACGACACGCTCAACGTCGACGGCATCCCCGTCGGGATCCGGCCGGACCTTGTGTATTACCTGCTGCACAAACCCGCGGGAGTCGTCACCACCGCGACCGACACCCACGGGCGGCCCACAGTCGTCGAGTTGGTGCCCGACGACCCCCGTGTGTTCCCCGTCGGCCGCCTCGACATGGAAACCGAAGGTTTGCTGCTGCTTACGAACGACGGCGACCTCGCGCAACGGTTAACGCATCCGTCGTTCGGCGTCGACAAGGAGTACCTCGCGCACGTCGAGGGCGAACCCCACGCGGGCGCCGTCGGCAAGCTGCGTAAAGGCGTCGAGTTGGAAGACGGCGTCACCGCGCCAGCCAAGGTGGCGGTTCTCGACGCGTCGCTGCTCCGGATCACGATTCACGAAGGGCGCAACCGACAAATCCGTCGGATGTGTGACGCGGTCGGCTTTCCGGTGCGTCGACTCGTGCGCACCCGCATCGGCCCGTTGCGCGACACGACGCTGCGCGCGGGACAGTGGCGCGCCCTCGCGCCCGAAGAAGTCCTCGAGCTGTCCAAAACCGCGGGCGTCGCGCAGTAACCCTTCTAGCGTGTCGGCCGTGAGCGACTCCCGCCGCGCGTCGATTCTCGGAACCGGGCTAATCGGATCTTCTGTCGCGCTTGCGCTCAAGGGGCAAGGCTGGATTGTCTCAGGCGTCGACGGTGACGAGTCGCGCGCACGCGAAGCCGAGGCCGCCGGAGTGATCGACGCCGTGGGTCTCGATTCCGCAGCCGATCTTGTGGTGGTCGCCGTTCCCGTGTCGTCGCTTGCCGCGGCGGTCGCCGCTGCGTTGTTGGCGTGTCCGGCCGCCACGGTCACCGACGTCGGCTCGGTGAAAGCGGCGATTGCGCGGCGAGTGCATGATCCGCGTTTCGTCGGTGGTCATCCCATGGCTGGTTCCGAACAGGACGGGCTCAAAGGAGCCGACGCCACGTTGTTCAACGGCGCCACGTGGGTGCTCACGCCGACTGAAACCACCGATGCCAATCGTTACGCCGACTTGCGGGCAACGATCATGAGTATCGGCGCAGACGTGGTGGAACTCCCGCCCGAGCGCCACGACGCGTTGGTCGCGCTGGTTTCGCACGTGCCGCATCTCACCGCAGCCACGCTGATGGGTCTCGCCGCCTCGCAGGCCGAAGAGCACTCGGCCTTACTGCGCCTCGCCGCCGGTGGGTTCCGCGACATGACGCGGATCGCAGCCGGCCATCCCGCGATCTGGCCCGACATCTGCGTCGAGAATCGCGACGCCATACTCGACGGCCTCGACGCGCTGAGCGACGCGCTCGCCGCGGTCCGAGCAACCGTCGCAGAGGGCGACAGGTCCGGATTGCTGGTCAAGCTCGAAGCGGCGCGCGCAGCCCGCATCAATCTGCCGGCTCGGTTCGCGACGGCCGAGGAGCTTGTCGAGTTGCGCATACCCGTGCCCGACCGAAAGGGCGTGTTGGCCGAAATCACCACGCTCGCCGGCGACCTCGACGTCAGTATCGTCGACCTCGAAATCGCGCACTCCGTCGAGGGCGATCGCGGTGTCCTCATCGTCACCATCGACGCGCTCGCCTCGGACCGCGTGAGCGCCGCGCTCATCGAGCGCGGCTACAAACCCTCGGCGTCGCCCGTGGGGCGCTGATGACGCCCCGCGTCATCAGGCCGGCCGGCGGGCCGGTGACAGGACGGCCCGAGGTACCGGGGTCTAAGAGCATCACGAACCGGGCGCTCCTCATCGCGGCGTTGGCCGAGGGCACCTCGAGGCTCACTGGCGCATTGGTCGCCGAAGACAGCGCGGCGATGATCGACGCCGCACGCGGGCTGGGGGCATCGGTTGACACGTCTCCTCAGGGCACCGAGCTGGTGGTGCGCGGCGTGGCCGGACGGTTGCCTGCGAACGCGATCGCGCTCTACGCGCGCCAGGCGGCGACGGTCGGGCGATTCCTCACGGCCGTCGCGGCGGCGTCGCCGGTCGCCGTGACGATCGACGCCGACCCGCAGTTGCGCGCCCGTCCGATGCAGCCGCTGTTCGACGCGCTGCGCTCGCTCGGCGCGCGCGTGTCGAGCACCAACGGCGCGTTGCCGGTGACGATCGTGGGCCCGGCCCGCGGCGGCAGCGTCACCGTGCCAGCGGGTATCTCGAGCCAGTTCGTTTCTGCGCTGCTCATCGCCGGGCCGTTGTTCGCCAAAGGGGTGCAGGTGCACCTCGCGGGCGAGCAAGTGTCGGCCGGGTATGTCGCGATGACGGCGAAGGTGATGGCTGCGTTCGGCGTGAGCCCGGCGCTGTATCCGTCGTCGTGTTCGGTGATGCCTGGCCGGTACAAGGCAGTGGAGTTCGCGATCGAGCCCGATGCGAGCGCGGCGTCGTACTTCTTCGCGGCCGCCGCGATCACCGGCGGCGAGGTCCGCGTCGATGGCATCGGATCCGCGAGCACGCAGGCGGACCTGCGCGTCGTGGAGATCCTCCGGGCGATGGGCGCGCTCGTGACGGTCGGCGAGCGGCAGACGGTGGTCGCGGGTGGTGCTTTACACGGCGTCGACGTCGACATGAGCGACTGCTCGGACATGGTGCCAACGGTTGCGGTGGTCGCCGCTACCGCGAGTACCGCCACGACGATTCGCGGCGTCGAATTCATCCGGCGCAAGGAGACTGATCGAGTCGCAGTGACGACGCGCGAATTGCGCAAGTGCGGCGTGGTCGTCGACGAACACGACGACGGGTTGACGATCCATCCCGGCGCCCGTCACGGCGCTGTGATCGACCCTGACGGCGACCACCGCATGGCCATGGCATTCGCCGTGCTCGGCCTCGTTACGCCTGGCATGGAGGTCGACGATCCAGAGTGTGTAGCCAAGACGTTTCCGGGGTTCTGGGGCGTGCTGGATAAGTTGCTCTCGTGATGGTCATCGCGATCGACGGGCCGGCCGGGTCGGGGAAATCCACCGTGGCGCGCACGGTCGCGCAGCGCCTCGGGCTGCAACACCTCGATACCGGTGCGATGTACCGGTCCGTCGCGTTCGCCGCTCTCGAACGCAACATCGACACCGCTGACCTTGAAGCGGTTGCCGCGCTCGCGCGCGCCGTCACCATCGAGATCAGCGACGAAGCGGTTTCGGTCGACGGCGTCGACGCCACCGATGCGATCCGAACCGAAGCGATCACCAAGGCGGTCACTGCGGTCGCCTCGAACGCAGCGGTGCGCGAGGTGATGGTCGCCAAGCAACGCGCGTGGATCGACGCGAACGACGGCGGCGTACTCGAGGGTCGCGACATCGGCACCGTGGTCTGTCCCGACGCCGACGTGAAGGTGTATCTGATCGCCGATCCCGAGGTGCGGGCCAAGCGACGGGCGGCCGAGCAGAACGAGGCCGTGGCCGAAGACATGGCCCGGCGCGACGACGCCGATTCGCGGCGCGCCGTGTCGCCGTTGATGAAGGCCGACGACGCCGCCGAGATCGACACGACGAACCTGTCTATCGAGGAAGTGGTGGGCGTCGTGTTGGGTTTGGTGCCGGCGTGAAAGACCCCGGGATCGCGCGGCGCACACGTGGTCAACGCGTCATCTACGTCGTTGCCCGCGTGTTCTTCACCGCGTTGTCGCGCGTGTTCTGGCGTGCGTCCTACAACGGACTGGAACACATCCCCGCGACCGGCGGCTTCATCCTGGCCCCCGTCCACCGCTCGAATATCGACACGTTCCCGATGATCGGGATGACCAAGCGGTACATGTCGTTCATGGGCAAGGACTCACTTTGGAAAACCAGGATCTCGGCCTGGTTCTTCACCGGGCTCGGTGGTTACCCCGTCAAGCGGGGCACCGCCGACCGGCAAGCGCTCAAGAGCTGCATCGAAGTGGTGCAGCGGGGTGAGGGCTTGGTGCTGTTCCCCGAGGGGACGCGCCAATTCGGACCGGTCGTCACACCTCTGTTTGAGGGCGCGGCGTACGTAGCGTCGAAAGGCAACGTGCCGATCTTGCCGATCGGCATCGGTGGTTCGGAACAGGCGATGCCGAAAGGCTCGAAGCTGATCTACCCCGCCAAGCTGCACTACGAGATCGGGCCCCCGATCCCGCCGCCGCGCGGCGAAGACGGCGGGCGTGCGTCGCGCGACCAACTGCACGAAACCACGGCGGTACTGAAGGCGGAACTACAGCGGGTGTACGACATCGCCCGCGCCAAGGCGGGCGTGAAGGATTAGTTAGCTCGCCAGCGCGCCGTGCGTGAACACGCGCCGCACCATCGGTTCGAAGTGCTCAAGCGGGTACGTCTCGGCGTTCGGATCGAATGCGATCTGATCCCACTCGTCGGCGAACTGCGCGGTGAGGTCGAACCAAGGCTCGCCCTGGTACTGCTCGCGGGCGTTCGGGTCCATGCCCAGGTGTTCGTAGTAGTGACGGCCCTGGAAATCCTGATGCACGCGGATCATGTTGTAGACCTCGGGCCGCACGTAGGGCTTGAGGATCTCGGCTGCGATTCCGCCGTGGTTCGACACGGTGATCGCCTTGCCGATGTCGTGACACAGCGACGCCACGATCACTTCTTCGTCGGCACCTGCCTTCTCGGCGAGCGTGGCCGTCTGCAGGCAATGGGTGAGCTGGTCGGTGGAGAACCCGTCGACGATCTCGTCGAGCGACCGCAACATGCCGAGGATCCGCTCGGGCACGCG
>JBEEFT010000181.1:0-18894 GCA_041166225.1 Actinomycetota bacterium | reverse complement strand
GGTTGGTGAGCACGAGCGCATCGGGACGGCGTGGGCGCGTGATCGCCGTGTTCTCTCCCAAGGGTGGTGTCGGCACCACCAGCGTCGCGATCAACATCGCGGCCCGGCGAGGCTCGGTCCCGAATGTAATCGTCGATACGGACCTGCCTTTCGGCGACATTGCCATCTCGCTCGGCGTCGATCCTGGCAACAGCCTGGCCGACGCGACGGGTTCTGACCTGGACCTGGCTCGCCTCGAAGGCCTGATCCGCTCCGCGGCCGGTGGCGAGATGCGGGCGCTGGTTGCCCCCGCCGACCCCGCTCGAGCCGAGCTGGTTACTGCTCCCGACGTCACTCGCACCCTCGACCTGTGCCGTGAACTCTCGCCGGCCGTGGTCGTCGACACTGCGTCGGCTTTCGATGACATTACGCTCGCCGTGCTCGAGATGGCCGACGAGATCGTGGTCGTCACGACCGCCGACGTCGCGGCAGTCAAGAACGTCAAAATCGCGCTCCAGACGCTGAACCAGATCGGCATCGACACCGACCGGGTCCGCGTAGTCGTCAACCGGTTCCCGCCGCATCCGCTGCTGCGCGTGGCCGACATCGAGCGGGCGCTGGGCGTGAGCGTAATGACGATCCCGGAAGATCCCGCCGTCGCGCGGGCCGCGTTCCACGGTGTGCCCGTTGTGAGCGAAGCGCCCCGCTCGGCCGCCGCGAAGGCTTTCGGCCGTTTGGCCGAAGACCTTCGTATCACCGAAGCATCCGACTTGTCAGCCGCGTAGAGGAAGCCAAATGTCAATTACCCGACGCCTATCTGAGGCGGGTGGCTCCGAGGTCCGTGGGCGTGACCCACTTCAAGACGCCCTTCGCCAACGGATCCATCAGCAGCTGATCGAAGACCTGGGCCCGATCCTGTCGGACCGTGACATTCCCGCCGCTGACCTGCGCAAACGCGTCGAATCGTCACTGTTGGTGTCGCTCGACGCCGAGCGCACCGGCATGTCGGCCTCCGACCGCAAGGAGTTGATTCGCGAGGTCAGCGACGACGTCATCGGCTACGGGCCGCTCGAGCGTTTCCTGGCTGACGACAGCATCACCGAAGTGATGGTCAACGGTCCGGACCACATTTACGTCGAGCGCAACGGCCAGATCGAACGGGTGCCGTCGGGGTTCATCGACGAGGACCACGTCCGGCGAGTCATCGACAAGATCGTGGTGCAGGTCGGCCGTCGCATCGACGAGTCCAACCCCATGGTCGACGCCCGCTTGCCCGACGGCAGCCGCGTTAATGCCGTGATTCACCCGCTGTCGATCGGTGGCCCGTTCCTCACGATCCGAAAGTTCGCCAAAGACCCCTTCACGGTCGACGACCTGATCGGCTTCGGAACGCTATGCCCCGAAGTGATTCCGTTGCTCGAAGGTGCGGTTCGCGGCAAGCTCAACATCGTCGTGTCGGGCGGTACCGGCACCGGTAAGACCACCCTGCTCAACGTGCTCTCTGGATTTATCCCTGAAGACGAGCGCGTCGTGACGATCGAAGACGCAAAGGAGCTGCAGCTGCGTCAAGAGCACGTGCTGCCGCTCGAGGCCCGTTCGGCCAACATCGAAGGCCGCGGCACGGTCAGCATTCGCGATCTCCTGCGGAACTCGCTGCGCATGCGTCCGGACCGCATCGTTGTCGGCGAGTGCCGCGCCGGTGAAGCGCTGGACATGTTGCAGGCGATGAACACGGGCCACGACGGCTCGATCACCACCGTCCACTCCAACACCCCACGCGACACGCTGAGCCGCATCGAGACCATGACGATGATGGCGGGCTTCGACCTGCCGATCAGGGCCATCCGGGAACAGATGGCGTCGGCCCTCGACCTGATCATCCACGTGACCCGACTGCGCGACGGCACTCGCCGGGTGACCCACATCACCGAAGTACAGGGGATGGAAGGAGACCTGATCACACTTCAGGACGTCTTCCTCTTCGACTACGACGCCGGCGTCGACGAGGCGGGCCGCTTCCGCGGTCGCCTCAAGTCGAACGGCATCCGTCCCCGTTTCACCGAGAAGCTGGCGACCTACGGAATCGTGTTGCCGGTTTCGGTGTTCAGCGGCGAGACCAAGCCCCCCGTTCGCAGCCGCAGCGCCCTGAGCCGGCGATGAAGGCTTTTCGCTACGCGGGCGCGTCGATCGCGCTCGTGCTTTTCGCGCTTATGGCAATGGGACCCGGCGTTTCCGCGCAGACCAACTCCAATGCGTCCTCCTTGGCGATCCGCAGCATCGACACCACGAAGTGGCCGCGCGTCACCGCCACCGTGCAGTACGCCGGCGACACCCCGCCTGGTCCAGGAGACTTCAGCGTCCGCGAAAGCGGCAAGATCGTCCGCACTTTTACCGCCAAGCGGATCGCAGAGACCCCGACGCCCATCGGCGTTGTGCTTGTAATCGACACCTCCGGCTCAATGCGCGCCGGCGGCCGCCTCGACGCGGCGAAAGCCGCAGTGCGTTCGTTCGTGGCGAACCGGGCTCCCGCGGAACAGATCGCGGTCGTGTCGTTTTCCGACGTGCCCCATCTGACCCACGGTTTCACGCCCGACGATGGCGCCACAGCTGCGGTCGAAGGATTAGGTGCTTCGGGTGAAACTGCTCTGTGGGACGCCGTCGGCCTTGGCATCGGGCTTTTGACCGATCGTCCTGACCTGCAGCCGAACATCGTGGTGCTGTCCGACGGGCGCGACACGGTGTCGGTGCGCCAACCGCAAGAAGTGCGCGCCGCGGCGCAGGCCGCGCACGTCGTGGTTCACACGCTGGGCATCCAGGGCGACAACCTCGACAACAAGGGGTTAGCCGACCTCGCCTCCGCCACTGGCGGTCAGTCGTTCGTTGCTACCGGCGCCAGCGGCGTCGACGGGCTATTCGCCCAAATCCGCCGCAGCCTCAACCAGCAGTTCGAGGTTTCGTGGGTTTCCACTGCGACGAGCCCGGGGATCGACATGTCCGTGTCGATTCCGGGCGCCATCGCCAGCGGCCGGGCCGCCGCTGGTGCGGTGAGCCGGGGCGCGCAGACCCGCCCGGAAATCGTGAAGCATTCCGGTCCCGTCGCCGCGTTCGGCTCGGTCGGCCGTCTCGTTGCGCTCGGGGGGGTACTGCTCGCGGTCGCCTTCCTCGTTATTGGGTTTGGCCTCGCGGGCCGCGGCTCGGAATCGCTGTTGCGGCGCCTGCAGTCTTACGGGACCGGTGAAGAAGAAGTGGTCGGTCTTGGCGCCGACGACGGCCCACGGCCGCACGCCACCACGTCGTTCGTGCGGCGGGCCGTCGAAGCGACCGAGCGTGCCGCCGACGAGCGGGGGTTGCTCGCATGGGTCGAGGCTCGTCTCGACGCGGCTCGCATTCCGATCCGGGCTGCAGAAGCGTGCTTTTTCACGGCCGCATTCGCAGTGATCGCTGCCGTCGGAGCGTTTGTGCTGAAAGGCCCAATCTTCGGGCTGATCGCGTTGGTGCTGGGCGTCGTGGCTCCTCTGGAAACAACTGCGTTTCTCGCATACCGCCGTCGCCGCAAGTTCGTGAAGCAACTCCCGCAGATGTTGCAGTTGCTCGGTAGTTCGCTTCGGGCCGGCTACGCGCTGTTGCAAGGCGTCGAAGCGGTGTCGAAGGAAATCGAAGATCCGATGGGCGCCGAGTTGCGCCGCGTGATGGCTGAAGCCCGTCTCGGTCGGCCGCTCGAGTTGGCGCTCGAAGAGGCCGCCGAACGTATGGGTAGCCCGGACTTCGCGTGGGCGGTGATGGCGATCGGTATCCAGCGTGACGTCGGCGGCAACCTCGCCGAACTGCTCGACACCGTCGCCGACACCATGGTGGCCCGCAACCGACTCAAAGCCGAAGTAAGGGCGCTAACCGCCGAAGGACGCATGAGCGCAATGGTGCTGGGCTTTATGCCTCCCGGGCTGGGCGTCGCCATGATGGTGATCAGCCCCGGCTACCTCAATCCGCTGTTTTCGCAGACGATCGGCAAGGTGATGCTCGGCGCCTGCGGCGTCATGATGCTGGTCGGCTTCGCGTGGATGCGAAAGATCATCGAGGTGAAGATCTGATGACCGCGACCCTCCTCGTATTCGTGGTGGCGTGCGCCGTGGGCGCTCTCGTGTGGGCGGGACTCACGCAGGTTGTCGAGCGTGCTGAAACGAACAGCGCCATCGAGCGCTTAGGCCCGTCGGAGGTGCCTACCGAGCGCGCAACGGTGCTCGCCGGGAACAAGCGTGAACGCCTGCTCGTCCCGATGCTCGAAGCGCTGGCCGACAGTGGTCGACGGATGACCCCGCTTGGCTACCGCGACAAGATGGCGATGCGGCTGCGCGTCGCGGGCCGCTCTGCGCCCGAGGATCTCGACCGATTCCTGGCCATGCGCGTGCTCACCGCGGTTGCCGCGCCGGTTGTGGCTCTCCTGGTGCTGCATTTCATGGGCACGACCAAGATTGGCGTCGGCGGCGCGCTTGTCGCTGCTGCCGCGTTGCTGATCTTGCCGGGCAGCCGGGTGACGCGCGAGGCCGAGGCCCGCCAGAAGCAGGCTTCGAAGCAGTTGCCCGATGTGCTTGACCTGTTGGTGATCTCGATCGAGGCGGGTCTCGGGTTCGAGCAGGCCCTCGATCGCACGATTACGGCTGTTCCTGGCGCGCTCAGCGACGAGTTCAGCCGAATGCTCGGCGAGGTTCGTGCCGGGGCCTCCCGCGCCACTTCCTTGCGGGATCTCGCCGATCGCCTGGACGTCGACGACGTCCGCCGCTTCGTGCTCGCCGTGCTGCAAGCGGACAAGTTCGGCGTGTCAATCGGTCGGATGCTGCGCAACCAGGCCGACGAAGTGCGGGTGCATCGGCGTCAGAAGGCGCAGGAACGGGCACAGAAGGCCCCGGTGAAGATGTTGGTGCCTATGGTGTTTTGCATCTTTCCTGCGATCTTCGTCGTCATCCTCGGGCCCGCAATGCTGAACGTGGCTCATAACTTCAAGTGAGCGCGCCGCCCAAGGCGGCTTCGAACACCTGGGCCCCTTCGCTTGACCAGTTAATCGTGGCCACGTTCGGCCTCCTCGGCCTGCGGTTGGGGGCGCGCCCGATCGGTGACAACTCGGCCTTCACCCACCTACGTACCGGCATCGACATGGTGCGCCGCGGCGTCGTGCCGGCGATCCCGCGCCGCGACCCCTATTCGTTCACCGCTTTTCACCATGCCTGGACGGTGCAGAGCTGGCTGGCCGAGTTCGCCATCGGCTGGGTGAACCGCCTGGGAGGTCACGGCGCCGTGATCGCCGCAGCCGCGGTCGCTATGGGCGGCCTCGCGTGGCTCGTGGCCACGATGGCACGAACAGGGCGTCCGCTCACCACGGCGGTAGCTGCGTTTGCCGCACTGGCGGTAGGCCTGCCGTACTGGAGCCCGCGGCCCCTTCTCGTCGGACTGCTCTGTCTCGCGGCGACGATCCTCATCGTCGGCGACCGCCGCTCCCCGTGGCTGCTGGTGCCCGTCGTATGGATATGGGTGAATGCCCACGGCTCGTTCCCCCTCGGTCTTGCGTGGGTCGGCGCGACGTGCGTGGGCGCATGGATAGATCGCCGGGGCGACCACGACCACAACGATGCGCCCCCGTGGCCTTACTTGGGCTGGTTCGTGATCGGGCTCGTGGCCGCGTGCGTGAATCCCTTAGGACCCCGCCTACTGACGTTTGCGTTCAGCGCTTTCGGTAAGAGCGAGGTCTTCCGCAGCGTGATCGAGTGGCAGTCGGTCAACTTCCAAAGCGCCGAAGGCGTCGTGTGCCTCGCCGGCCTGGCAATCGCATTCGTGGTCCTCACCCGGCGCCGTCTGCCGTGGCGGCTCGCGCTGCCTGTGCTCGGCTTTGTGGTGCTCGGGTTGTACGCCCAGCGCAACATGGCGCCGCTGGGCGTGGTGCTCGCGCCGGTCCTGGCGAGCGCGCTCAGGCGCAGCGACGGCGCCGCGCCCTCTTCGGAAGTGGCCGCGGTCAACCGGATCTTCGCCGCCGTGCTTGCGGCTGCGGCAACGGTCTTCGTGGTGGGCGGCGTCGTCGGCCCTCCACTCGCGCTGGCGGACTATCCGGTCAAGTCAATCCGCTGGCTCGAGCGCAACGATCGTTTCGGACCTGCCCATCGCGTCGCGACACGCGACACGGTCGGCAACTACCTCGAGCTGCGCCGGGGTGCACGCGGCGACGTGTTCTTCGACGACCGGGTCGACATGTTTCCGGTGAAAGTGAGCAACGCTTACCGGGCGATGATCTCCGGCGGCGACCCCGGCGTTCGCGCCCTCACCACCTGGAATATCGACACGGTGCTGTGGTCGACGCCGAGCCCCTTCGTCGACCGCCTGCGCGTCGACGGGCGGTGGACGGTGGAGTTCCGGCAGCCGGGGTGGGTCGTGCTCACGCGCAATTCCGGACAGAAATAAGGCAGGCCACAAATATGGCCCAAAAGAGCTATGCGGTTGGCGCTGTTGGGGTCGATAGGTCCAGTAGTTCCGCACCGAGAGGCGGGCGGATCTAAGGAGCTAATAAAAATCATGGAACTCGTTAATTTCTGGAATCAGTGGGTTGCTTCCTTCGTGCGGGCCCGTTTCGGCCGCTCAGAGCGTGGCGCATCCCTCGTTGAGTACGTGCTGCTGGTCTCGCTCATCGCCGTAGTCTGCATCGCTGCGATCACGACGCTGGGCGGCAAGGCGTCGAGCAAGTTCAGCAGCGTCGGGTCGAGCATCGGCTAAGCGAACACCATCTTCGAGGTCACCAGCAGCGGCCCTCTACGGGGGCCGCTGCTGCGCGTCTTGGCACGGATTGGATCTGTCTGGGCGAATAGCCCGATCGAACTATTGAGATCACCGATCCGCGCACCGATAGGTCTTTTGAACCGGCCCGAGGAGCGGGCGGATCTTTCAAGGAGCAATTACAAATCATGGAACTCATCACTTTTTGGAATCAGTGGGTTGCAAACTTCGTGCGCGCCCGCTTCGGTCGCAGCGAGCGTGGCGCATCCCTCGTTGAGTACGTCCTGCTGGTGTCGCTCATCGCCGTGGTGTGCATCGCCGCAATCACGACGCTGGGTAGCAAGGCGTCGAGCAAGTTCAGCGACGTCGGCTCGAACATCGGCTAAGACGCACGCCCGCTCTTAGCGGGTACCTCTCCCAGGTAAGTAGTAGCGAAACAGCGGCCCTTCCCCGGGGGCCGCTGTTTCGCGTCTGCGCCCGGAGTACTTCTCGGCATCGGATCGGCTGCAGAACGACCAATTTGATGCCGAGATCCGGGAGCGATCGCCGCGACAGGACCGTCCGGGATTGCCGATATCGCGCAAGAACAGGGTTAGCGACGGAGGGCGGCGGGCGGAGCCCACCATGCGTGCGTACCGCTCGAGATGCGCTCCGGTAAGCGCACGCGAGCGACGGGCCCGGCGGCGACGTCGGTTGCGTCGAGCACGAGACATTCCGAGCAGTCGCGGTTGATGTCTGTGGTGAAGGTCACCAAGTAACCGTCGTCTTCGCCGGTAGCGCCGGCGCGCGGCGCGAACACTGTCTCGCTACCGAATACGCCGTCGCCGAACGCGTAACGCTGCTCGGTGCCTGTGACGACGTCGTGCTTGACGACGGCATCGAACAGGAACCAGCCGGGCGGCGACGTCATGTCGTAGGCGTAGCGGTACGGCTGACCCGCTACGGCGGCGTTGATCATGCCGAACTCCATGACGGTGTCGCTCAGGTCGTGCTCGGTCGTGCGCCCGGTGACGAGATTGAAGCGCCACCGGTGGGGGCGCGTCTTCAGTTGATGGGTGTCGAGGTAGCGGTAGACGCTGGCCATCTTGCCGCTGCCGCTGCCGCTGCCGCTGGGCTTGGCCGGCTCGGGGTTCCCCTGGAAGAACCCGTCTACCACGAGCTCGTCGCCGTCTTCGTACGCGTTGATCCAGTGCAGCACGTAGGTCGGGTCGGCTTCGAACCATTGGATGTCGGAAGCGTGGCCCCGACGCGGGATCACCGCGAAGCGGCTGGGCATTTCGGCGAAGAAGCGGGGGAGGTGTACGCCTTGGCCCAGGAGCGTGGGATCCCAGAACAGCGGCAGGTCGTTGAGCACTGCGTAGTGCTCGGTGAACGCCATGTCGTGGGGCAGACGCGGACCCGGCAACGGCACCGGGGTGTAGTGCACCAAAGCGCCCGTGCCGTCGACCACGCCGTAGTGCAGGTACGGCGCGTCTTTGCTGTAGTTGAACACGAGCATCTCGCCGGTGGCCTCGTCGACCTTGGTGTGCGCCGAGATGCCGATGTCGCTCGGAAAGCGCCCGTCCCAGGTCTCTTTCCCCAGAGGCGCGAGGGTGACGGGATCGTGCGCGTAGAGGTCGCCGCACTGCCAAAACGACGTGATCGCGCGTCCGCGGTGGACGACCACGTCGGTGCTCGACGCGTCTTTCATGCGGCCGCGGGCACCCCACCCGTCCTCGCGTTTGGCTTGCGCGGGAGCGGCGAGGAGCCCGGCCCACAGCGACTCGGCCGCCTCTTGCTCGGCGAGGAACCCGTCGGTGCGTACGAAGCGGTTGCGGTACGTCGCCTGGCCGCCGCCGAGAGCGATCATGTGCAGCATCCCGTCGCCGTCGAAGGGGTGGTAGAGCCCGATCGCTTCGTGCACGGGGTTCTCGGTGTTGCGCAGGTACACGCCCTCGAGGTCGTCGGGGATCGCGCCGACGACGTCAAGGTCAGTCGCGTCGTACTCGACCGTGTTCGGGCGCCACGCCCCGCTGCGGTAGGGATGCTGGTCGTCCGGGGGCAGCGTCGACGCCACCCGGTTCTCAAACGTGACTCTCACCGCCAACGCCATCCCCTCGACTTTGGGCGCAGCACGGACCCCTCTCCGACCATTTTGCGCCCAAAGTCGGAGGACTCGAGGGTGTTCACGCGTCGACCGGGTTGGCGGTGACAGCGCGCGGGGGGCGCGGGAAGAACGCGCTGGTGCGCGCGACGTAGTCGGCGTACTTGGGTTTGGTTCGGTGCATCTGCTTCTCGAGGGGACCGACACCGCTGTAGCGCATGAGCAACACCGACATCACCAGCGGGGCGACAATCCCGATGAGTGTCACGGCGTTCGTGAGGCTCACCAGGAAGATGCCCCACCACACGCAGAAATCACCGAAGTAGTTCGGATGGCGGGTGTAACGCCAGAGTCCCCGGTCCATGACTTTGCCGTGATTCGAAGCATCTGATTTGAATCGCGTGAGTTGGAAGTCGCCGGTGGACTCGAACCCGATTCCGATTACTGCGAGCACGATGCCGGCGACGGTGCTGCCGTTGACGCCGCCGCCGTACACCTGTCCAAGCTGCAAGGGCAGCGACACCACGAGCAGCAGCACCGACTGAAGCAGGAACACCTTCGTGAGCATGAATACCGACGGGTTCGGTGCCCGCTTCAACATGGCCACGTAACGGGCGTCTGGGCCGTTGTTACGCCACCGCCAGAACAGGTAGCCCGCTAGCCGCAGGCCCCACACGCTCGCTATGGCGAGCAGCAGCGGCCGCCGGGGGCCGCTGCTGTCGGTTAGCGCAAACGAAACCCACGCAACCACGACAAAGCCCGCGCCCCAGCACGTGTCGATGAACGAGGGGTCGTTGATCCGAACGGCAATCCGCCACATCACGAGGGCCAAAACCAAAATGACCGCGGCGTTTGCCGCGGCCACTCTGAGGATGTCGCCGGTCACCGCCGCACCTTACGGGCGGCGGTGACCGGTTATCTGTCGGTGGCCTAGGAGAGCGCCTTCATGATGCCGCCCGCGGCCGGATACAGGATCACCACGAGGATCGACGGGAAGATGAAGAGCACGAGCGGGAACATGATCTTCACCGGCAGCTTGGCCGCCTTCTCACGAGCCCACTGCCGGCGGCGGTTGCGCAGTTCGACGGCCTGGGTGTGGAGCACCCGACCGATCGGCATGCCCAGCGCGTCGGCCTGTGTGAGCGCCAGGATGAAGTTCGACAACTCGGGGACGTCGGTGCGGGCCCGCAGGTTGGCGAGCGCGTCGCGGCGGCCGAGGCCGAGTTCCATTTCCCGCAGCGTCAGTCGGAACTCCTGGGCTAGTGCCGAGTCGAAGTGACTGCACACGACTTCGAGCGCAGCCTCGAACCCGACGCCCGCCTCGACGGAAATGGCAAGGAGGTCGAGACAGTCGGGCAGGTCCTTGAAGATGGCCTCCGACCGGTCCGACGCCTTGCGCTTCACCACCACTGCGGGCACCATCACGCCGAGCGCCGGGAGCAGGATCATCACGAGCAGGCCCAGACCCGGCTTCGGGTGCGTGGTGAGGAACCCGAACCCAGCAACGAGGCCGAGGGCGCCGAGCGCGAGTTGCAGGGTGACGAGCTCTTCAGGGGTGATGCGCGCCGCCATGCCGGCCAGCAGCAGATCACGGCGCGCCTTTTCGACCAGTCCGTGCGGGGTGACCTTGCGCAGCCACGGCCCGGTCGTCCCGCGCAGTGATCCCATCGCACGGGACATGAACGGCTCCTGCAGCTTTCGCACGAACTCGTCTTCGATGTCGTCGCTGTCGTCGAGCGACGCCAGGTACGCCGACGCCGAGTTGCCGGCGAAGAGGCGCTCGTAGAAGCCCGCGGCGAGCAAGACCGAACCGGCCGTCGCCACGAGAATGAACAAAAGAAGTGAAGTGCTCATGTCAGACCTCGATCTTGACCATTTTGACGATGACCCCGACGCCCACGGCTATGGAAACAGCGGTGAAGGCAAGTGCGTATAAGCCGTGGCCGTGGAAGAGCGGCTTGGCGTAGCCCGGGTTCAACGTCTGCACCGCGAGGAGCAGGAACACGGGCATGCCGCCCAACACCCAGGCCGACACCCGGCCTTCAGCGGTGAGCACGTCGACCTCGCGGCGTACCTCATCGCGAGCCCGGATGAAATCGGCCAGCGTGTGCAGCAACTCGGCGAGCTTTCCGCCAACCGTCTGCTGGATGCGGATCGCCTGGACGACCCAGGCGAGGTCGGCAACGCCGACGCGGTCGGCCATGTGGCCTAGCGCGTCAACCAGCGGCGTGCCGAGACGCACCTCGAACACCACACGACCGAACTCGTCGGCGAGAGGCGGGTCGGCTTCTTCGCACATCATCTGGATAGCGCGGAGGAACGTGTGGCCCGCTGACAGCGACGAAGCAATCAGCGACAGCGCGTCGGGCAGTTGGCGGCTGAGCGCCTTACGCCGACGAGCGGAACGCAGCGACGGAAACTTCGCTGCTCCTAAGACGGCCACCACGAACAAGATCCCGCCCAGAATCCAGCTGTTCGTGATGGTGGCGACAAGCAGCGCCGTCACCGTCGAAACGCAGGTGCCCACCACGACGTACTCGCCGGCGCGCAGAGGAATGCGAGCGCGTTCGAGCGAAGCGGCCAACGCGCCCTGCTCGTCAACCTGCGCGATCAAGCGGCCCGCCAACGACACGGCGCCGCGTGAGATCGTGCTCACGTCGATGAGCGACTTCGCCTGCTCGATCTTCGCTTCTTCTTCGTCACCGAAGGCGTCCTCACCAAACCGGGCGAGGTCCATGAGCGAATTCATCGCCTCAGCGCGCTCGCGGGCTCGTAGGAGGAAGCCAACGACGATCGTGGTGAGCCCGAGGCCGACGACGACTGGTACGAGGGCGTGAATCATTTCGTCATCTCCGCTTCGATGTAGCCGTCGTGATTAGGCAGCGACGGACCGTTGAGCCGGGTCGCCCGCGCGACACGAGGGGCACCACTCATCGCGCGGGCGACACGGAATACGTCGGATGGGAGCTCGACGCCGCGCTCGGCGATGCGCTCCACGAAACGAGGACGAAGGCCGGTTGGCACCACGTCGCCGGTGGCCCCGTTCGGACCGTGGCGCAGCTTGAACACGTCCTGCAGCAGGATCGTGTCGCCTTCCATGCCCTGGACCTCGGTGATCGCAGTAACGACTCGACGCCCGTCAGGGAACCGCTCGAGCTGGATGATGATGTCGATCGCAGCGTTCACTTGTTCACGGATGGCGCGCACCGGCAGGTCGAAGCCGGCCATCAGCACCATGGTTTCGAGACGGGACAGTGCGTCACGCGGGTTGTTCGCGTGCACGGTGGTCATCGACCCTTCGTGGCCCGTGTTCATCGCCTGCAACATGTCGAGCGCCTCGGCGCCGCGGCACTCACCCACGATGATGCGGTCGGGCCGCATACGCAGGGCGTTCTTGACCAGGTCACGAATGCGGACCTCGCCGCTGCCCTCGGCGTTGGACGGGCGCGCTTCGAGCGATACGACGTGCGGCTTCTGCAGTTGGAGTTCGGCCGAGTCTTCGATCGTGATGATCCGCTCGTCCTCGGGGATGAACGACGACAACACGTTGAGCGTCGTCGTCTTGCCGGTGCCGGTACCGCCGGAAACGAGCACGTTGAGCTTGCCCCGCACCGCGGCTTCGAGCACGACGGCTACGTCAACGGTGACGGATCCGAAGGAGATCAGATCCTTGATCTGGTACGGATCGGCTGCGAACTTGCGAATGGTGAGCACGGATCCGTGCACGGCGAGCGGCGGGATCACAGCGTTGACGCGGGATCCATCGGGCAGCCGGGCGTCGACCATGGGTGAGCCCTCGTCGACACGCCGGCCGACGCCGCCCACGACGCGGTCGATTACCTGGCGGTACGCGCTGTCGTCGGCGAACTTGAAGTTCGTCTGCTCCAGCTTGCCGGCGCGCTCGACCCAGATCTCGTTGTAGCCGTTGCACATGATTTCGGTGATGCTCTCGTCCTTCAGAAGCGGATCGAGCGGGCCGTAGCCCAAGGTGTCTTGGATCACTTCTTCGACGAAGCGACGGCGTTCGACGGGCGACACCTTCACGTCTTCGCGAGCGATGATGCCGTCGAGGCAACGCTTCACTTCGTCTGCGAGTGCCTCGCCGGCGAGGTCGCGCATGCGGGGGGCGAGGTCGGCCAGGACCAAGTCGCGCACCTTGCGCTTCGACGCCTCCCAGTTGGACGCCTGCGCGGTCTTGGCTGTGCGCGCAACAGTCTTCGTGCCCGACGCCGAATTGCGCCGCGCAGCGTGCGCCCGGTTCGAGGTCGACGGCGTCGACGCGGGGATCTCGTCGTCTTCAAGAGCGGCGAGTTTTTCGGAGAGTTTCATCGTGATCTCCTAGGAGCCGGCTACGGCCGGCGCGGACGGACGGTGCATGAATCGACGCCAGCCGCTGGCTAACGGGGTTGCCATCGCAGCCGCGGCGTCGCCGTGGCCCGTCAGCTCGCGGAACCCGCCGATGATGCGCTTGCTGATGTCGGACGTCGGGCTGGCGGCCACGACGGGCAGGCCGAGGTTGATCGACTTGCTGACTTCCTTGGCGTAGGGGAGCACCGCAGAGAAGCCCTGCGGGAACAGCTTGCGCACTTGGTCGACGTCGATGCCGACGTCGCGCTCGGCCTTGTTGAGGATGAGCCGGACGTTGTCGGCCGGAATCTTCAGGCGTTCCATGGTCGACAGGAACACGCCCATGTTGCGCACGCTCGGCAGGTCCAGTGTGGCGATCGCGTACAGCGAGTCGCTCATGTCGAACGCGGCGAGCACGACCTCGGACAGGTACGGCGGCGTATCGACGATCACCGTGTCGAAGTTGGCTCGAACGGCCTCCAGGATGCGGGTGACGTCGGGGGGCTCGATGCGGTCGGCTTCGGAGGGATCACGCGGCGCGGCGAGTACGGCGATGCCTGACTCGTGACGCACCACGTAGTCGTCGATGACGTCCTTCAGTTCGATGGTGTCGTCTTCGTGGGCGAGCGCGTCGCAGATCGTGTACTTCGGCCGGAGGTGCAGCGTGGTGGAAACTTCACCGAACTGCAGGTCGAGATCCACGATGCAGACCTTGTGGTCGGGCACCAGCGAGAGCAGGTACGCCAGGTTGGTCGCGAGGAACGTCTTGCCGCAGCCACCTGTGGCGGAAGCAAGTGTCACGACCATTCCCTTGCGCTGACGCACGCTCGGCATCTGGCCTTCGGCGACCGGCGCCGAATTGGCAGCCGCAGCCACGGCCTGGGCGGCGACGACGCCGCGGTACGCGAGGCCGATCGCACGGTTCATCGACGCCGCGACCACGCTGTCATCCGCGGGCATCTGGATCATGTCGACCGCGCCGGCACGCACGATGTCGCGCACGGCGGCCGACGGGCGGCGGGTGAAGGCCAACACGATCACGAGGTGCGGGCAGTTGTCGTGCAGCAACTCGAGGCGGGCGAGGCCCGACCGGGTCACGATGCCAGGGCCAGCCACGAGCACCGTCGGACGTTCGTCGTCGTCGAGCATCTCGACGACGTCGCTGACTCGCAGGCACGCCATCACTTCGGCCGCGTGGTCGAGGTCGGGGAGGACCTCCCGGAAACGGTCCGCCAACTCCGTCGTGCGGTCGACGACGATGATCTTGGCGCCGGCGGGAATGGCGCGGGGATCAGTCTCAGATTTCATTCTTCGGCGTCCTTCCGATGGTGGAGAGGTCGCCCTGGTGTTCGCGGGCAAGGGTGAGGTAGGAACCTTCGAAGCTCGCCAGATACACGAGCTGCTCGGCCTGGGAGGGGTCGACCGACAGCACGTAGGTCGAGTTGGCGCCCGGCGTGCTGCTCACTGCGAGCACTTCGATGTTGCTGAGCACGAGCTTGGCCGCCGGGTTGGGCAGCGATGAGTTCGCGGCGTTGTTCTTGAAAACGCCGAACACGTTCACGTGATCGCCCGCCTTGGCGTAGCCCGCAATGCCGTTGACAAACGGTACGTCGAGCGCAAGCGCTTGATGCCCGGCGGGAATCACGAAGCCCGACAGCGGAGCGGGCGCCGGCGGCGCAACTGATCCGGGAGCAGCCGTTGTAGTGGTGACCGCCGCAGCGGCATTGGGCGATCCGCCGCCACCGTCGGATCCTCGCGTGGCGAGGGCCGCGAGGCCGGTGCCGAGCACGAAGACCACGGCTCCGACGAGCACGAGGATGGTTGAGCGCTTCTTGGGAGTTGGGGACATGACGGGATTCCTTTTTTGGTTGGGTTTATTGGGCGAGGCGGGGGTGGCCGCCACAAGAGCTGGGATCAGGGAAAATGCCGAGCGCTGACACGTCGGCGGCGCCGACATCGATGCCGAGCGCTTTGAGCGCCGGGGTGATGGCGGTGCTCAGCGTGTTCGTCAGCACCGTGCTGACGACCGTGGCGACGGGGTTCGTCACCGCATTCACGACCGTGGAGAGCAACGAACCCGAGCCGCTGAAGGTGACCGATGTGCTGCTGATCGAGTTCGTAGAGTTCGGAACTCGCTTGCTCGCAGGCGTGAACTCGCTCGGGTAGTTGAACGTCAGGGCCGTCGGGCCCGAAGCCGCGATCGTCGAAGGCGAGACCGTGATCGTGCCGGTGAGAGCCGCCGTGGCACTGCCGGTCACCGAGACCGACGAGGTGTTGACGCTGACACCGATGCTCGGCGAGGCGCCGCACACGATCGAACTGAGCGTGCCCTTGGCTTCGCCGACGTTGTAGATGAGCGTCACGTCGACCGCGGTGCCCAAGGTCGGAAGCAGCGCGGTGAGCACGCTGGTCTTGACGTGCAAGACGAGCTTCACGACTCCCTGCGCGTTCTCAGCGGTGGTGCCGACCGGCCCTATACCGATCTGCGCCGGCGAAATCAGTTTCACGCTGACGTCGGCCGAGCCGTAGTTGCCGAGGCTCAGGCCCGTAGAGACCGCCGCGAAGCTCGAGCCGTTCATCAGCTCGGCGGAACCTGTAACGAGTTGGTACACGTTGACGGTGCCACTCAGCACCGCGCTGTCGCTCGGCGTCGCCACGTTGAGCAGCTGGTTCAGTTTGATCGTGGCCGTCGAGGAGATGCTCGCCGCCAACAGGTCGTTGATCTCCGTCTTGGCCGTGCTGGTTCCAAGCGCCGACGCCGAGGCGGTCAGGAGGTCCCTGACCTTGACGTCCGTGGTCAGCAGCTGGTTGACGGTGCCGACGTTGTATCCAGCGGACAGAAGCGCCGTCTGCAACTTCGCGAGCGAAACGTTGCCCGACGCCAGCCCGTCGTAGCTGACCGCCGAGAGGCTGCCGGTTGCGCCGAGCCAGCCTTTCAACACGGGGTCGAGGAAGCTGCGGGATGTGTCGAGGCTCGCAAGCGTCGAACCAACCGAGAAGGCCGCGATCGGGCTGCCAACCAACGCAACCGCAGTGGCCTTGATGTCTTTGACGCCGGCGATGAACTGGTTGGTCACCCGTGAGGCCACAATCACCCGCACGGCGGAGGCGCTGGCGTCTTGGACGAAGGTGTTCGTGGAGTCGACCGAACCGGTCACCGCAGTGATCGTGGAGGTCGTGCCGTTCGCGGTGAACCCGTTGCGGACCGCCGAGGCGCTGGCCGCGGTTTGTGCGGCGGTGTCGTAACCCGCCTGGTTGGTGGAGTTCAGGATGAGGCCGATGGCGCGGGCCGCGTCGAGCGCGGCGAGGTCGGCAACTTTCTGGTCACTCTTCTTCTCGACGGCGTACCTGCCGATATCAATGCCGAGCGACGCAAACGACATCGCCATCAGGCACGCGACTACGCCGATGATCAGCACGGCCCCGCGCTCGTTCTTACGCGGGCTCCGGCATAGGAATCTAGGAAGGGAAAGTCTCATCACGGCTCCTAGGAGATGCGCACGACAGCGGTGGCCGTCATCGTGTTGGGCGAGACCAGTCCGAGGCCCGGTGCCGCGGGGATGAGGGGCTTGGACGACCACGGATAGGTGATCGTCACCGTCACGCACTGCGTGGTGTCGGTCGACGAGCAGTTCGCGATTGCGGCGTTGACGTATGAGACGTCGTAGTTGGCGCCCATCCACGACAGGTCCTTGGTGATGGTCGCCTTCACCTGGTCGAGCCGTCGGGTGTTCGCGGTCGCCGACGGCAGGTCGGACACCGACAACGCGGACCGCGCGCCCTCCGAGGCCGCGTGCGTCAACGAGTTCTTCGTCGACAGCATGATGCCGAAGGCGGCGATCCCGTAGATGAGGAATACGAGCAGCAGGAACACGAAGGAGAACTCCACTAACGCCGCTCCGCGATCCCTGTTGCGCTTGGAAAAGGTCGTATGGCGCTTCACAAGATGTCTATCGGCCTGGTTAGGACCGGTCCGTAGGGACCATGCGGGTCATTCCGAGCGGGTGGGTGGGCTAGTTATCCCGTCCCGATTGCTACGTTTCGGCCGTGTTGGTAATTGCGCTCACCGGCGGGATCGGCGCCGGGAAGTCCAGTGCGTCGAAACTGCTCGTCGAGCGCGGCGCGGTGCTCGTCGACGCCGACGCGGTGGCGCGCGAGCTTCAGCGGCCGGGCGGCGCGGGGTTCCAACCCATCGTCGACCGGTTCGGCCCCGGTGTCGTCGCCGAGAACGGCGAGCTCGACCGCGCCGCAATCGCGTCGATCGTTTTCAGCGACGACGCGGCCCGCAACGACCTCAACATGATCATGTGGCCGCTTATCGGATCGACGATCAACGAGCGGGTCGCGGCAAACGCCGACACTGACAACGTGGTGCTCCTCGACATCCCGTTGCTTGGCGCGTCGGGCAACGCGTACACGGTGGCCGGCACGATCGTCGTCGACTGTCCTATAGAGATCGCCCTCGACCGCCTCGTGAGCCAGCGCGGCATGGACCCCGACGACGCCGCCCGGCGAATCGCCGCCCAGATCACCCGCGAGCAGCGCGTCGAAATGGCCGACTTCGTGATCGACAACAGCGGTCCCCCCGAAGACCTGGCGCTGGCGGTCGACGAGTGCTGGGCTTGGATCGCGTCGCTACCAGGGGAAACGTCGTCGGTGGGAGACGTGGTTCCGGCGTAACACCCTGTCGATACCCTGGGCGGCGTGCCTGCGTTCGAGATGGTTTCCGATTATCAGCCTGCGGGCGACCAGCCTGAGGCCATCGCGGGCCTCGTCGAGGGCGTGCAGGCGGGGGAGCGGTTCCAGACGCTGCTCGGCATCACCGGCTCGGGAAAGTCGGCCACGATCGGCTGGACGATCGAAAAGGTGCAGAAGCCGACACTGGTGATCGCGCCGAACAAATCGCTGGCCGCACAGTTGGCGTCGGAATTCAAAGAGTTCTTCCCGAAGAACCGCGTCGAGTATTTCGTGTCGTATTACGACTACTACCAGCCCGAGGCCTACATCCCATCGAGCGACACGTTCATCGAGAAAGACAGCTCGATCAACGACGAGATCGACCGTTTGCGGCATTCGACCACGTCGGCCTTGTTGGCCCGCGAAGACGTCATCGTCGTGGCGTCGGTCTCGTGCATCTACGGCCTCGGTTCGCCGGCGGAGTACGCCAAGAACCTGTTGATGTTGAAGCCGGGCCAGGAGGTCGACCAGCGCGCCGTGCTGCGCAAGCTCGTCGACATCGGCTACGACCGCAACGACGCGAACCTCGTCCGCGGCAACTTCCGGGTGCGAGGCGACGTGATCGAGGTGCACCCCGCCTACGAAGAAGCCTCGGTACGCATTGAGTTGTTCGGCGACGAAGTCGAGCGGCTGACGCGTATCGACCCCGTCACCGGTGAGATCCTCGGCGTGCTCGACGACCTCGCCGTGTGGCCGGCCACGCACTACGTCACTGGCAACGAGCGGCTGCGCGACGCGGTCGTGCGCATCGAAGACGAGTTGCAGAAGCGGTTGGCGTTCTTCGAGAAAGAAGGCAAGTTGCTCGAAGCGCAGCGCCTGCGCATGCGCACGTCGTACGACCTCGAGATGATGCAAGAGGTCGGCTACTGCAACGGCATCGAGAACTACAGCCGCCACATCGATGGTCGCCAGGCGGGCGAACCGGCATCCACGCTGCTCGACTTCTTCCCGAAGGACTACCTGCTCGTCATCGACGAGAGCCACGTCACCGTGCC
>JBEEFT010000180.1:0-8898 GCA_041166225.1 Actinomycetota bacterium | reverse complement strand
CGCCGGTATCCCGGCGTGTACTGGACGCACAACGACTCGGGCGGCAAGCCCGAGGTATTCGCGCTCACCGTCGACGGATCCGACCTCGGGTCGTACGCGTTCCCGGGCGCCAAAGCCGTCGACTGGGAAGACATCGGAATTGGCCCGAAACGGGGCGCGTCCGGTTCGTACATTTACGCGGCCGACATCGGTGACAACGCAGCCCTGCTTCCCGTCGCCGGACGCGGTCGCGTCCGTGATTTCGTGACGGTGTACCGCGCTCCCGAACCGGCCGTCGCGCCGAAGGCGCCGGGGTCGCCGCTCACGGGCGTCGAACACTTCAACCTGATTTATCCCGGCGGTCCCGAAGATGCCGAGACGTTGATCGTCGACCCGATATCGGGCGACCTCGTGATCGTGACGAAGTCACTGATCGGGTCATCGCGAATCCTCGTCGCTCCCGCCGCATCGTTGAGCAACGGAGCCACGATCACGATGCGCGAAGTCGGAACGATCCACATCGTGGCGCCCGCCGGCGCGGCGTCGAAGTTCCCCGGCACCCTCGTGACCGGCGGCGACATTTCTTCGGACGGTTCGCTAATCCTGTTACGTACGTATGCCGCGGTACTTGCCTTCGCGCGGGCACCGGGGCAGTCGGTGCCCGACGCGTTGCTGGGCGTAGCGTGCAACGCGCCGCAGGTGTCCGAAGACCAAGGCGAGGCCATCGCCATCGCCGCTGACACGTCGCGTTACGTCACGATCAGCGAGGGTGCGTCGCCACCCGTCAACGTGTTTCCGATCGCACCCGCCGCCGCGCGGTCCGCAACCACCGTGAGCACCGCGACCACGCGCGCCCGCACCGCGGTCGGGGCGCGGCACGCCGCTCCCGCCGGTAATAACGCCGAACGCGGCGCCGTTGCCGCTGTGTTATTGCTGGCCGTGCTGCTCGCGGTTCGTAGGCTTCGGGTCAGCTCCCGTAGCTCAGCTGGATAGAGCATCGGACTTCTAATCCGCAGGTCGCACGTTCGAATCGTGCCGGGAGCGCTACCGAACGGTGGCGAGCATCTACGCGCGCTCGACGCGGCGCAGGCCGTGCTCCGGCGTCCACCATTCGACCACGAGCATCGTCGCCTCTGGGTTGAGCGCGGTCACGGCGACCTCGGTGATGTCGGCGACGAACATCTCACCGTCGGGTCCCTCGCCGCCCTCTTCGGTGACGGGCCCCGCGACGGTGGCTCGGCCGGCGATCTTGGCTTCGCCCGGCCACTCGTTCTCCTTGCCTGCCACGGGGTGAAAGGTCGGGCCGTGCAACGCGAAGCGGCCGTCTCGTTTGAGGTCGACGCCTTTGCGCGCGCCGCTCATAGAACCGAAGCGAAGGTCGTCCTCGACGAACTCACACTCGATCCCCGAGATTCGGGGGGAGCCGTCGGCGCGCAGCGTCGCGATCGTCTTGTGCCGCCCGGCGTCGAACAACCGACGCACCCGCGCCGCGAACTCCGGTTCGGACTGTTCGATGTCGCCCCATCTCGCCACGGCGGAGCAGCGTACCGATCCGACCCGTCGCAATCCCGCGCCAGACTGGGCGGGTGCGCATCCTGCTGACCAACGACGACGGCATCGACGGTCCCGGTCTGCACGCGTTGGCCCGCGCCCTCAACACGTGCGGTCACGAGGTCGTGATCGCAGCGCCGAACCGCGACTACTCGGGCTACGGCGCCGCACTCGGTCCGCTGCATGTCACGGGCCAAGTGCTCTTCGAAGACCGCGCCGTCGAGGGGTTGCTGGGTGTCGAGGCGTATGCCGTCGACGGCCCGCCGGCGCTCTGCGCGTTCTCCGCAGCACTGGGCGGCTTCGGCGGCAACTTCGACCTGCTGGTCTCGGGCATCAACGCCGGCGCCAACCTGGGACGGGCCGTGCTGCACTCGGGCACCGTCGGCGCTGCGCTTACCGCGAGTCAGTTCGGAGTGCCGGCGATGGCCGTGAGCCTCGCCCACCGAGGTGACGAAGCATTTCATTGGGACACCGCGGCGATGTGCGCGGCGAGCCTCGTGCACGCCGTGTGTGAGATCGGCACCGACGCGGTGTTGAACGTGAACGTGCCCAACCGCCGGCCCTACGCCGTGCGGGGGATGAAGGCGGCCAAGCTCGCATTGCGCGGTGTGATCCAGGCGACGATGGCCGAGGCGGGTCCCGGCACTCTCGAGATCAGTTACGGGCGATCCGACCCGGTCCCGGGCAGCGACATTGCGTTGTTGCTCGACGGGTGGATCACGCTGTCGCTCATCGAAGCGGCGCGAGACGTCGGCGGCACCTCGGTGGATGCGGTGGTCGCGCGGCTGACGAACGAAGAACTAGCCGGGTAATCGCCGCTAACGCGGGGCGCGCCACATCGCCGACACCTCGGGCCACGTCGGAGTCGGCTTGTAACGAGCGGCGACGTCGAACCCCATCCCCGCGTACCACGCGGCGTTCGCTTCGGTCGCGGTGAACAGGAAGCAGCCGACGTGCTCGTCGTCGGCCTGGTCCAGCATCGGCGCGAGCCGGCGACGCCCCACTCCGCTCCTTTGGCGTTCCGGGTCGACGCCGATCATTCTCAGGAAGTAGTGCGGCTCCGCGAACCGGCGGTGCTGTGCTCGGTTTGTGCGTTGCCCGCGTTGGCCTTCGCGGGCCGCACCTATCGCCCACGGCAGCACGGGTACGAAGCGCGCCAACTGGCGCAGCTCGCGCCCGAGACCGATCGGGTACTTACCCGGTGGCAACCACGCGACGGCACCGAGCACCTGTCCGTCATTTTCGGCCACGTGCAGTCCGCCGAAGCGTGCGGCGTCGTGCATGTCCGCCGCGAGATAGCGAGGTAGGACGCGTCGGCGGTTGGCCTCGTTCGGAAGGAGGTGCACCGTCTCGGGGAACGTCCAGAACGCGCGCACCACGGCCGGCAGCGCGCGGCGTACCTCGTTCACGCCGACATCTTGTCGCCCGAAAATTGCCCGCATGGGACAACGTTGCTCCGTCACACTTTGGCGATGAAGCCAATGCGTGCCTTGGTCCTGCCCGCTGCTCTGCTTGCGCTCGCGCAGGTGTGGCACGCGGTGACGCCGGCGAACAACGTCGATCCCACCACGCAGAAGCCGATCGAGGGCGGTTACGTGGGCCTTATCGGTGGGCTGCTGTTGCTCATCGGCTGCATCGTGGCGTCGCTTGCGGCGCGCCGTGAGAAGGAATGGAGCCGCCCGCTCGCGTTCGTGTGCGGCGTGGGCGTGGCGGTCGGCTTCGTGCTGTACCACGCCACGACACTGCGCTCGCCGGTCACCAATCCGTACTTGGGCGTCGACGGAATCGGCCCCGTGCAAATTGCCCCCGTAATCGCGTGCATCGCGATCGGCGCGTGGCTCGCGTGGTCGGCGTGGCCGCTGAGGGCTGAAGGTCGCTTGCGCGCGACGGCCTAATTCTTGGAGCGGGTGAGGAGTGTCGATCTCCCGTCTGCTGATTGGAAATCAGCGGCTCTACCGTTGAGCTACACCCGCACGCAGATAATTTCCCCGTAATGCGGTCCTGCGGCGGTGACAGTTTGCACAAACCACCTCGCACTTTTCTACTTCGGCGCAGATTTGCTCCCACGGCATCCAGAAGAAGTTGCCGGCGATCGGGAAGGCCTTATCGCCAAGGTGGTCGAATTCCAAAACTACCGGATCGGTTTCACCGCAGTCTGCGCACGGGTTGTCAGCGAAATATTCGATGAGCCAGATCATTCGTTGGCGCGCCACTTTCCGCTTCACCACTTGAGCGTTCGCGATGTATCGAGGTTTGTTCGCTGCGTAGTGCTGTTGCTTGTACTCGGCGCGACACGGTCGACAGTACGAATCCTTCTGCCCGAGTGCTCTTCGTCGCCACATGAAGTCATCCAAGGGCTTGAACTCGTGACAGCGCGAACATCGCTTCACTAGTTCAGATCCCCGAGCCAGGCGAGCTCGGACCGGAGCCATCCCTGACGAAACGCCGTACGCCTGCGATGGCAGTTTGCGCACACGACGTCGCATTTTTGGATCTCGACGAGGATCGCCGCCCAGGATTTGTATTCAAGCTCGCTCCCGATGTTGAACTTCTTGTCGCGGAGATGGTCGAAGTCGAGGACGACTGGATCGGCCTCGCCACAGTCAACACACGGGTGCGATTGGAAATACTCGAGGAGATAGGTGGTTCGCTCGACCCGGCGTTGCTGGTTTCGCACGGCTGAGGCGGCGACGTACTTGTCTTTGTGGACGTCGTACCGCTCGTGGGTGTACTCGGTCCAGCATGGCTTGCAGTAGCTGCTGCGCCAGCCCTTCGACTCGTTCTTCCAGCTGAAGTCGTCGGCCGGTTTTTCTTCCCCGCAGCGTGCGCACTTCCGCATGGGTGAACGGTACGCCGACGGTGTAACAACCAGATTTGGTCGGGACGGCGAGATTTGAACTCGCGACCCCCTGCTCCCAAAGCAGGTGCGCTACCGAGCTGCGCCACGTCCCGTTGACTCGCTGAAGCGTACGGCATGCTGGCCGCGTGGCCCATGCGCATACCGAGGTAGTGGTCGACGTGACACCGTCGGGCATGCTGACGCCGTGAGCGCCGGGCTAAACGAACTGGTCGACGCGATCGTCGCGACCGCCCGCGCGCGCGACGCGAAGGTCGTCGGCATCACCGGCGGCATCGCTGCGGGCAAGTCGTACCTCGCCGCGCTTGTGGCCGACGCCCTCGGGTGGCCCACGGTGTCGACCGACGGATTCATCCGCGCCGACGCCGGCTCACGCAAGGGCTACGCCGATTCGTACGACGCGTTCGCGTTACGTGCCTTCATCGACGCGATCCGCGATCGCGGTCGCGCGACAGCGCCGCGTTATTCGCACCTTCATTACGAAGTAGTTGGTGAGGACGAGATCGTCAGCGACACGATCGTGCTCGACGGTCTTCATCTCGGGAACCCGCTGTTGGGTGTGCGCGACCGCATCGACACGCTCGTGCATCTCGACGCACCCACTGACACGCTGAGCAGCTGGTACCTCAACCGCTTCGAGGGCTTGCGAGCCGAAGCCGCAGACGAGCCGAGCGCGATGTTGTACCCGTACCGCGATGTCGAGCCCGAGGCGATGAACGCCATGGCCATGCAGGTGTGGCGCGACCTGAACGCGCTGGTCGTCGAAGAAGAAGTGCGGCCGTTCGAGCAGACCGCCGACCTGGTCGTGCGGTTGGGCGACGAGCATTCCGTGCGCGAAGTCGAACGACGGTGAGCGCAACCTGAGTGATTGACACTCAGGGTTTGCGGGTAGCTCCGACGCGTGGGTGCTCGATCCGACCCTGATGAAGACAAACAAGAACGAATCAACCGCGAGTTGAACGAGCTCCTCGAGGAGTTGCGCGTCGCCATCCCCGGCGCGCAGGTGTTGTTCGCGTTCTTACTTGGTGTCGCGTTTACGCAGACGTTCCACACCGCTACGGCGTTGCAACGCACGGTCTACTTCGCCACGCTGCTACTCACCGCGGCGGCCACGGCTCTACTGATCGCCCCCAGCGCGTATCACCGGATCAACTTCCGCAGCGGCGACAAGGAGCAGTTGCTGTTCTCGGCCACGCGGATGGCGATTGCCAGCTTGTTCCTGCTGATGCTGGCCGTGGCGGGATCGGTGTTTCTCGTCGGCGACGTGATCTACAAGTCGCCGCTCGCGGGCGTGGCCGGCGCGGGCATTGCAGCCTGGTTCACGTGGTTCTGGTTCGTGCTGCCATGGACGCGTCGCGACGCCCAGGCGAACGCCGGTGAACGAAATTCGCGCCGCGCGCTGCGTTAACCCCCACTCACCAACAGCTCGGCACCCTCAGGCACGTCGAGGTCGTCGGCGGTCTCAATCCAGCGGTGAGGGAGCGCGACAGGCCGGGGCCCGTTCGTGTGGCCCCGCTTGGCTCGGCGCGCCGCGTCGGGCAACGCCAATGAGCGATCGATCCCGCTGAGCATCACGTCGAGTTCGTCGAGCGACGACGCCAATGCCATGAGCCGACGCGCCTCACCGCCCACGGGGTAGCCGGTGAGGTACCAGCCGACGTGCTTGCGAAAGTCGCGCACTGCGCTCGCCTCGTCACCGAAGTCATCGACGAGCAACCGCACATGCCGGCGCATCACGTCGGCCACCGCGCCAAAGTGCGGCGGGTCGTCGACGGGTTCACCGCGAAACGCGCGGTCGAGGTCGCGGAACAGCCATGGCCGGCCTAGGCATCCGCGTCCGACGACGACTCCTGCACATCCTGTTGCTGCGACCATGCGGGGACCGTCGCCGCCTTCCCAGATGTCGCCGTTGCCCAGAACCGGCACACCGGTGCCGTCGAGCGCCTCCACTAATGCTGCGATGCGCGTCCAATCCGCCTCACCGGAATACAGCTGTTCGGCGGTGCGGGCGTGCAGGGCGACTGCGGCGACACCGGCGTCGGCCGCGGCGCGCGCGGCGCGCAGGAACGTCACGTGTTGCGGCGACACACCGACGCGCATCTTCACCGTGACCGGGACGGTGCCCGCCGCGTGTACCGCGCCGCGCACGATCGCTTCGAAGAGGTTGTGGTGGACGGGCAACGCCGCACCACCGCCGAGCTTGGTGACCTTCGGCACGGGACAACCGAAGTTGAGGTCGACATGGTCGACGCCCACGTCGTCGACGAGGCGGCGGACCGCTGCGGTCATCACCACCGGGTCAACGCCGTAAAGCTGCACGCTGTGGATCGGCTCACCGTCAGCGCGCGCAACCATCCGCTCCGTCTTGCGGTTGCCTTCGACGAGCGCGCGTGCGGTGACCATCTCGCTCACGTACAACGCGCCGCCATATTCCCTACAGAGGCGGCGGAACGCAGCGTTCGTGACTCCAGCCATCGGCGCAAGCACCACCGGCGGGTCGAGCGGATACGACCCGATCTTCAGCTCCACAGGTCCACCACCGACACGCCGATGTCGCGGAGCAACGACCGGAACAACGGCAACGAGATACCGATCACCGCGCCGGGGTCTCCGTCGACGCCCTCGATGAAGGGCGCGCTGATGCCGTCGAGCGTGAACGCGCCCGCGACCCCGAGCGGCTCGCCGGTAGCAACGTAGGCGGCGATCTCGTCGTCAGTGGGTGAGCCGAACCGCACGGCGGTTTCGGCGACGCCGCGTGCGTGCGCGTTCGCGCGCACGTCGATCACGCAATGTCCCGTCGTGAGCACTCCGGTGCGGCCGCGCATTGACTTCCACCGCGTGACGGCTTCTTCGGCGTCGCGGGGTTTGCCGAGCGATGCGCCGTCGAGCGCGAGCATCGAATCGCATCCGACGACGATTGCATCGGCGGCCTCAGGCATGGCGGCGACGGCGAATGCTTTGCGCGCTGCGAGCTCTTGCGCCATCGATGACGTCGACATTTCCTCGACCTCATCCTCGTCGACGCCACTCACCACCACTGCGGGAGCAAACCCCGCCATCGTCAACTGACGTAAGCGCGCCGGGGACGCAGATGCGAGCACCAGTCGTCGGTCGGCCATGCCCAATCGTGGCACTACGCGCAGATTCGGTGGAGTTGGCCGGGGGTTGGGTCACAAATCTCACAAAGTTGTGATTTGGTCCCGATGAAGCTGACGTGCCTGGTAGCTCTCCCGCGGCGCCCCTGCTGGGCGACCGCTTTCGCTGCGACCAGCTGCTGAAGGAAGGCAGCGGCGTCGAGACGTTTGCGGGTACCGACATCGAGACCGGCGGGGCCGTAATCGTCAAGCGCATCGCCGACGTCGGTTTCGAGGACCGGGTTTGGAGTCGGTTGTCGCATGAAGCCGACGTGCTGCGTCGCTTGGAGACCACGGCACTGCGCGCGCCTATCACGATGGGCAGGGAGCAGGGCTACTTCTATCTCGTGCGTCCTGCCGTCGACGGTGTGACGCTGGCCGAGCGCCTGGCGAGCGGACCGCTCCCGATTGCCGCCGCCGTGGCCACCGGCATAGGGCTGCTCGAGGCTTTGCAGCACGCGCACGATCACCACGTGCTGCACCGCGACGTCAAACCCGGAAACGTCATCGTCAACGAAACCGGTGAGGCGCCCACCCGGCGCGTCGTGTTGATCGACTTCGGCTTCGCCCGCAGCCCCACGCTGGACAGCACCGTGCGCGACGAGCGGGTGGGCACGGCCCGTTATTTGGCACCCGAAGCCGCAGGACTGCTCGAACGAGACGTCGACGAACGATCCGACCTTTATTCCCTCGGCGTCGTGCTCTTCGAGTGTGTTGCCGGTCACCCGCCGTTCGAAGGCACTGACGTCGGCGACGTGCTGCGCCAGCACCTCAACGCGACGCCGGCGTCGTTGCGCGAGTTGCGCCCCGACGTCCCTCGTGCGCTCGACGCTGTGATCCAACGGCTTCTGCGAAAGGACCCCGACGAGCGCTACCAGTCTGCTGCGGCCGCGTCCGCGGACCTGTCGGCCATCGCCGACGGGCTTCGCACCGGCGTCGCTGATCCGAGCGTGGTCATCGGCGTACACGACCGCCGGCAGGTGCTTACCGAGCCTGCGTTCGTCGGTCGCGCCGCGGAGCTGCAGTTGCTCGCGCAAGTCGTCGCCGAAGCTCGTGGTGGTGAGGGCGGGCTCGTGTTGCTCGAAGCGGAGTCGGGCGGGGGTAAATCGCGCGTGCTCGACGAGTTGGCATTGAAAGTTCAGTCAGAGGCTTGGGTGTTGCGAGGCCAGGGTGTCGATCAAACCGGTCAGCGGCCGTTCCAGTTGCTGGAGGGAGTAGTCCGCGGCATCGCGGCGGCGGCGAATGCCGACCCCGCGGTCGGAGCGATGATCCGCTCCCGAGTCGCCGACAGGGCCGAGGCGATTGCTGCGGCGCTGCCCGACTTGGCTTCCACGCTTCGCGTAGACATCGGCGCCGCGAACCTCGGTCCCGAGGCCT
>JBEEFT010000179.1:0-7733 GCA_041166225.1 Actinomycetota bacterium | reverse complement strand
GGCAGCGACGCCGTACTCATCGGCCACGACGGGGGCGCGATCGCGGCGTACGGCATCGCAGTGTCCGCACCCGAGCGGAGGCGGCGCGTCGTCACGATGGCGGTTCCGCCGGCCGGCGCGCTCGGCGCGGGCTTCCTCACCTACAAGCAGCTGCAGCGGTCTTGGTACATGTTCTTCTTCCAGCACCCGCTCGCCGAGATGGCTGTGGGCATGAACGACCTCGAGTTCATCGACGGGCTGTGGGCCGACTGGTCGCCCGGCTTCGACGGCAGCGCGCACGTGCCCGCGGTGAAAGACGCTCTGCGCGACCCCGCCAACCTCGCGGCCGCGCTCGGCTACTACCGCGCCATGTTGGGCGACGGCGTCAAGGACCCGAAATACGACGCCGAGCAGGCCGCGGCCGGCGGCACGCCCACCCAGCCGGTGTTGTTCCTGCACGGCCGCAACGACGGTTGCCTGTCCGCTGCGCTCACCACCGACGCCGCCGCGTTCCTGTCCCCCGAGTCCCGCGTCGAAGTGCTCGACGGCTGCGGCCACTTCTTGCAGGTCGAAAAGCCCGCCGAGGTCAACAAACTCGTCCTCGACTGGGTGAAGGCTTAAGACCAGACGTCGTCGCCGTACGGGCGCTGCCGCTGCGGCGCGTCGGCCGTCTTCCACACCATCAGCTTGCGGCGGAAGTAGCACACCTCGTCGCCGTGTTGATTGAAGCCCTTCGTTTCCACCGTGACAATCCCGCGGTCGGGCTTGCTCGACGACTCGACCTTGTCGAGCACGCGGGTCTCGGCGTAGATCGTGTCGCCGTGGAATGTCGGCTTCTTGTGACTGAGCGACTCAATCTCGAGGTTGGCGATGCACGACCCGCTCACGTCGGGCACAGACATGCCGAGAACCAGGCTGTAGACGAGGTTGCCGACCACGACGTTTTTGCCTTGCACCGTTTCGTGCTCGGCGAACCACGCGTTGGTGTGCAGCGGGTGGTGGTTCATCGTGATCATGCAGAACAGGTGGTCGTCGGCTTCGGTGATCGTCTTACCGGGCCAGTGCTTGTAGATGTCGCCGACCGTGAAGTCCTCGAGGTACCGCCCGAACGGCCTGTCATACGTCGTCATCAGCCCACCGTATTGCCGGTCACGGTTGCCCGCCCAACTCGGCGAGACGAATCGCCGACGCGCCGTGGCCACCATCCACGGCACGGTCGAGGGCGTCTTGCACAAGCGCAGACGCGTCGGCCTCGTTTCGGGCGACGGCCAGTTCGCACCGGGCCAGCCGCGCCTCGTATTGCGCGAGCCCGGGCCCCGTACCCAGAGCCGCATCGACATGGGTTGCCGCGCCGGCGAGGTCGCCGTGTTGTACGAGAAGCCGCGCGAGCCGGGCGTGGCCCCACGTCTTGAACATCACGAGGTGTTCCGTGAGCACCAGGCTGTCGCGGTAGGCCTGGGCCGCTGCTTCGAAGTCGCCGACCGCTGCGTGCGCGACGCCCAGGCCGCACAGGGTGGCCGCCGTCCACCCGCGGTGGCCGAGGCGGCGAGCCAGGACAACGCCAGCTTCCGCCGCCGCCAAACCCTGGTCGGGACGACCGGCTGCGACGAGTACTTCGCCGTGGTGCCAAAGCACCATCGCTTCGCCTTCGGCGTAATTGAGACGACGCGCCAACTCGAGCGCTTCGGTCGTGTCGGCCAACGCCCGCTCGGGTTGCCCGGCGAACGACAGCCCGTGGCCGCTCGTGGACCGCGGCGTGACCACCCGCAACCAGTTCCCGTTGTCCGCGAACAAGCGCGCGACACGGTCGAACTGTTCGACGCCGGTGATGTCACCCGAACCAAACGCACTCATGGCGCGAGCGTCGAGGATGTCGGCCATGCCGTCGGTGTCACCGATGGTGGTGAACAATCGAAGCGCCTCGTCAAACCGATCCTCGGCGCGATCGGCCCAGTCGAGGTTCATGTCGACCAACGCGCGCACGTAAACCGCGCGCGCTCGCGCCAGGGGGTCATCGCCCGCCTCAGCCAAGGCGATATCGGCCAACTCGTCGGCGCGCACGAGGTTCTCCGTGCCTGCGGTGAGGGCCGCGAGACGACTGAACAGGCGCGACCGCACCGGCCGTGACGTGGCTTCGGCGATCGCGTTTCGAAAGTCCGTGCGCGCCGCCTCGAAGTCGCCGTCGCGAGCGAACGTCTCACCGCGGACCTCGAGCAGCGAGACGCGAACCTCCGGCGTGGGGCCGAGTTCCAAGCCCTCGGCCACGAGCTGGCGCGCCTCGGCGTTGGCGAACCGCTCGAGCCTCGCCTTTGCCGCGCCCGCGAACGCGGCTGCGGCCGCTACCGAGTCTCCGCTCCGCGCACGGTGACGGGCGACCTCCTCGTTGACGCCTTCTTCGGTTTCGAGCGCGTCCGCCAACCGCCCGTGAAGCTCCACCCGCCGAACGGCGTCGAGACGCTCTTCGATTGTCTCTCGGACGAGGTCATGGTCGACCGTGAATCCGCGCCGCTCATGGCGTACCAGGCTGTGGCGCGAGAGGTTTCGCAAACCGCTCATCGCGTTGTCGTGGCTGAGGCCACTTGCGTTGCACAACAGCCTTAATGGCAACGGTTTGGCCACTAACGCCAGTAGCGCCAAGAGGTCGCTCTCGGTTGGCGAGCAACCTGCGAATTGCCTCCACACTGCTTCACGCTGGCCCGCCCGCGCGATTTCAGCGGCGCGGACCGGCGCCGAACCCGCGGCGCCGTGCCACGTAACTCCCGCGCGCGTGAGCAGACCTTCGCGCTCGAGTGCCCGCAACGTCTGCAACACCGCGAACGGAGTCTGATCGGTGTGCGCGACGATTGCGGACGCGACCTCAGGCGAGCTCACGAAGTTGAGAACAGCGTCTGCGTCGAGGCCGCTCAACTCGACCACGAGCGGACGCGTTTCGTGCAAGGCCGACAGAAACGCTGCTGTGGCCGATCCGTCGTCGATTTCGTCGGGTCGGTATGCGCAGATCACGGTCGCATGACTGCTTCGCCCAATGAACATCGCGAGTGCGTCGAGGCTGCTCGAATCCGCCCATTGGACGTCGTCGAGCACGATGATTGAGGGTCCGGTCGCCTCAAGGACCTGCACGATCCCGTACTGAATGAGCGCCCGGCGCGATTTGGGCTCGAACTCCACAGCAGCGACCTGCAACTCGGGAAGGACCTCCACGAGCGACGCCCGAGTCGTGTCATCAAGCACAGCGTGCAGATCGAGCGCTGCCGCCGGTGCCGTCCGAAGCAGCGCCGCGACCAACGACCACGGATCCTCTTGCTCGGTCGGGAGTGCGCGCACCGACAGCACCGGCAAACGGGCGCCCGAGATGACCTCGTGCAGAAGCCGAGACTTTCCGGTCCCGGCGCGGCCACTCACCATCGCGACGCCGCGTTTCAGCGAAGCCAACAGTTCGATCTCCCGGGCGCGTCCCACGAGCGGCGCGACGTCTGGCGACGGACGCGAGCGCGACAACGGAACCGAAGCGTCACGCCGCAGGTCGTCACGTGCGGCTACCGCTTCGGGCGACGGTTCGACTCCCAACTCGTCGGCCAACATTGTTCGAAGGTCGTTGAACACCGAGGTCGCCGCCGCGTGGTCTCCGTCCGCGGCGAGTGAACGCATAAGCAGCACGTACGCGCTCTCGCGCAGCGGCTGTGACGCGACCGCTTCGGCCGCCGCGTCAATCGCCGCGCGCGTCCGCCCGGCCTCCAGGTTCGCCGTGGCCGCCAGTTGGAGGGTGTCGTGGTGGATTCGCTCGAGCCGCTCACGTTTTTCTCGCGCCCAGTCGGAGTACGCATCCTCGGGGAGCGGCTCGCCCCACAGCACCAGCGCGTCCTGCGCTGCGTCGACCGCCGCCGCGACCTGTTGGGCCTCCATCGCGTCGCGCGCGTGCCTCGCGAGCAGCTCGAAGCGTTCGGCGTCGACGACGACCTCGTCACTCGCTGTCAGGAGGTATCCGTTCTCGGCTGTCTGCACCAGATCGGAACCGCCGAGAGCACGACGCGCCCGGTTCACCAACACGTTGAGGTTGGCGTCGGGATCCGCCGGGAGGTGCTCGGCCCAGATCGCGTCGATCAACGCGTCGCGCGACCAGACCGTGCCGCGCGCCGACGCGAGTATTCGAATGAGCTGACGCACTCTCCGACCGCCGAACTCGCCAACTTCGACCACTCGCCCGTCGCGGCGAACTTCGAACCGCCCGAGGAGGTCGATTTCCACGTCGCAATAGTGCCCCGGCGCGCTGGCTAGTTCGCCGCTATCGGATTGCTATGTCGTCTCTTCACTCTTTGGCCCAGCACCATTCAACTCAAGGAGAAACAGAAATGGCCATAGACGAAGCACGCCTCAACGAATTCGTCGGACGATTCGCAGGAGACCTCGGAGCGGTGTTCCACGCGGCGACCGTGCTCGTGGGCGACCGGCTCGGGTTGTATGTCGCGATGGCGGACGGCGAACCCGTGAACGCCGCCGAACTCGCGAAGCGCACCGGCTGCGACGAGCGATATCTCGCCGAATGGCTGGCCGCGCAGGCCGCGAGTGGATACGCCGAGTACGACCCCGCGTCCGCCAGTTTTCGGCTGACTGAGGAACAAGCAGTCGCGCTGACGAGCCCCGACAACCCGCTGTTCGCCCCCGGTGGCATGCAGGTCGCGGCCTCGACGATTGCCGATGTCGATCTGATCGCGGACGCGATCAGATCGGGCGGCGGCGTGGACTGGGGAGAACACAACCACAACCTGTTTGCCGGCACGAACCGCTTCTTCCGTCCGAACTACATCGGGAACCTCGTCGGATCCTGGCTGCCCGCCCTCGACGGCGTCGTGGCTGAGTTGGAAACCGGCGGCCGGGTGGCCGACATCGGCTGCGGATACGGATCGTCGACCATCCTGATGGCGCAGGCCTTCCCCAACTCGACCTTCGTCGGCAGCGACCCGCACCCGGAGTCGATTGACGCTGCGAACGACGCTGCGGCCGACGCCGGAGTCGGCGACCGGTGCAGTTTCGAAGTCGCGACGTCCACCACCTTCGGCGGCGACGGCTACGACCTCGTGACGTCGTTCGACTGCCTGCACGACATGGGCGATCCCATCGGGGCCGCGAGCTACGTGCGGTCGCGGCTGCAAGACGACGGTGTGTGGATGATCGTCGAGCCGTACGCCAACGACCGCCTCGAGGACAACCTCACTCCGGTCGGCCGCATCTTCTACTCGGCGTCAACGCTCATCTGCATTCCTTGCTCACGCAGCCAGGAAGTCGGGCTCGCCATGGGCGCGCAAGCGGGCGAGGAGCGGACGCGCGACGTCGTGGAGAAGGGCGGGTTCACCCGTTTCCGCCGTGTCGCTGAGACGCCGTTCAACGCCGTATACGAGGCGCGGCCGTAGTGACGTCGCCACTGGAATCCGCAACGCGCGCAGCGGTCGATCGCTTCAACGAAGCGGTCAACCGCCGCGACCTCAAGGCCTTGCGCACGACGGTGTCCGAGGACTGCTTGTTCGAGAGTCCGGGCGCACCGGACGGAAATCGCTATGTCGGCGTGGACATGCTCACGGTATTCGCCGACGTGATGGCCATCGAGGGCGAAGGCCCCTTCGAGACCGAGGAGATCTTCGTGTGCGGTGATCGGGCCGTGGTGCGGTGGTTGCACACTTGGGACCACGGCAACGGCGACGCCGGACACGTCCGCGGTGTCGACATCTTGCGTGTCAGCGACGGTCGGGTCTGCGAAAAACTGTCCTACGTCAAGGGGTAGCGAGCGGGTTCGACCCCGGCACGGTGAAACGTGGAGAATGGTGCGCATGTCAGCGCCTTTTTCAGTGGACGACGCGACTGCAGCGTTGGCGGACGCTCAGGACGTTGTTGACGGTTGTGCCAAGCACCTCGCCAGCAACGGCGGCGTGGACGCGAACCAGGTTGTGGCCTACGACCTCGCGCACGCGGCGGCGGCGGTGGCGTGCGCCACGGCCGCTGTCGCGTACGGCGAGCGCGGCGATGCCGAGGCGAGCCTGGCGGCGGCGTTCATTGCTGACGCGATTTACGACGTCGCCACTCGCGTGCTCGGTCGAGAAGACGCGTGGGGCGCGACGCCCGGCGTGCTCGACAAGGCGTTGCGGGCCACCACTGCGGGCCGCGATCCCGCGTTCCTCGCGAGCCTCGCCGGCGAACAGGGCCCGCGGCATCTGGGTGACGACATGGAAATGGTCACCGACACGTTCCGCCGCTTCGCCGAGGACAAGATCCGCCCGGTCGCCGAGCACATCCACCGCACCAACGGCGACATCCCCGAAGACATCATCAGCGGCATCGCCGAACTCGGTGCGTTCGGCCTGTCCGTCCCCGAGCAGTACGGCGGCTGGGCGACGGGCGGCGAAGACGAGTACACGTCGATGGTGGCCGCCACCGAAGAGTTGAGCCGAGGCTCGCTCGGCGCCGGGGGCAGCCTGATCACCCGTCCCGAGATCCTCACCCGCGCGCTCGTGAAGGGTGGCACCGAGGAGCAGAAGCAGGAGTGGCTGCCGAAGCTCGCGACGGGTGAAGTGATGGCCGCGGTTGCGGTGACCGAGCCCGACTTCGGCTCCGACGTCGCTGGCATCAAGGTCACGGCCACCCAGGACGGTGACGACTACGTGATCAACGGCGTGAAGACGTGGTGCACGTTCGCGGCGCGCGCCGACGCGCTGATGCTGCTCGCCCGCACCGGAGCGTCGGATTCCGGCCACCGCGGCCTGAGCTTGTTCATCGTGCCCAAGGAGCGGGGCGACGGGCACGGTTTCCAACTGTCGCAAGAAGGCGGCGGCAAGCTCGAAGGACGCCCGATCGACACGATCGGCTACCGCGGCATGCACAGCTACGAGCTCGCCTTCGACGCGTGGCGCGTCCCCAAGGCCAACCTCATCGGCGGCGACGAGGGTGTGGGCAAGGGCTTCTACTTGCAGATGGCGGGCTTCGAGAACGGCCGCTTGCAGACCGCCGCCCGCGCCATCGGCGTGATGCAGGCCGCGTACGAAGCCGCGCTTGATTACGCCCGCAACCGCAAGGTGTTCGGCCAGCCCATCGCCGAGTACCAGCTGACCCAAGCGAAGCTCACGAAGATGGCGGCGATCATCCAGATGACACGCCAGTTCAGTTACGACGTAGCGCGGCTGATGTCCAAGGGCGAGGGCTCGATGGAAGCGAGCCTCGTGAAGGCCTACGTGTGCCGGGCCGCCGAGTGGGTCACGCGTGAGGCGCTGCAGATCCACGGCGGGATGGGTTACGCCGAGGAGTTCCCGGTGAGCCGCTACTTCGTCGACGCTCGCGTGTTGAGCATCTTCGAGGGCGCCGACGAGACGCTCACGCTCAAGGTGATCGCCCGCCGCCTCGTCGAAGCCGCGGCGTAATGGCCGACGGCGTTTGGGACCGTCCCCGCGCCGGATGGACGTGCGCCGAGTGCGGTTTCACCTTCGACGCCACTGACCCGGCCACCGTCGCCGACTCGATCGCGAGGGCCGGCAAGCGCCTTCGCGCGCCGCTCACACGCGGCTTGCCCAACGAAGACCTCCTCGCGGTGTTGCGCACGCGGCCCGAGCCCGACCGCTGGTCGGCGCTCGAGTACGCGTGCCACGTGCGCGACGCGTTGGCGCTCAACGTCGACCGGTTCGCCGCCATCGCCGCGGACGACGAGCCCCCCGAGTTCGTGGCGCTCGACCCCGACGCCGCGGTGCTGGAACGCAACTACAACGGGCAAGATC
>JBEEFT010000178.1:0-24700 GCA_041166225.1 Actinomycetota bacterium | reverse complement strand
CCCTCGTGGTGATCAGTCTGGCTGCTCTTCGGAACACCGCGACACCAGACACGCCAACGAAGGTCATGGCGGGCTCGCGCGTTGACTTCTCAACGCGTCTGTCTCCGGCGCGCGCCTCGCGCGGCGCCGAGCGTCCGCTGCTGCTGCCCGCCTCGACGACGAGTTCGATCGCGGCGCCCACCTCCGTGGCGTCGGCGGCGAAAGCGCAGCCCAAAGCAACTGCGAAGCCGAAGGTCACCGTCAAGGCGACAACCACCACCGCCAAGCCCCAACCCAAACCGCAACCCAAGTCGCAGTCGAAGGCGAAGCCACCGGCAGCCACGACCACCACCAAGCCGCCGGCGAGCAAGAGCGGTGCGTCGTCTCCGCCGTCGTCGGCCAAGCCCATGCCCACCGGCGGGTCCACGAGCAACGGCTCGGAAGAGGGCAAGGCCAGCTACTACGACGCCAAGTACCACCAAGACGATCCGTGGGTGTGCGCGCACAAGACGCTGCCGATGGGCACGATCCTGACGGTGACGGACCTCGGTAACGGCAAGACGATCAAGTGCCGCGTCGGCGACCGCGGCCCCTACGTCGAAGGCCGCGTTGTCGACTTGTCGAGATACGCCTTCAGCCAGTTGGCCAGCACGTCGTCGGGCGTGATCTCGGTCAAGATCAGCTGGTAATCAGGAGTCGTTGACACACAGCCACGCCGAGATCCGCGCGCTTCTGCAACTCAACGGGCTCACACCGAGCCGGGCGCTCGGCCAAAACTTTGTCGGCGACGCGAACACCGTCCGGCGCATCGCCCGGCTCGCCGGAGTAGGCCCCGGTGATCGTGTCGTCGAGATCGGGCCCGGTCTCGGGTCGTTGACTCTCGCGCTGCTCGAGACGGGCGCGTCGGTCACCGCGGTCGAGATGGACCGCTATCTCATTCCGGTGCTCAAACACGTCGTCGAACCAAAGGGCGCGACGGTGGTGCACGCCGATGCGCTCGAGGTCGACTGGCACGGTTTGCTTGGTGACGACCCGGGATGGCTTCTGGTCGCGAACCTGCCGTACAACGTCGCCACGCCGCTGGTGATGAAGCTGCTTGACGCGGCTCCGATGGTGCAACGCATCGTGGTGATGGTGCAGCGCGAGGTGGGCGAACGCTTCGCGGCGTCGCCCGGTTCGAAGGCATACGGAGCGGTGACCGTGAAGGTCGCGTGGAGCGCCGGCGCGTCGCTGCTCGGGCGGGTGCCGCCCAGCGTGTTCGTTCCCCAACCCAAGGTCGACTCCGTGCTCGTGCTGCTCGAGCGCCACGCCGAACCCGGCGACCGCAGCGAACGCGATGCGGTGTTCGCGTTGGTCGAAGCGGGTTTCGCGACGCGGCGCAAGATGCTGCGCAACACGTTGGCTGGAATGGTCGACGACTCGTGCTTTGCGAGCGCGGGGGTCGAGCCAACCGAGCGGGCCGAGCGTCTCGACCTCGCCGCGTGGAGAAGACTCGCCGCGTGCCGCACGTAGAACTCGCGCCCGCGAAGTTGACGTTGTCGCTGCGCGTCGTCGGTATGCGCGACGACGGCTACCACCTGCTCGACGCCGAGATGGTGAGCGTCGGCTTGTGCGACACGCTCACATTCGACGACGGCGACGGGCTCGCGCTTACGGGCGTGCCGATACCCGAGGGCCCCTCGTACGACAACCTCGTCGTGCGAGCGCTGCGGGCGACAAACCGCGTCGCGTACGTCAGGCTCGACAAGCACATTCCTGCGGGCGCCGGCCTCGGTGGTGGCTCGTCCGACGCAGCCGCAGTGCTGCGCTGGGCGGGCGTACACGACCTCGCGATCGCGACGCGGTTGGGCGGCGACGTGCCGTTTTGCGTCGTCGGCGGCCGGGCGCACGTCACCGGTATCGGCAACCGGGTCGAGCCGCTGGCGTTCGTCGCCGCGACATACACGCTGCTGACGCCGCCGCTGCACGTCTCGACGCCGGCCGTCTACGCCGCGTGGGACGAACTCGGCGGCCCCACGGCTGACGGCGTCAACGATCTCGAGCCGGCGGCGTTGGCGGTCACACCGGAGCTCGCGCAGTGGCGTGATCGCCTCGGCGACGCGACCGGTGTCACGCCGGTGCTGGCAGGCAGCGGCTCCACCTGGTTCGTGGAGGGTGCATTTCCCGAAGCCGGCCACGTCGTGCAGACCGTGCCCGCCGGATACGCCTTGGAATAGCAAGCGTGCCCGCCCTCGATGAGAGCGGGCACGCCTTCCCCCGGGAAACCGTCACCGCAAGCGATTGCGGCTTCCGGGTTCAGCATGCGGGAAGGCGGCGATTACGCCGATGACGCTTGACACAGTGGGGGGTGACGTCGGTCACCAACGCGGGAATCTGGGGCGCGCGAGAACCCGGGAGCGGGACGAGCGAGGCGGGAAGCGCGCTTGGCGCGCTAGAGCGCTGTTACTTGCCGGCGGCGCGACGCTGGAAGCGAGTCGCCTTCAACATCTTGCGATGCTTCTTCTTGCGCATGCGCTTACGGCGCTTCTTGATCAGTGATCCCATTTCGGGCGCAGACCCTAGTGGGGTAGTAGATACAACGGCCAACCGGTACGGTCTTGGCCTTCGATCGGGGATCGTCCAATGGCAGGACAACGGACTTTGAATCCGTGAATCGAGGTTCGACCCCTCGTCCCCGAGCAATTTTTATTCCCGGCCGGGCGCCCGCAGGCCCGCCCTCCTCCGCACGATGGGGCCCCTCGCTCCGCTCGCCCCATCTGCGGCCGTTCGCCCGCGCAGGGGTCACACGCGACATCCATTTTGTTGCTATGCGGTGGCAGGACGGGCGGTACGCGGTAAACAAGACGCCGTGACGAACCGTCCGCTGTCGGCTGTCGTGCTCGCCGCAGGCGAAGGTACCCGCATGATGTCGGCGCGGCCTAAGCCGCTGCACCGGCTGTGCGGTCGCCCGATGGTGCTGCACGTCATCGACGCGCTGGCCGAACTTCACGTCGAGCGGGTCGTGGTCGTAGTTGGTCACGGCGCCGACCGTGTCGTGAAAACCGTCACCGAAGACGCACCCGAAGGCGTCCACCTCGACTTCGTCGAACAGTCAACGCAGCGCGGGACGGGTGACGCGGTGTCGGTCGGCATCACCGCCCTGCCTGATTCCGACGACGAAGACGGCGACGTCATCGTGTTGCCGGGCGACACGCCGTTGTTGCGTCCCGCCACGATCGCCGCGCTCGTGCGCCAGCACCGCTCGACCGACGCTGCGGCCACGATGCTCACGGCGCGGGTCACCGATCCGTACGGCTACGGACGAGTGGTGCGCACGGCCGACGGGCGCGTGTCTCGCATCGTCGAAGAAGCCGACGCCGACGACGACGTGCGCGCGATCGACGAGATCAACACGTCGATCTACGTGTTCCGCCATGGCGTGCTCGCGCCCGGGCTGCGGCGCGTGATGCCCGACAACGCCAAGGGCGAGTACTACCTGACCGACGTCGTCGGAGTGCTGTTCGACGCCGGTTACACCGTCACCACCCTCGAGGCCGCCGACTCGATGGAGGCCGCGGGTGTCAACGATCGGGCGCAGCTCGCGATTGCAGAAGCGGAGTTGCGCGATCGCACGAACGAGCGCTGGATGCGCCGGGGCGTCACCATGCTCGACCCCGAGCACACTTACGTCGACGCGTCGGTGCAGCTCGGCCCTGATGTGACGTTGTTCCCGGGCACAATTCTCCAGGGCCGCACGATCGTCGGTGAGCACGCCGAGATCGGTCCGAATACGCGCCTCGTCGACTGCGTGGTCGGTGAAGGCGCGATCGTCGCCAGCAGCGTCGGGCGCAAAGCCGAGATCGGCTATCACGCCAACGTCGGCCCCTTCGCCTCTCTCGAACCCGGATCTCACGTGGCCGACGGCGCGGTCACCGGTCCCTTCTTCATAGGTGTCGCGGTCGACTGATGCGCAAACAATTCGCGGCGGCGGCCATCGTCGTTGCTCTCATGTTCCTCGTCGCGGCCGCCTTGCCGGCCCAAGCCGCAGCGGGTCTGTCCGAACGATTGCTCGTGACGTTCAAAGACGCTGCGGCCGTCGACCATGCGCTTGCACGTTTCGGGGGTGAGCGCGTCGCCGGCAATGGGTGGGCGGGAAACGCCGACCCATCGCTGATGCGCGGCCTCCTGCGCGTCGCGTCGGTGAACCGCGACGCCGTAGTGAAAGCGCAGGCGGTTCCGAACGACCCGTGCGTCACCACGTGCGACAACGGCAAGAGCGAGTGGTACCTGTCGACCGTCGGGGCTTCCAGCGCGTGGGACCGCACGCGCGGCGACGGCGTCACGATCGGGATCCTCGATTCCGGCATCGACACGAGTCATCCCGACCTCGCATCCAAGGTGGTCGGCTCGGTCGACATGACCGAAGTGCACGATGGCATCGGTGAACACGGCACCGAAGTCGCCGGCGTCGCCGGCGCGGCTACGAACAACGGCATCGGCGTGGCGTCGATCGGATGGAACGCAAGCCTGCTGTCGGTCAAGGTGCTCGACGCCACGGGTGAGGGCTTCACCAGCTGGGTGATCAACGGGATCGCCGAAGCGGTCAACCGGGGCGCCAAGATCATCAACCTGTCGCTCGCTTCGACTGAGTTCGAGCAGCCGTTGCAAGACGCGATCACGAACGCGTACAACCACGGCGTGCTCGTCGTGGCCGCGGCGGGTAACAACGACCAGCAGGGCGGCACCGCCACGTCACCGAAGTATCCCGCGGCGATGGCCCACGTGCTTTCGGTCGCGGCCACGATGGAAAACGACACGGTTGCCCAGTTCTCCCGCCGCGGGCCCACTGTCGACATCGCCGCGCCCGGCAACGCGCTCACCACCACGGTCCCCGGCGGCGGCTACGGCCTCGCGAGCGGTACGTCGCTGGCCTCGCCGGTGGTGGCCGCGGCGGCCGCGCTCCTGATCGCTCAGGGCTTCGAGCCGTCGCCCGACGCTGTCACTGCGCAACTCGTGCGCAGCGGCCAGCCCCTCAACGACGGCGTGGGCGGCGTGATTCGGCGGCTCAACGTCGGGTTGGCCACCGAGACGGCTGCGCCTTATTCGGTCGGTTTCGGCGGCGGCGCGTCGGTGGCCATCGGCAACGTCGACCCCGCGGCTGGCGACGAAATCGTCACCGCCGCCGGGCCCGGTGGCGGCCCGCACGTACGCGTGTTCTCGGCCGCGATGAATCCGATCGGTGACGGCTTCTTCGCATACAGCTCGAGTTTCCGCGGTGGCGTCGACGTCGCCGTGGGCGACGTTTTGCCCGATGTTCCCGGCGACGAGATCGTTACGGGCGCGGGTGCCGGCGGCGGCCCCCATGTCCGAGTGTTTCTCGGAAACGGCTTGCCCGCCCCCGGTCAGGCCGGCGACGGCTTCTTCGCCTACGCCCCGACGTTCAACGGCGGCGTCAGCGTGGCTGTGGGCGATGTGCGCCCAGACGTACCGGGCGAGGAGATCGTCACCGGCGCCGCCTCACGCGGCGGGCCGCACGTGCGCGTCTTCTCCGCCAACGGCACGCCGCTCGACAACGGCGGCTTCTTCGCCTTCGACCCGGCCTTCTCCGGCGGCGTGCAAGTAGCGGTCGGCAACTTCGACGGAGCCGACGGCATGGAGATCGCAGTAGGCGCCGGTCCCGGCGGCGGGCCCCACGTGCGGATGTTCCACGCGAACGGCTCGCCGTTGGGCGACGGGTTCTTCGCGTACGCGGCGAACTTCGCGGGCGGCGTCGACGTGACCGCCACCCAGGTCGACGGAAACCTCGACGAAGTCATCACGGTGCCCCGCACCGGCGGCGGGCCGCATTTGCGGGCCTTCCACGCCGCGGGCGACCCGATCGGTGGTGGCGTGTTCGCGTTCGATCCGTCGTTTAACACCGGCCTCACCGTGGCGGCCGGTGCCGCGCAGATCGCAGTTGGCACGCGTGGCGCGCCGACCTTCGTGCGAGCGCTGCCGATCTCCGCAGTTACGTAACGAATAGGCGCGCGTCGCATAGCTGTACGCGCGAGAGTGGGCGCAATGGAACTTTCGCCGGTCAAGCGTCTGAAATTGTTCTCGGGCCGGTCGCACGTGGGGTTAGCCGAAGAGATCGCAGCGTGTCTCGGAGTACCTCTGGGCGACGCCAATCTCAAGGAATTCCCGAACGGCGAGATCCATTGCAAGTTCAACGAAAACATCCGCGGGTCCGACGTCTTCATCATTCAGAGCCATTGCGGCGACCTGAACTCGTCGATCATGGAAAACCTGATCATGCTCGACGCTGCCAAACGCGCGTCGGCCAAGCGGATCACCGCGGTGTGCCCCTATTACGGCTACGGCCGACAAGATCGCAAGGCCACCGGACGCGAGCCGATCTCGGCCAAGCTCGTCGCCGACATGCTCGCCACTGCCGGCGCCGACCGCATTATGAGCATCGATTTGCACTCGGGCCAGATCCAAGGCTTCTTCGATGGGCCGTTCGATCACCTCGTGGCCATGCCCGTCATCATCAAATACCTACGCGAGAACGCACCGGGCGACCTCGTGATCTGCGCGCCCGACGCGGGCCGCGTGAAGCTGGCCGACCGCTACGCGCAACACCTCGGCGCCGAACTGGCCTTCGTGCAGAAGCGGCGCGACAGCAAGGGCAGCGGCGGGGTTGAGGCCTTCGAGATGGTCGGTGAGGTCGAGGGCCGTCATTGCGTGCTCATCGACGACATGATCGACACCGCGGGCACCATCACGGCCGCGGCCGAGTTGCTGTCGAAGCGTGGAGCGACCGAGGTGTGGGCCGCCGCCACCCACCTGCTGCTGTCCGACCCCGCGACCGAACGCCTCAAGAACTCGTCGATCGCTCGGCTCATCGGCACCAACACGCTGCCGCTGCCGTCGGAACGCCAACTTCCCACGATCGAGCAGCTGTCGGTGGCGCCCCTGATCGGTGAAGTGATCGGAGCCATCTTCGAAGATCAGTCCGTCTCCGAAATCTTCGGCGGCGAAAACCAGTCCTAGCCGCGACTTTGGGCGCATTACGGACTCCCGACCCACCGCGTTGCGCCCAAAGTCGGGATAGGCCGGTCTCCGGATCTTTCTTGTAGACTCTCCGGGTCCCAATTACTGGCTTTTTGAAGGAACGCGTCCCATGGCTGATGTCCGACTCGCAGCAGATACCCGCACCGATACCGGCTCGGCCGAATCGGGGCGCCTGCGCACCTCCGGGAAGATCCCGGGCGTCGTTTACGGGCACGGCACCGACCCCATTTCCGTCGCGGTCGACGGGCGTGAGCTGCGCACGGCTCTGTCGGGCGAAGCGGGCCTGAACGCACTGCTCGACCTCAACGTCGGCGGCACCAGCCACACCGCGCTCGCCAAGCAACTGCAGCGCCATCCCACCAAGGGCACCGTCATCCACGTCGACTTCCAGATTGTCGATCGCAACCAGGCCGTCACCGTCGACGTCCCGATCGAGATGGTCGGCGAAGCGGTCAAGGTCGCGCAGGCCGGCGGACAGGTCGCGGCCGACATCGCCACGATCACGGTCAACGCCACCGCCGCCACGATCCCGCAGGTGATCGAGGTCGACATCTCCGAACTCGAGATGGGGCACGTCATTCGCGTGGCCGACCTCGTGCTGCCCGACGGTGTCACCACCGATACCGATCCCGAGACCCCAGTGGTAACCGGCCTTGCGCCGCGCACCTCGTCGGCCGAGGGCGTCGAGGACGGCTCCGAAGAGGCGGCCGAGGGCGCTGCTGGCGGCGAGGGCGCCGCTGATGCAGGCGGCGACGCCGCCGGTGAAGCGCCCGCCGACGCCGAGTAGTCGCCGTGGCTGGCGATACGCCAGCGTGGCTGGTTGTCGGCTTAGGAAACCCCGGCAAGGAGTACGAACACACGCGTCATAACGCCGGTGCAGACGCGGTCGTCATCCTGGCCCGACGGCACGGCGCCAAGTTGAAGTCGGCCGGGAAGGAACGGGCGCAGGCCGATGTGGCTCGCATCAACGGTGACCGCGTCGTTCTCGCCGTGCCCCAGACGTACATGAACGACAGCGGGATCGCAGTTTCGCTGCTCGCCAAACGACACAACGTCGACGACATGCGCCGCATCGTGATCGTGCACGACGAACTCGACCTCGAAGTCGGCCGGTTGAAGCTGAAAGAGGGCGGGGGACTGGCGGGTAACAACGGGTTGAAGTCCGTGAAGCAACACCTGCACACCGACGAGTTCCTGCGCGTGCGGATTGGCATCGGAAAGCCGCCGGGCAAACAGCACGGCGCCAACCACGTGTTGCGCAAGCCCGCCAAGGCCGAAGCTGAAGCGCTGGCCGTCACCATCGAGGAAGCGGCCGACGCCGTCGAGTTGATCGTCGCGAAGGGTATGGCCGCGGCGATGAACGTCGTCAATACCCGTGACTGACACCGCGGCGCGCGAGCAGCGCGACGTCGGGCCGCTCGCCGATCTTCCAAAGCTGCTGCGAAATGAGCCCGCGTTAACGGCGCTGCTCGGCACCGGCGCCGCGCACGTCGCGGTGCCCGAGGCGGCGCGCGCGTTGTTCGTGGCCGGGGTCGCGTCGCTCAGCGACCGCCACCCGTTGCTCGTGGCAACGCCGACGGCGAGCGACGCGCAGCACATCGCGGCCGATCTGCGCGTCTTCATGGGTGCCGACGACGTCGACACCTTCCCGGCCTGGGAGACGCTGCCCTTCGAGCGGGTCAGTCCCAATGTAGAGACGATGGGTCGGCGCCTGCGCACGATGTGGCGGCTCAAAGATGCGTCGCGGTCGCCACGCGTGGTCGTAGCGCCGGTGCGGGCGCTCGTGCAGCGTCTCGGTCCGCACGTCGAAGACGTGGAGCCGCTGCTGCTGGCCCAGGGCGACGTGGTCGACCGCGACGAGTTGGTCGAACGCCTCGTGGCGATCGGGTACCGCCGCGAGTACCAGGTCGAGCACCGCGGCGAAGTCGCCGTGCGCGGATCGATTGTCGACGTGTTTCCGTCGACGATGGACTCACCCGTGCGCGTCGATCTATGGGGCGACGAGGTCGACCGGCTCACGACGTTCGCGGTTGCCGACCAGCGATCGATCGCCGACGTCGACTGCGTCGAGGTGTTCGGGTGCCGCGAGGTGGTGCCCACCGTTGAGGTGCGCGAACGCGCCGAGGCGTTGGTGGCGAGCGCACCATGGGCGGCCGACCAGTGGGAGCGCCTGGCCCAGGGCCACACGTTCGACGGCATGGAGAGCTGGCTGCCGTGGCTCACCGCCGACGAGCACGTGATCGCCGACCTGTTGCCGTCCGACGCGCTCGTGTTGTTGTTCGACCCGCGACGCATGCGCGACCGCGCCGCCGACCTGCTCGCCGAAGAGGAGAGCCTCGCCGGATCGCTGGCCAAGACATGGGGCGTGCCCGAAGGTGACGATTTCCCGCCGTTGCACCTGCCCTTCGACCGCTTGCTCGCCCACACGCACGCGCCGGTGTGGTCGGTCACCGCCACGGGCGAGGGCCCCGACACGCCGACGGTCGACGCCAGCGCGTGGGACACGGTTGCCGGCGATCCGACGCGCTTGGTCGAGCGCCTGAAGCGGTTGACGAAAGACGACTACCGCATCGTCGTGGCCGCCGACGGTGAAGGTTCCGCGGCGCGCATCCAGGGCAACCTGCGCGACGAAGGCTTCGTCGCGACAGACGTGGTGATCGCTCCGCTCGAGCGCGGCGTGATCCTGCCGTCGTCGAAGCTCGCTGTGCTGGCCGAGCCCGATATCACCGGGCGGCGGCGGGCTCATCGCAGCGCCCGCCCCCGCGCCCGGGCCACCTCGGGCTTTTTCGACGACATGGCTCCGGGCAGCTACGTGGTCCATCACCACCACGGCGTCGCGCGGTACGCCGGCATGGTCACGCGCACCATCGGCGGCGTCGAACGCGACTACCTGCTGCTCGAATACCGCGGGGCCGACAAGCTGTACGTCCCCAGCGACCAGATCGACACGCTCCGGCCGTACTCGGGCGGCGAGACACCCACGTTGTCGCGCATGGGCGGCGCCGACTTCGCCAAGGCGAAGGCACGCGTCAAGGCAGCGGTGCGCGAAATCGCGCAGGAACTCGTGGTGCTGTATCAGCGCCGCGTGACGTCGACGGGCCACACGTTCCCGGAGGACACCGCGTGGCAGCGCGAGTTCGAGGAGGGCTTCGATTACACCGAGACGCCCGACCAGCTGACCGCGATCGAGGCGGTGAAAGCCGACATGGAGTCGGACAAGCCGATGGACCGCCTGCTCTGTGGCGACGTCGGATTCGGCAAGACCGAAGTGGCGTTGCGCGCCGCGTTCAAGGCGGTGCAAGACGGCAAGCAGGTCGCCGTGCTGGTGCCGACCACGCTGCTCGCGCAACAGCACGGCCAAACGTTTTCCCAACGCCTTGCGGGCTACCCGGTGCGCATCGAAGTGTTGTCGCGCTTTCTCACCCCGGCGCAGGCCAAGAAGGTCACCGCGGGCGTACGCGACGGGTCGGTCGACATCGTGATCGGAACGCACCGCCTCCTGTCCCAAGACGTCGAGTTCCCGCGCCTCGGCCTGCTCATCGTCGACGAGGAACAGCGCTTCGGGGTGCAGCACAAGGAGTCGATAAAGAAGCTCAAGGTCGACGTCGACGTGCTCACGCTGTCGGCTACGCCGATCCCGCGCACGCTCGAAATGTCGCTCACCGGGATCCGCGACCTCAGCATCCTGCTCACCCCGCCCGCCGACCGGCAGCCGATCTTGACCTACGTCGGCGAGTACGACGAGCGAGCCGCGTCCGAGGCAATCCGGCGCGAACTGCTGCGCGAGGGCCAGGTGTTCTACGTGCACAACCGCGTCGCCGACATCGAGGCGAAGGCCCGCGAGCTGCGCGAGCTTGTACCCGAAGCGCGCATCGGGATCGCGCACGGCCAGATGGACGAAGGTTCGCTCGAGAAGGTCGTACTCGACTTCGTCGACGGGCAGTACGACGTGTTGGTTTGCACCACGATCATCGAGAGCGGCATCGACATGCCGCACGTGAACACGCTCGTGGTCGACCGCGCCGACATGCTCGGACTCGGGCAGTTGCACCAGATCCGCGGCCGCGTCGGCCGCTCGGGCGTGCGGGCCTACGCCTACATGTTCTTCCCGCCCGACCGCGCGCTGAGCGAGACGGCCTACGAGCGCTTGCGCACGATCGGCGAGCACACCGAGCTCGGCTCCGGTTTCAAGATCGCCATGCGCGACCTCGAGATTCGCGGCGTGGGCAACCTGCTCGGCGAGAACCAAAGCGGCCACATCGCGGCAGTCGGCTACGACCTGTACATGCAGATGGTCACCGAGACGGTGGCCGAGTTGAAGGGCGAGGAGGTGCGAGAGCCCGCCGAGGTGAAGCTCGACCTCGACACCAACGCGCACCTCCCGCGCGATTACGTCGCCCGTGAAGACGTGCGCCTCGAGGCCTACCGCCGCTTGGCCACGGTTACCAAGCCGGCCGACGTCGAGGACATCGCCACGGAATGGGCCGACCGGTTCGGGCCGCCACCGCCACCGGCCGAAGCATTGCTCGCCATCGGACGCTTGCGCGGGGAGTGCGCGGTGCGCGGCATCCGCGAGCTCACCGTCGCCCGCAACGTGGCTCGGATCAGCCCCGTCGACCTGCCCGCGAGCAAACAGGTGCGCCTCCAGCGCCTGTACCCGAAGGCGGTGTTCAAGGGCGACCTGCGCCAACTCGTAGTGCCGGTGCCGCCGAAGGAAGATTCGGCTGAGTTCTTGCTGGCGTTGCTGGCCGAGTTGATTCCCGTCGCGGAAGAGGCGCCGGTAGGCTCGTCGGCACCGTGAGAACTATGCGTGCTTTCCTTGTCGCGGCTGCGGCCGTATCCATCGCTCTTACCGGTGTGGCCTGTAAGTCGGCCACGCCCTACGCCGCCAAAGTCAACGGTGTCACGTTGACCCGCAGCGGGCTCGACAACGAGCTCAACGCGATCCGCGGCAACAAGAAGTACCTGGCCGCTCTTGAACAGCAAGTCACGGTGAAGGGCACTGGCGCCGACACCTTCGACGCGCAATTCGTGGCCCAGGTGCTCAACCGCCGTATCTACCTCGAGCTGATCCACCAAGAGGTCGTGCGGCGCAAGCTCAAGATCACCGCCGCAGATCTTGCCGCTGCCCGCGAACAACTGGTCTCGTCGATCGGCGATCCCGCGGTGATCGATGCGTTCCCCAAGGCGTATTACAACGAGATCAGGCGCACTACCGCCGAAGTCACCGCGCTTCAGAACGCCCTGGCCGACACCGGCGACGCCAACCTGCGTAAGTACTACGACGAGCACCGCGACAATTTCGAGAAGGCGTGCGCGGCCCACATCCTCGTCGATACCAAAGCCGAAGCCGACTCGATCGAGAAGGACCTCGCCAAGGCCGCAGACAAGAAGGCGACGTTCGCAGAGATCGCCAAGGCGAAATCGAAGGACACGGGTTCGGGGGCCAACGGCGGCGACCTCGGGTGCGCGTCGCCGTCGGGATACGTGCAGGAGTTCAAAGACGCGGTGCGGGCGCAGAAGATCGGCGAGATCGGTCCTCCGGTCAAGACGCAGTTCGGCTATCACATCATCCGCGTAGACAGCCGCGACCCTGCGCCCCCGTTCGAACAGGTCAAGGAACAGGTCAAGGCGGCGATCACCGACACGCAGCAGGGTCCGTTCACCGACTTCTTAGACAAGGCCGGTTCGTCGGCGAAGATCGAAGTGAACCCCCGTTACGGCAAGTTCGACAAGAGCGGCCAGTCGCCCCACGTCGTGCCACCGAAGTCGCCCGACGCGGTGAGCACCACGGCCGCGAATCCCAGCCCGTAGCGACGTGCGGCGCATCGACGTCTGGGGCCTCGGCCCCTCCGACGCGTCGCTATTACCAGTAGGCCTGCTTGAGGCTGTCACCGCGGCTGGCGTTGACCGCGTCGTCGTGCGCACGAAGCATCACCCCGCGTTCGACGCGTTGCCGCGCGAAGTAGCCACGTGCGACGACCTCTACGACGCCGCTGATGCGATCGAAGAGGTCTACGCCGGCATCGTGGCGCGGGTGCTCGACGTCGCGGGCCCGACCGGTGCCGCGCTCTACGTTGTGCCCGGCTCGCCGTTGATCGCGGAACACACGGTGGAACTGCTGCGCAGCGTCGACGACGTCGATCTAGTGGTGCATCCCGCATTGTCGTTCCTCGACTTGGCATGGGCGCGGGTCGGCGTCGACCCGTTCGCGGCGGGCGTCCGGTTGGTCGACGGCCACCGTTTTGCCATCGAAGCGGCGGGCGAGCGCGGCCCGCTGCTCGTCGGCCAGTGCGACAGCGCGCACGTGCTGTCGGAAATGAAGCTCGCGCTCGACGACGGTCCCGACGTCGTGGTGTTGCAGAGGCTCGGATTGGCCGACGAGGCCGTTACGACAGTGGCCTGGACCGATCTCGACCGGGTCGCGGCCGACCATCTGACGTCGGTGTGGATCCCCGAGTTCGCCGCGCCCGTCGCCCACGAGCTCGCCGCCTTTGCCGACGTCGTGCGAGAGCTGCGCCACCGCTGCCCGTGGGACGCCGAGCAGACCCACGAATCCCTCACCCGGTTCATGCTCGAGGAGGCCTACGAAGCGGTCGAGGCGATCGCCAGCGGCGACGTCGACGCGATCGAGGGTGAATTGGGCGACGTGTTGTTCCAGGTCGTCTTGCACGCCACGATCGCCGAGGAAGCGGGCGACTTCACGCTCGCCGATGTCGCTCGCGGCATTCACGACAAGCTCGTGCGCCGTCACCGCCACGTCTTCGGTGACGTCGTCGCCGAAACGCCCGCCGAGGTCGAGGCGATGTGGGCGGTGGTGAAGGCCGAGGAACGGGGCGACAAGGGGAACGACCCGTTCGCGGGTGTCAACCGCGCGCAGCCCGCGTTGTCGTACGCGGCACAGGTCGGGCGCCGCGCGGTCGACGCCGACTGGCCCGACGTCACCGGTCCACTCGCCAAGCTCGCCGAGGAGATGCGCGAGCTGGCCGAGGCGCTGCGGGCGTCGGGGCCGGGCTCAGACGACGTCGTCGGTGAAGTCGGTGACCTGTTGTTCAGCGCGGTGCACGTCGCACGCCACGCGGGAGTGGCCGACCCGGAGACGGCGCTGCGCGCGGCGTCGGCCAAGTTCCTGCGCCGATTTGCCGCGATGGCGCAGTTGGCCGAGGAGCGCGGTGTGCCGATCGGCGAAGAGCTGTGGGAAGAAGCCAAAAAACGCGAACTGCGTTAGTAACCTTCCCCGTTCAATGTCTGCGATCGAACACGTAAACGGACGCGAGGTCCTCGACTCGCGTGGCAACCCCACGGTCGAAGTCGAGGTGTTCCTCGAGTCGGGCGCGAACGGTCGCGCCATCGTGCCGTCGGGCGCGTCGACCGGCGCCCACGAGGCAGTCGAGCGCCGCGACGGCGGCGAGCGCTACGGCGGCAAGGGCGTCCTCGGCGCGGTCGATTCGGTTCGCACCGAGATTGCCGACGCGCTCGAGGGCATGGAGGCGCTCGACCAACGCGGGGTCGACCGGGCCATGCTCGACCTCGACGGCACCGACAACCTCGGCCGCCTCGGAGCCAACGCCGTGCTCGGCGTGTCCCTTGCCGTCGCCAAGGCCTCGGCCGCGGAACTCGAGTTGCCGGTGTATCGCTACGTCGGTGGTACCAACGCGCACACGCTGCCGGTGCCGATGATGAACGTGGTGAACGGCGGCGCCCACGCCGACAACAACGTCGACTTGCAAGAGTTCATGATTGCGCCAGTGGGCGCGGCCAGCTTCGCCGAAGCGCTCCAGTGGGGCGCCGAGACGTACCACGCGCTGAAAGCCATCCTGCACAGCCGCGGCATGTCGACTGCCGTGGGTGACGAAGGCGGGTTCGCTCCTAACTTGGCGTCGAACGAAGACGCGCTGAAGCTGCTTGTGGAAGCGATCGAGAAAGCGGGGCGCACTCCCGGCGACGACATCGCAATCACATTGGACCCCGCCACTACCGAGATCTACAACGACGGCACTTACACGCTGGCATCCGAGAACCGCGCCCTCACCAGCGACGACCTGGTCGCCTACTTCGTCGGCTTGTGCGACAAGTACCCGATCATCTCCATCGAGGACGGTATGGCCGAAGACGACTGGGCTGGGTGGGCTGCGCTCACGAAGGCGCTCGGCAGCCGCGTGCAGCTCGTGGGCGACGACCTGTTCGTCACCAACCCCCGACGCCTACAGCGCGGCATCAGCGAAGGCGTCGCCAACGCAGTGCTGGTGAAGGTCAACCAAATCGGCACGCTTACCGAAACGCTCGACACCGTCGGCCTCGCTACTGCCAGCGCGTATGCGTCGGTGATGAGCCACCGGTCGGGCGAGACGGAAGACACCACCATCGCGGACCTCGCGGTCGCCACGAATTGCGGCCAGATCAAAACCGGCGCACCGTGCCGATCAGACCGCGTTGCGAAGTACAACCAGTTGCTGCGCATCGAAGACGATCTCGGCGACGCGGCGCGCTACTTGGGCAAAGCTGCGTTCGCGGCGAGCCGTTGAGCTCGATGAAAGCGCGCGTGGCGCTTGCGGTCTTCGGCAGTCTGGCCATCATCGCGGTGCTCGCCGTCACGGTGTTCCCGACGCGTTTATGGTTGGGCCAGAAACACGATCTTGCGGCGGCGGAGCACAAGGTGCAGGTGTTGCATCAGACGAACGCGGCGTTGCAGCAGCGCGTCGACGAACTCGGCACCGACTCCGCGATCGAACGAATCGCGCGCGAGCAGCACAACTTGGTCAAACCCGGCGAGGAAGCGTTCGCCGTTCTGCCGCCCGCGGGCGACGCTCCTGTGCTCAAACCGCCCGCCGCGTTGGCGCCGAAGGTGACGTCACGCAACCGGAGCTTTCTCGAGCGGCTGCGCGATCGCCTGTCGTTCTGGGACTAACCCCGCTCGGCCTCGTCTGACATGCTGTGCGTCTAGATGGCCGATTTGACCGATCCGGACGACGTGGTTCCTGGCTCTGCGGCGCGTTTGCCCGCCCAGCGACGCCCGTCCCAGCCCATGCGGCTCGCCGACGATGAGCGGCAAAAGGTGATTGCCGAACTCCAGCGCCACTGTGGCGCGGGGTCGCTCACCCTCGACGAGTTCGCCGATCGCGCCGGCATGGTTTGGGCTGCGGCGACGTCGATGGATCTCGACGCGGTCGTGGCCGACCTGCCTGCGCTCACCACGTCGCAAGAACTGGAACCGCCGATGGTGGGAGCGGCGCGCCGGCGCAAGATGAGTCGTTGGGTCGTGGCGATCATGAGCGGCTCGAACAAGAAGGGTCGGTGGCGCGTCGGCGACCAACTCACGTCGGTCTCGATCATGGGCGGGGCCGAGATCGACCTGCGCGAAGCCGAGTTCGACGGCCCCGAACTGCACATAGTCGCCGTCGCGATCATGGGCGGCGTGAGCATCATCGTGCCCGAAGGCATCGACGTCGACCTCGGTGGCATTGCGTTCATGGGCGGCAAAGAGTGCCGCCTCGCGGCCGTGCCGATCGTGCAGGGCGCGCCCCGCATCCGCGTGACGGCGTTCGCGTTGATGGGCGGGGTCGACGTTCGCTCCCGGAAGTCACCGGCCGAGTTGGCTGCGGCGCGCTCGGCCAAACGGATCGCCGACCGCGAGCGGCGGGAACTGCGGCGCGCCGAGCGCTCCGACCGCAACCGCGGACGCGGGCGTGACAAGCCTGCGCGCCGCGGCCCCGAACTCGCAGGCCCGGCCCGCAACGACCATTGGCAGACGACCGACGACGACGCAGCCGCCGTCCGGCGCCGGCTCAAGCGCAACGGACGGCCCGAGGGCACCGTCACGATCATGTTCACCGACATCGTCGGTTCGACGGAGTTGACCCAGCGCTTGGGCGACGAGAACGCATCGCTCCTCGTGAAAGAGCACAACGAGTTGGTGCGGGCGCAAGTTGCCGCGCATGGTGGCTACGAGGTGAAGTTTCGCGGCGATGGCTTCATGCTCGCGTTCACATCTGCGGCGCGCGGCGTGCGTTGCGCGATCGCTGTTCAGCAAGAGATGCAGGCTTTCGCACAGCGTCACCCCGAGTGCCCGATGAAGATGCGCGTCGGCATCAACGCCGGCGAAGCGGTGCCCGAAGGCAACGACTTCCTCGGCACGGCCGTCAACATCGCAGCGAGGCTCACCGACACGGCCGAGGGTGACGACATCCTTGTGACGTCTGTGGTTCGCGACCTGGTGACATCGACGGGCGAATTCCAGTTCGCGCCGGAGCAGCAGATCGCGTTGAAGGGGCTAAGTGATGCGCAGCGCGCCTGTCTCGTGGAGTGGTAGCGCCCGCTGATCTCGACGCGGTCGCACAGCTACTCGGCCGCGTCCCCGCGGGCGATTTCGACGTTGTGGTGCGCGACGACGCCGGCGCCCCGGTTGTGATCCGCAACGCGCCGTTTCTCTATGACGGCACGCCTATGCCCACCCGATACTGGCTGGTCGGGGCGGACGCGCACCGGAGAGTGAGCCAGCTCGAGAGCAGCGGTGGCGTGCGCGCGGCGGAAGCCGACGTCGATCCCGACGCACTCGCGGCCGCTCACCAGCGTTACCGCGTCGAACGCGACGCGGCGATTCCCGTTGACCGCGGCGGTCCTCGTCCGAGCGGAGGCATCGGGGGTACCCGACACGGTGTGAAGTGTTTGCACGCGCACTACGCGTACTTCCTCGCGGGCGGTGACGACCCCGTCGGTCGCTGGGTCCATCAACGCCTAGAGGTATCCGCGTGACCGTGGTGGCCGCGATCGACTGCGGTACGAACTCGACGCGTCTCCTCATCAGCGACGGGGCGCGGCCGCTGGAGCGGCGCATGGTGATCACGCGGCTGGGCCAGGGAGTCGACAAGACCGGCAACCTCGACCCGGCTGCGATGACGCGCGTCACCGACGTGTTGCGCGACTACCGCGATCTGATCGACCGGCACAACGTCGACAAGGTGCGAGTCGCAGCGACGTCGGCGGCCCGTGACGCCGGCAACCGCGAAGAGTTTTTCGACGCGGCCGAGCGGGCGATCGGCGTCGCGCCCGAGTTGCTCAGTGGCGACGAAGAAGCACGGCTGAGCTTTGCCGGAGCCACCGCCGAACTCGACCCGCGCGACGGCCCGTTTCTCGTTGCGGACATCGGCGGCGGCTCCACCGAGCTCGTCGTCGGGTCGGCCGAGGTCGAAGGGGCGCGCTCGCTCGACTTGGGGTGCGTGCGGCTCACCGAACAGTTCCTGCACAGCGACCCCCCGGCCCCGGCCGAGCTATCGAACGCCGTTGGTTACGTCCGCGACGAACTCGAAGACGTACGGCGCCAATTGCCGATCCTCGACGGCGGGCGGCGTTTCGTCGGGCTCGCGGGAACGGTCAGCGCGGTCGCGGCGATCGAGCAGGGTCTGCAGGCTTACGACCGGGCCCGAGTCCATCACTTCGTGCTTACGAAAGCGGCGGCCGAGGATGTCTTCCGTACGGTCGCCACCGAGGCCCTCGTCGATCGCATCCACAACCCCGGCCTCGAACGAGCGCGCGCCGACGTGATCGTGGGTGGATGCGTCATCCTCGTCGCAATCATGCGCGTGTTCCACTTCAATGAGTGCCTGGTGAGCGAGGCCGACATCCTCGACGGCCTCGTCGCATCGCTCCTCTAAAGCCCGAGCGTGGCGCCACCGTCGACCAGCACAGCCTGACCCGTGATGAACCCCGCCGATGCCGAGCACAAGAACGCCACCACGCGACCGAAGTCGTCAGGGTCGCCGATACGACTGGGCTTGGCTCCGTCGCCGTAGAGGTGTCGTATCCGGTCTGTGTCGTGCAACCCCGGGCACGCGAGGTTCAACGTGATGCCCGCGGTCTCCGGTTTCGCGGAGAGGTCGGCCGCGGCGGTCTTGCACCACGCATAGAGCCCGGTCCGCGCCGTGTTCGACAACGCCAAGCCGTTGATCGGTTGCTTCAGCGAACTCGAGGCGATGCACACGAGGCGACCGAACCCGCCTGCGGTCATGGGGGCCACCGCGGCACGCACCAAACGCACTGACGCCAGCAGGTTCGACTCGACCGCCGCGCGTATCTGATCATCGGTGACGTCGAGCGCGGCCCCACTGGGCGGCCCGCCGGCGTTCGCGACCGCGATGTCCAACCGGCCGAAATTCTCTAACGCGGTTGCGACGAGCCCCTCGGGCACGTCGACGTCGGTCGCGTCCGCGGCGCGCTCGATCACGTTGACGCCGCGCCCCCGGCAATCCTGCGCAGTCTGGGCGAGCGCGTCAGCGGAACGCGCGTTGAGTACGAGGTTGCAGCCGGCGTCGGCGAGCGCCAACGCGGTGCCGCGGCCGAGGCCCTTCGAGGCGGCGGTGACGATGGCGACGCGATCGGTCAGGCCGAGATCCATCGCCGAACCATAGGGTTCGGCCATGGACACGCTCGTCGACGGTATCGATTTCGGTGAAGGCCCACGGTGGCACGACGGCGAACTGTGGTACTCGGACTTCTATCAACGAGCGATCTACGCCGTCACCGCGGGCGGCTCGCGGCGCGCCGTGTGGGCCGACCTCGACGACCGGCCGTCGGGGCTCGGGTGGATGCCCGACGGGTCGCTGCTCGTTGTGGCGATGACGAGCCGTCGCCTACTGCGCGAAGTCGATAGCGCGCTCGTAGAGCATGCAGATCTCAGCGCGCTCGCCGGCGGCCACTGCAACGACATGGTGGTGGCGGCGGATGGGACGGCGTACGTGGGGAACTTCGGCTTCGATTACGAGGCGCGTGAGCCCGTGCGATCGGCCGAGTTGATCCGCGTCACCCCGTCAGGCGAGGCGTCCGTCGCCGCCACCGACCTGCAGTTCCCCAACGGCTCGGTGATCTTCGACGACACCACGCTTGTGGTCGGCGAGACGTTCGGCGCGGGCTACACGGCGTGGACGATCGCCGCAGACGGCACCCTCACGCACCGTCGTCGGTGGGCCGAGACACCAAATATGTTCCCCGACGGCTGCACGCCCGACGCCGAGGGCGCGATCTGGTTCGCCGACCCTGCGGGGTCGCAGGTCGTGCGCGTCAAAGAGGGTGGCGTGATCACCGACACCATCGCCACAGCGATGCCTGCGTACGCGTGCGCGCTCGGCGGCGACGACGGGACAACGCTGTTCGTCGTGTGCGCGCCCGACTCGCGACCAGAAGCGGTGCAAGGCAAAGCGCAGGGCGCGATTTACGTCACGACGGTGGCTGTGCCGCACGCGCACCGTCCGTAGCTCTACGCGTGTCATGCAGCTCGTCGTAGAAATCACTCACGCAGTTTGGCGAGTGTGCAGTAGTGGCTCGATTCGCCCCGTCTGAGCCCTGGTTCGCAGCCACTACTGCACACTCGGCGCCCAGGGTGTCGAAGGACAGTTAGTGACGGCTAGTTGCCGTTCGTGCTCCAGTGCCACGGCTCAGAAGCAAGGTTGTACAGGCCGTAGGTCTTGGCGTTCTTGTTCAACCACACGAACGCCGGGTTGGAGTGCGACGTGATGATCGAGCCCTGGTACGTGAAGTCAATGGCGAGGCCCCGCTCGTGCATCGACGCACCAGGACGCGCCGTGGGCGGGTGGCACTGGCCCGATGGCTTTTCGTACACGTCGTAGTTGCTCGTGCCGCAGTGCGCCCGGCGCAGCGCAATCTGCTGGTCTGAGTTGCGGTAGCCGTAGCCACCGAGCGCGATGCCGTCGGCCTTGGCCGCATCCATCAGCGCCGTGACCTTGTCGCCGATCGACGCAGCCACGGTGATGCCACGCGCATTCACCGTCTTCACGTTGCCGACGGAGATGTTCCCACTGCCTCCGCCTCCGCCACCCTTGGACCGCTTGGCTGCCTCTTGGGCGCGTCGGGCGATCTCCTGCGACAGTGCCTTGTCGACCGCGGCGAGCGCGCTCGACTCTGCCAGCGCCGACTCGAGACGGCTCTCGACGGCGTCGGCGAGCTGTGCCTGCTTGCTGCGGTTCGTCTGAAGCGTCGACAGCGCCGACTGCTGCTTGCTCCGGTCGGCGGCGGCCGTGGCCTGCACGGCTTCGGCCTGTTGGCGTTGCTTGACCATCTGCTCGCGCAAAGCGGCGAGCTTCTCGGTGACGTCTTGTCCGCGGGCGACGGCGAGCACGCCCATGTAGCCGTGGGCGGCGGCGCGGGCGAGTTGCGTGGCATTGAGCTTGGGCGTTTGCGAGTCGGCAAAGCCGTGGACGTAGAGGCGCAGCGCCAGTTGCTTGGTCGACTGGCGCAGACGTTCATAGTTCGCGGTGGTTTTCTCTTCGTCGCCGCGGGCCAGGCTGGCCGCCCGCGCCGCGTTGGCGGCGTTCGCCGCGGCCTTGTCGTAGTCGGTCTTGCTTGCCCTGACGCTGGCGTCGAGGTCGGCGAGCTGCTTGGCAAGCTGCGCGTCGGTCTGCTTCAGCGTCGAGATCTCGCCGTTTATGGCCTTCTGCTGTTGCCGTACGTTCTGCTGCTCCTTGTACGGATCGGAGGCAGCTGCGCTTGCGGGCGCGGTGGACGTCGCGAAGGTCGCGGCTGCGACCGCGCCTGCCAACACGCAAAGCCAACGTCGGGAACTGGGGAAGTTCGTCATAAGCCCCGCCGGAGCGGTGTGCGACAGGGTAATGCGCTCAAACCGCTCACTCAACCTCTCCTAGGAGCCTGTTGAAGAAATGTCCGCCGCTTCGCGGCGGTGATGCGAATGGCCTGGTCAGCGGCTCGCGGATTCCCGGGAACGAGTGCGTCCGGTAGTTCTTCAGCAGTCTCCTAGTCGTCGAAGTGGTCGCGCAGTTCTCGCTTGAGAATCTTTCCGGCCGGATTGCGGGGGAGTTGTTCGTGCAGGAAGTGGACGCGGGTGGGCACCTTGAAGTTGGCCAGCCGTTCTTTTACGTGGGCCTGCAGGTCCTCGACCGTCAGCTCGGCGCCCTCGCGCAAGCAGATCACCGCAGCCACCTCTTCGCCGAGCCGTTCGTGGGGGACGCCGAACACTGCCGCTTCGTATACGGAAGGGTGCTCGTAAATCGCGGCTTCGACCTCGGCGCAGTAGACGTTTTCGCCCGCCCGCAAGATCATGTCCTTGGCCCGGTCTTCGATGTAGAGAAAGCCCTCCTCGTCGAGACGACCCAAATCGCCTGAGCGGAGCCACCCGTTCACGATTGTCTCGGCCGTGGCGTCGGGACGGTTCCAGTAGCCGCGAATCAATGACGGGCCCTTGAACCAGATCTCACCGCGCTCGCCGACGGGCAGGTCGTTGCCGTCTTCGTCGCGGATGGCGAGCAGCTGGCCGGGCGCGGCACGGCCCGTCGAGGTTGGGTGATCGACGTAGTCCTTGCCTGCGTTGCCGGGGCCGTACGCGTTCGTTTCGGTCATCCCGTAACCGATGCCGGGTGCCGCTTTCTTGAACCCCGTCGCGACACGGTTCACGAGCTTGGGCGGAGCGGGTGCGCCGCCGCCACCGACCGAAAGTAACGACGACGTGTCGAACTCACTGAAACGCGGACACTCCATCAGGTCCCAACTCTGCGTGGGCACTCCAACGAAGTTCGTGATGCGTTCGCGCTCGATCAACTCGAGAGCGCGAACCGGCTCCCACTTGTACATCATCACGAGCTTCAACCCGCTGCCGAAGCAACTCAGCATCACCGGGACGCCACCGGTCACATGGAACAGCGGGACGATCAGGATGAACGACGTGGGGTCGGGCGCCGGCGCGTCGGGATCGGGCGTCTTCGGCGGGTTGCGCATCGCCTCGACGACGGCCCGTGAACCGAAGCCCATGATCGACTGCACGATCGCTCGGTGGGTCGACACCGCGCCTTTCGGTCGGCCGGTGGTGCCCGACGTGTAGAGGATCGTCGCGTCGTCTTCGGGGTCGATGTCGATCGGTGGAGGCGTTGCGCCGAGCACGACGACGTCGGCGTACTTCTCGACGTTGTCGTCGCCCATCACGTCTTCCGGAAAGCGCACCCCGATGATGCAACAACCGAGCCGGGCCGCGCTCTTGCTCGCGAGCGCGGCGCGTTCGGGGTCCGCGATCAACACGGTGGCACCGGAATCTTCGAGCGCGAAGTCGAGTTCGTCTTCGGTCCACCACGCGTTCAACGACACGGAGATCGCGCCGATCGACACGATCGCCGCCCACGCAACAACCCACTCGGGGTAGTTGCGCATGCCGATGGCGACGCGGTCGCCTTTCTTGACGCCGTAGTGGTCGACGAGTGCGGCGCTCAGCGCGTCGACGTGTTGCATGACGAGCTCGAAGCTCCACCGTTCGTCTTCGTAGACGAGGAAATCGCGGTCGCCGCGCGAGCGTGCCGAGCCGATGAAGTCGCGCAACGTCGGCGGCGCGTTTTTGAACACCCTCGTGGGCACGCCGCGAATGTCGATCTCCTCAAGCTCGAAGATCTGCCCCGGCGCGGTTGCGGCCGCGACAGCCTCGTCATAACTCATTGCCATGAGGCGGATTATTACGGGCTTCGCCCGCGCCCGTAGCCGTGGCGGCCTGAACCGCCGTCAAAACAGGCGTCGGGGCCGCTCGGTGCGGGGGCGCGCGAATCGGCCGATGCCCGCCGGAGTTTCCGCGGCGGATAGCGCCGGCGTCGCATCGCTATCGCCTCCTAGGGACCCGAGCAGACGCGGCGGCCGCACGGACTTACCCGCGAGCCTCCACATCGAATACAGCAGCCCGACGAGAATCACCACGACCGCAACGCGCTCGGATCGAGAATGCGCCGCGGTCGCGAGCTGCGGCACCGAGGGGTGTCCGCCCAGTGCGACCACGGGGTTCTGCGCCTTGGGGGGCGGTGGCGGTGGTGTGGCGAAGGCGAACGTGGCGGGGTCGGGGAACAACGTGGTGCCGTCGACCACGTCGCCGGGCACGAAAGGAACCGCGTCGTCAGTCGGCGCGCCAGTCACGCCAGCGTCCGAGGTAACAGGCGTGTTCGACGCGGGCACCGTCCGCAACGAGGTCGCGCCCGGCGGCTCGAAGTTCACGACAAAGGGGAGTTGACCGGTGGGGATGACCGCGACGTCGACCGCGCCGTCAGCATCGCGGAACGCGGCCGACAACTTGAACGCGATCGCGGTGCCCGCGGCATCGACGACGCCTGGAGTGCACAGCGGGTCGACCACCGGTTTGGTGTCCCAGCGCTGGTTGCCGCCGGCGTGCCAGCCGGGGGTGTCGACGAGACAACCCAGCACTCCGTCGCCGTTGGGCACCGTGATGGGCGTCGACGACACCAAAGTGAGCGTGGCGCCCGCGATGTCGCCGACGGAGTAGTACACGGCACCCCAGGCCGCGGGGCCGTTCGGGGCGTTGATCACCGTGATGCCGCCGTCGGTAGACGTTGGCGGGCTCGGGATCGTCGGCGCGGCTGCGGGTGCCTGCTGCGCTTCGTTCCACCATCCCACTTTCGTTGGCGTGTCTGCGTGCCCGCGGGCGGCGAGCACCAACTGGGCCACGCCGATGGCGACAATTGCCAAGCCGACTCGCATGCGTGTCACCCGGTGCGCGTTCCCGACCGGTTGATCACGGTGACGTCGCCGCCGAGATACGACGCGACTACTTGCGGGTCGGCGATGACGTTTTCGGGGGTGTCCTGCACCACGACCGCGCCGAGTTCGAGGGCGATCATCTGATCCGACACGGACGTGATCAGCGGCATGTCGTGCTCGATGATCAGCATGGCGCAACTGG
>JBEEFT010000177.1:0-16250 GCA_041166225.1 Actinomycetota bacterium | reverse complement strand
GTAGCCCTCGGCTTTGAGCACTCGGCAGGCCTGCGTACCGGAGTAGTCGAACTCGCACGCTTGGCCGATCACGATCGGGCCTGAGCCGATAACCAGAATCGATTCGATGTCTGTGCGCTTCGGCATTAGTTCACTCCCCGCATCAACTCGTCGAACTCCGCGAACAAATACGACGCGTCGTGCGGACCCGGCCCGGCTTCGGGGTGGTACTGCACCGAGAACGCTCGCTCGCCCGAAACCTTGAGCCCTTCGATCACGCCATCGTTGAGGTTCACGTGGGTGACCTCAGCTCCTGCGATCGACCCTTCGGTAACCGCGTAGTTGTGGTTCTGGCTCGTGATCTCCACCGCATTGTCACGCAGGCGACGCACCGGATGGTTTCCGCCGTGATGGCCGAACGCGAGCTTGTGCGTATCGCCGCCGAGCGCACGGGCCAGCAGCTGATGACCGAGACAGATGCCGAAGATCGGCACCTTGCCCAACAACGCGCGGATGTTGTCGACGGCGTAGGTGACCGCCGCCGGGTCGCCCGGCCCGTTGGAGAGGAACACACCGTCGGGAGCGCGCTCGAGCACGGCGTCCGCAGGCGTGTTCGCGGGCACCACCATCACGGTCGCGTCATGCGTGAGGTGGCGCAGGATCGTGCGCTTGATGCCGTAGTCGTAGGCCACGATGTGTCGGCTCCCACTGCCCACGAGGTACGGCGCGTTCGTGGTGACCGTCGCGACGAGGTCTTGGTTGTCGGTGCCGGACTCGGCCTGGGCCGCAGTTCGCAGCGTGGCTTCGTCGGCGGTGCCGAATGCTCCGGGGATCGCGCCGGCATCTCGAATGTGGCGCGTCAGCCGCCTGGTGTCGATGCCGGCGATTCCAGCGAGCCCCGCGTTCTTGAGAAATTGGTCGAGCCCGCGTTCGGAACGCCAGCTCGACGCGCGCCGGGCCATCTCACGCACGATCACACCGCGGCACGCCGGGGTCGGCGCTTCGTTGTCTGACGCGGTGACGCCGTAGTTGCCGATATGCGTGTACGTGAAGGTCACGATCTGTCCGGCGTAGGACGGGTCGGTGATGATCTCCTGGTAGCCGCTCATGGCGGTGTTGAAAACGACTTCACCCGTAGTGACGCCTGCAATCGGTTCGGCACCAATCGCCTCGCCTTCGAACACGGTGCCGTCGCGCAGCACCAACGCGGCCTCAACAACACTCATCGTTGCGCCTCCCCGTCTTTGACCATGAGGGTTCCTCGGCAGATCGTGTGGCGCACTTTGCCCGTCAGCTTCCTTCCGTCATAGGGGGTGTTACGGCTCTTGCTCGCGAGTGCGAGCGCGTCGACCGTCCAGGTTGCGGCGGTGTCGATGACGCAAAGATTTGCGGGACCGCCCGGTGCGATCGCTACACCGTGACGATCAGCGATACCGGCGATCTTCGCAGGCTGCCAGCTCATGTACGCGAGCACGCGCTCGATCGGCAAGTCCAGCTCCGTGAGCGCGAGCGCCAACGCAGTCTCCAGGCCGAGCATCCCCGGAGGCGCCTGGTCGAACGGCAGCTCCTTGAGCTCCGGGGCGTGCGGCGCGTGGTCGGTTGCGATCGCGTCGACCGCGCCCGCCGCGAGCGCGGCCTTCACCGCCCCGATGTCGGCCTCGGTGCGCAGCGGCGGGTTCACCTTGAACGCGGCGTCGTAGTCGCAACAGCAGGCGTCGGTAAGAGTGAAGTGATGGGGTGAGACCTCGGCCGTGACCGGCAGACCGGCGGCGCGGGCGCGGGCGACCGCGTCGAGCGACTCCGCGGTGGACAGGTGCAGGAAATGTATGGGCGCCCCGGTGAGGCGAACGAGTTCGAGATCGCGCAGCACCATCGCGGTTTCCGCCGACGACGGTTGGCCCGGCACACCGAGCTTCGCCGACCACGCGCCTTCGTGCATCGAACCGCCGCCGGCCAACGCGTTGTCTTCACAGTGCTGTGCCAGCGTGACGCCGATGCCTTTCGCGTATTCGAGCGCCCGACGCATCAGCGCGCCGTCTTGAACACCGGCACCGTCGTCGGTGAACAGACGAACACCTAACTCGGCCATCTCACCGATGGGCGCCAGCTGCTCGCCCCTGCGACCAACGGTTATTGCGCCCGACGGGAACACTTCGCAGCTGACGTTTTGGGCGAGTGCGAGAACGTCGCGTATCACCGACGCACTGTCCATAGCCGGCTCGGTATTGGGCATCGCGACCACTGCGGTGTAACCCCCGAGCGCAGCGGCGCGCGCACCCGTTTCGATCGTCTCGGCTTCCTCGCGCCCGGGTTCGCGCAGGTGGGTATGCAGGTCGACGAGCCCCGGTGCAACCACGCAGCCTGACGCGTCGATCACGAGCTTCGCGTCGAGGTTCTCGCCGACCGCCGCGATCGTGCCGTTGGCGATCACGACGTCGGCCACGCGCGTGCCTGACTGGTCGACGACGGTGCCGCCCTTGATGACGGTGTCCGCGGCTTTAGGCATTGAGATCTCCCGAGCCGAGCATGAGGAAGAGCACGGCCATGCGCACAGCCACGCCGTTTGCGACCTGCTCGGTGATCACTGCGTTCGGCGCGTCGGCTACGTCGGCGGCGATCTCGACGCCGCGGTTCATCGGGCCTGGATGCAGGATCAGCGCACCCGGCTTGAGCCGCGCCGCGCGCTTCGTGTCGAGACCGTAGGAGTGGGAGTACTCGCGCAGAGACGGCAACAAGGACTGGTCCATGCGTTCTTGTTGGATGCGCAGCAGGTACACGACGTCGGCGTCGTCGAGCGCGCCGTCGAGGTTGAACGTGACGTCGACGGGCCAGTCGTCCATCGACGCCGGCAGCAGTGTGGGCGGCGCAACGAGCTTCACTTTGGCGCCGAGCGCGGTGAACGCGGCGATATTGGAGCGTGCCACCCGGCTGTGTTTGACGTCGCCGACGATCAACACCCGTTTGCCATGAAGGTCGCCGAGATGATCGCGCAGCGTGTAGCAGTCGAGCAGCGCCTGTGTCGGGTGCTCGTGCTGGCCGTCGCCGGCGTTCACGACTTTCGCGTCGGACCATTTCGCGATCTGCGCCGGCACACCGGCGCTCTTGTGCCGGACTACGAACGCGTCGGCACCAATCGCCTTCAGCGTCTCCACGGTGTCGCGCAGCGATTCGCCCTTCTTCAGCGACGAGCTCGCGGCCGCAAAAGTCATCACGTCGGCGCCCAGGCGCCGCGCCGCGGTTTCGAACGACAAGCGCGTGCGCGTGGAGTCTTCGAAGAAGCACGACACGACGGTCTTGCCCCGCAGTGCTTGCACCTTCGGGATAGGCCTTCGGTTGACCTCGGCGAAGGTGTCGGTGGTGCGCATCACCTCGTCGATGCCTTCGGCGCCGAGCTCGTCGATGGTCAACAAGTTGTTCACTTCATCTCTCCCAGGTGCACGCCGTCGTCGCGAACGTCGACCAGCTCGTCGCGCCGAGTGGGCAGGTTCTTGCCCACGTAGTCGGGGCGTATCGGCACCTCGCGATGCCCGCGGTCGACCATCACCGCCAGCTGCACCGCCTTGGCCCGACCAAAGTCGGCGAGCGCGTTCAACGCGGCGCGCACGGTGCGGCCCGTAAACAACACGTCGTCGACGAGCACGACGGTTTTGCCGGTGATGTCGCAGGGCACGTGCGTTGGTGCTTCGGCGATTACGGGTCGCAGGCCGAAGTCATCGCGGTAGATGGCGACATCGAGCGTGCCCGTCGGCACCTCGATGCCTTCGATGCGGCTGAGCTCGGCCGCGATCCGTCCGGCGAGCGGTGCGCCACCGGTCTGAAGCGCGACGAGCACGACGTCGGCGAGGCCGTGATTGCGCTCGACGATTTCGTGCGCGATCCGGGTGACCGCCCGACGCAGGTCGTCGGCCGACATCACCTGGCTACGAGAGACAAAAACGGCGGCGCCAGGCGCCACCGTTCGCTCGCGTTCAGCCACTGCGTTCTCCTTCATCGTGCCGGCCTCACAGGACCGGCTTTACGACTCGCAGGATCTTAGACGCGCAATTGCCGTGACGAAGCGCGCATCTGGTCGTACGGTCAGGACATGCCAAAGGTGCCAGCCCCGAAGAACAACAAGAAGGTCGGCAAGTCTCTCAAGGAGAAGCGGGCCGCCAAGAACGCCAAGAAGTCGGGCAGCTAACGACCGCCCACGGTTCCTGTGATGTTTGGTCGCCTCTAGGCGACCAAACATCACAGAAACCCTTTTACGCGGTCGGTCGGAGTTCTTTTGCGGCGGCGGCGAGCACGCCGTTGACGAATCGGCCCGACTCGTCGGTGGAGTACCGCTTCGCGAGCGCGACGGCTTCGTCGAGGATCACGGCCGTGGGCACGTCGGGCCGCTCGGCCAACTCGTAGACGCCGAGGCGAAGCACAGCTCGGTCGACGGCTGGCATCCGGTCTAGGGGCCAGTCCGGGGCGAGCCGGCTGATTAGTTGGTCGATGCGCAGGGCGTGGTCGCTGACGCCGGTGACGACGTCGATGGCGTAGTGGTCGGGAGTGACCGGCAGCGCGGCGAGGATTTCAGTGATCGTCGTCGCCTTGGCATCGGCTTCGTACAGCAGTTCCAGCGCTCGCTCGCGCGCCATCGTTCGGTCGGCGCCGGGCATTGTCAGCTACGCGCGGGTGATGTATTCGCCGGTGCGCGTGTCGACCTTGATGCGGTCGCCCTGGTTGACGAACAGGGGGACCTGCAGCAGGTGGCCGGTCTCCAGCGTCGCGGGCTTGCGCGCACCCGAGACACGATCGCCCTGCACGCCGGGCTCGGTCTCAGCGACGGTCAACTCGACCGACGCCGGAAGATCGACACCGACAACTTCGTCGCCGTAACGCTGGATGACAGCATTATCGGATTCCTTGAGGAACCCCGTGGCATCACCAAGCACTACCGACGTGAGGTTGTGCTGGTCGTAGGTCCCGGTGTCCATGAAGACGTAATCGTCACCGTCGCGGTACAGGAACTGCATCTCGCGCTTTTCGATGATCGCTTGCTCGAGCTTCTCGTCGGCGCGGTACGTGCGGTCGACGACGGCGCCGTTGCGCACGTTCTTCAGCTTGGTGCGCACGAACGCGCCGCCCTTGCCCGGCTTGACGTGCTGGAAGTCGACGACCTTGAACAGCCCCTCGGGCAGGTTGAGGGTCATGCCGGTGTTCAGGTCGTTCGTGCTTACTGTTGCCATGCGACTTCGAGTTCCTTCGTTGTATTCGTGAGCGGGTAGCAACCGTCGTCCGTGACGACAACCGTGTCCTCGATACGTACCCCGCCGAGCCCCTCAAGGTAGACGCCCGGCTCCACCGTGACGACTTGGTTCGACGCGAGCGTGTCGGTCGACGTGGCGCTGACCCACGGCGCCTCGTGGATGTCGAGGCCCACCCCGTGACCCGTCGAGTGCATGAACGCGTCGGCCCAGCCCGCCGCGGCGATCACGTCGCGACACACCTTGTCGACGTCGGCAGCGCTCACACCGGCGCGCACCGCGGCCACGCCCGCGCGTTGACTCTCGGCAACCACGTCGACCATCTTCTGTAGTTCGGGCGACGGTTCGCCCGCGCACACGGTGCGGGTCATGTCGGAGCAGTAACCGTCGACGATCGCCCCGAAGTCCAACACCACGAGTTCGCCTTCGCGGATCTTGCGGTCCGACGGGCGGGCGTGCGGCTTGGCGCCGTTCGGCCCCGCGGCGACAATTGTCTCGAAGCTGTTCCCTGAGGCGCCGAGCTTGCGAATTTCGAAGTCCAGCGCGATGGCGAAGTCCTGTTCGCTCACCCCTTCGGCCAGCAACGGGCGGACCGACGCGAGCGCTTCGTCGGCGATGCGGGCGGCTTCGCGCATCCGGTGCAGCTCGCCGTCGTCTTTCACGCGCCGCAGTTCCTCGACCACGTTCTCGGTGGGCACGAGTTCGGCCTCGGCGAACCATTCCGAGGCGAACGTGCGCTGGCGGGCCCACGTGACATCGGTGGCCTCGAGACCGACGCGGGCTACGCCGGTAGCCGCCGAACTGACGGCCACCTTCTGCGCGGCCAGGTTGCCGATCTCGATACGAGCCTCTACGCCGGCCTCTTTCAGTTGATCGGCCGACTGGAACGCGTAGCGGCCGTCGGTGGCCAGCACCATTTCGTCGCGACCCACCAACAGCAGCGCGGCCGAACCCGTAAACCCCGTGAGGTAGCGAACATTGGTGAGGTTGGTGACGAGCAGCGCATCGCACTGCGCGCCGTCGAGTGCGGCCCGCAGCTTGGGTAGCCGCCCCGCGATGTCCATCTTCGGTGCATTCATGTTTGCAACAACCTCTCGATCGCGTCGACGCTCAATTCATAGCCATGCGGGCCCAGCCCCATGATCGTGCCGTTCGCGACCGCCGTGAGTACCGACGTATGCCGCCACGGCTCGCGCTTCGACGTGTTCGACAGATGGACCTCGATGATCGGCCCCTCGAAGGTCGCCAGGGCGTCGTGCAGTGACCAGCCGTAGTGGCTGAGCGCGCCCGCGTTCACGATCAGCGCGTCGCAGCGACCGCGCGCGGCATGAACCCAATCAACGAGAGCACCTTCGTGGTTCGACTGGAAGAACTCGACCTGATGTTCGTAGGTCGACGCGGCCTTTTCGACGACCGCCACCACGTCGGCTTCGGTGGTCGTGCCGTAGATGTCGACCTCGCGCTGACCGAGCAGATTGAGATTGGGTCCGTGGACCAGTCCGATGAGCGCCACGCCTAGGAGTCTCGCATCTGCGTCATCGCGGCGAGCGCGAGTTCCACGGGCACGTCGGGCACCAACTCCACGCCGTTGGGCCCGTCGAGCACGAACGTGAGCCCGTCACCCGACACCTTCTTGTCGCGCCGCATTACCGCGATCAACTCGTCGGGGTCCAAGGCCGGCGGCATCGAAACGGGCAAGTCGTGCCGAGCGACGACCGCGACATGTTCCGCGACGCGCGACCCGTCGATGCGACCGAGCAGGTGCGCGAGGTGCGCGGCGTAGATGAGCCCGATTGCGACGGCCTCGCCATGGCGCAGGTCGTAGCGGCCGGCGGTCTCTAGCGCATGGGCCAGGGTGTGGCCGTAGTTCAACGTGGCCCGCACTCCGGTGGTCTCGTGCTCGTCGGCGCTCACGGCGGTGGCTTTGATCTGCACGGCGGCAGCGATCTGTCTTTCCAACGGCAGCGCCGCGAGGTCTTGACCGGTGAGGAAGTGGTACTTCGCCAGCTCGCCCAAGCCCGAGCGCAACTCGCGCGGCGGCAGCGTTAACAACGCGTCGGTGTCACACAGCACCGCACGCGGCTGCCAGAACGCGCCGACCAGATTCTTGCCCGCAGCCAGGTTCACACCGGTCTTGCCGCCTATCGCGGCGTCGACCATCCCGAGCAACGTCGTGGGCACGTGGACCACCGCGATACCGCGGTAGTACACCGCCGCCGCCAACCCGGCGACGTCGGTGACCACGCCGCCGCCGACACCGACGACGGCGTCGCCGCGTGTCAATCCGGCGCCGACGAACTCGTCGCACAGCATTTCGACCGACGCGAGCGTCTTGGCTTGTTCGCCGTCGCCGAGCATGTGCAGCGTCTGCCGGCGATCCGTGTCGATGGAGCTCGCGAGGCCGATGCCGTCTTGGGTCACGAGCGCGACCCGGCGCGTGCGCTCGGGTAGATACTCGGCCAATTCGTGACGGACGCCGGCGCCGATTACGACCGGATAGCTGCGCTCACCCAGTTCGACCTCGACGGTTATCACGACGCGATCGCTTTCACGATCTCGACGGCTACCTCGTTCGGGTCGAGGCCGTCGACGTCGACGGTGTGATTCGCGGTCGACGCGTACAACGGTTCTCGCTCCGCGCGCATGCGACCGAGCGCGGCCGCGGCGTCACCGGCGAGCAACGGCCGCCCAACGCCGTCGCCCACGTGATCGCGCAGCGTGTCGACTGTCGCCCGCAGCCACACCACCGGCCCCGTCGCGCGCAGCACGGCGCGGTTGGCGGAGTCGAGGACCGCTCCCCCACCGACTGATACGACCGAAGACGGCGCCGCCGCGGCGCGGATGGCACCGGTGACCGCCTCAAGCGCGGTGCGTTCCTGGGCACGAAACGCCTCGATCCCGTTCGCTTCAATAAAGGCTGCGATGTCACCGACGTCGTGAGCGACCACATCGTCGATGTCAACGAAACCCCACTGCATCAGCTGGGCCAGCGCGGCGCCCACGGTCGTCTTGCCCGCACCCGGCATTCCGATCAACACGATGGCGTCAGTCAAGGGTCGCGATGAAGGCGTTGCGGTTCGCGACAAACTCGTTCACCGAATCACCGCCGAACTTGCGTTGCGCTTCAGACGCGAGCACGAGCGCCACCATCGTCTCGGCTACCACACCCATCGCGGGCACTGCCGTGACGTCGGTGCGCTCCTTGAAGCTGACTGTTTCCTCTTTGCTCAAAACGTCGACGGTGCGCAGCGTCGGGCGGTTCAGCGTGGCAAGCGGCTTCATCGCGGCGCGGCACACGAGCAGCGCGCCCGTGGACATGCCGCCTTCTACGCCGCCGGCCAGGTCGCTGTCGCGGCGGTAACCGGCATCGGCTTCCCACACGATCGCGTCGTGCGCGTCGGAGCCGCGGCGATGCGCCACCTCGAAGCCGTCGCCGATTTCCACGCCCTTCACGGCTTGGATGCTCATCAACGCCGCCGCCAACAGCGAGTCCAACTTCCGGTCCCAGTGCACGTGACTGCCGAGGCCGACCGGTACGCCGTACCCGAGCACCTCGACCACGCCGCCCAACGAGTCGCCGTCTTTTGCCGCGGCTTTTATCTCGTCGACCATTGCGTCTTCGGCTGAGGCGTCGAAACACCGAACCTGCGACTCGTCGACCGCGGGCAAGTCTGCGGGCGTGGGACGTGCCGAACCGGACTTCACCTCGGCGGTACCCATCGAGATCACGTGGCTGAGAACGTCGACCCCGATCGTCGCCAGCAAGGCCTTCGCGCACGCTCCGGCCGCGACGCGCGCTGCGGTTTCGCGCGCGCTGGCGCGCTCCAATACGTCACGCGCGTCGGTGAAGCCGTACTTCTGCATGCCGGCGAGATCGGCGTGGCCGGGACGGGGCTTGGTGAGCGGCTTCTCGGTGGCGCCCCTGGCCGGCGACATCTCTTCCTGCCATTTGGGCCACTCGGTGTTGCCGATTTCGATAGCCACCGGCGAGCCCAGAGTGCGGCCGTGACGGATGCCGCCCAGCAGTGTGACCTCGTCTTGTTCGAAGCGCATGCGGGGCCCGCGGCCGTAGCCGAGGCGGCGGCGGGCCAACTCGCCTTGCACGTCTTCCACTGCGATCTCGAGGCCCGCAGGCAGTCCTTCGACGATGACGACGAGACCCTTGCCGTGCGACTCGCCCGCCGTCAGATAACGCAACACGGCGCCAAGGTTACTAACGCCGTCTTTCTAAGCCCGCTTCGTTAACGACGGGTGATGCCAGCGAGCGCATCGCCGCCGACGAGAACAAACAGCGTCCCCGCCGCAAGAAACGGTCCGAACGGCACGGCGTCGCGACGGCCGCGCACGCGCGTCACGATCAGCAACAACCCGATCACCGCCGCGAGCAAGAAGCCCGCGAAGATCCCGAGGATCACTTCGGAGGTGCCGAGCCAACCCAAGTCCAACCCGATCAGCAACGCCAAACGGACGTCACCAAAGCCCATGCCCGAAGGGCTGACGAGGTGTAGGACGAGCAACGCACCCCACGCCCCCAGGCTCGCCAATAACGCGCGGCCAAGCGTCGAACCATCGCCGTCGGCCAGCGCCGCAGCCGCCAACAGCACCGCGGTAACGGCGAGCAACGGGTAGACGATGCGCTTCGGCAACAAGAACAAGTCGAGGTCGATCACCGACAGAACCACGAGCCCGAGCGCGACAACAACGTGGGCCGCGACTTCGGGGTGCGCGCCCGTGCGAAGTGCCACGGCACCACCAACGACGGCGAGGAGCGGGGCCAACATCCGGTGCTCGGTAAGCCACGGCCCCACCGACGGCACGGGCTGAGGATCGTCCTCGGGGTCGGGCGGGGTGTCCCGGATCGCACGCGTCGCGAGCGGCGTGACGAGGACACCTGCGAGCGCGGCGATCGCCGTGACGGCGATGAGCGATGTATTCATCGACGCGCGTGCACTAGCGCTGACATTGCCGCGGCGGACATCGCCGGCAGCGGCGCCTCATGGCCCGTCCACAGTGTGAACGCGTGCGCAGCCTGATGCACGAGCATCCCAAGGCCTCCCACCGCGTGCGCTCCCGCGGCGCGCGCCGCCTGGATGGTGGGGGTCAATGGTGGGGCATACACGAGGTCGACCATGAGTTGGTTGGAGTGAAACAGCGAGGGGTTAACGGCAGGCGTGTCGTTGCCGATCATGCCCAACGGGGTTGCATTCACAATTAGATCGGCATCGCGAATCAGTTCTTCAGTGCCGACCTCGCCCGCTACGCCCGCGAGCATCGCCGCGGTCTGCGCGTTCTCGGCGGTGCGGTTTACAACGATGACGCGCTCCGCGCCCGCGTCGGCCAGGGCGAGGATCACGGCGCGCGCGGCGCCGCCGGCACCGATCACCGCGCAGCTCTTGCCCTCGGGCGAGAAGCCCTCGTCGAAGGCCAGCGCGTCGATTAGGCCGGCACCGTCGGTCGAATGACCCACGAACGCGGTTCCCTCGCGCACGATGGTGTTGACCGCGCCGAGTTTCGCCGCAGTTGGCGAGAGACTGTCGAGCGCTTCGATCACCGCCGCCTTGTGCGGCATCGTGACCGATAACCCGTCGATACCCAACGCGCGCGCCCCGGATATGGCCAACGCGGCGTCGCCGGCGGCAACTTCGAACGCGAGGAATGCCCAGTCAAGACCCGCCTCGGCGAAGGCCGCGTTGTGGATCACGGGCGAAAGCGAATGACGCACCGGGTCGCCGATCACGCCCGCCACCCGCGTCGTGCCGGTGATCATCGTTTACGGGTTGATGCCGCGGCGCTTGGCGTCGGCGATGGCGGCGTTCTGTTCGGCGAGGGTCGTCGAGAACTTGTGGGTACCGTCGGCCTGGAACTTCACGTAGAACAACCAGGGACCGTCGGCGGGATGCAACGCGGCGCGTAGTGCAGGACGGCCAGCCGCACTGATGGGCGTCGGCGGCAATCCCTTCACGACGTACGTGTTGTAGGGCGACTGGGTCTTGAGGTCGCTGAACAACACGCGCCCTCCTGGTCGGCGCACGCCCCCACGTGCGTAAAGGACGGTCGCATCGATCTGCAGCATCATGCCCGCCTGCAGTCGGTTGTCGATCACCCGCGCGATCTTCGGTCGGTCGCCGGGAACCTTGCCCTCGCTCTCGACGAGCGACGCGATCGTCAGCGTCTCGTATGCAGAATGACCGACCGCACCGTCGGCCAAGCCCTCCTCGGTGGCGACGGAGTCGAACTCGTCGACCATGCGCTTGAGAATCTGTGCCTCAGTGTCCTTGCGGTCGACGAAGTACGTATCCGGAAACACCAGGCCTTCAAGGTTGTGCACCGTGGGCGGCTCGAACTCGGAGCGGATGGTGTCGCTTGTAGCTGCGGCCATGAACGCCTCGGCCGACCGGCCCGGGAGCTGGGCGACTTTCGCCGCAATCTGCTTGAGCGTGTAGCCCTCAGGGATTGTGAGACGGTCGAATGTCGTGGCCGGGCCCGCCTTCAGCGCCTTGACGACGGTGCCGAACGACTCATTGGCCCGCAGCGTGTACTTACCCGCTTCGAGCCCGGCGGCCGGATGGAGCTTCAGATAGATCTTGAATATGCGGGCGCTGCCGATCACGCCCTTCTGGTCGAGGATCGCGGCGATCGTTCCCGACGACGCCCCCGACGGAATGACCACGCTGATCGGTTTGCCGGCCGCACCGGGCGGATTCACCTGGCGTTGGAACCACACGAGCCCGCCGCCGAGCACCAGCACGAACGCGGCAACGGCAAAAAGCACCACGCGCAGGCCGCGACTGATCACTGATTCGTCCTCCGCATGCCGAGGAAACTACCCCGGCTGACCGCACGTTCAGGCTTCGGGGCACCCGGCGTCGACCCACGATTGCAGGATCACCGCAGCGGCGACTTTGTCGACGCTGCCCTTGCGCTCGCGCCTTCGTACGCCGCCTTCGATGAGCGCGCGTTGCGCGGTGACGGTGCTCAGCCGTTCGTCCCAGGTGACGACCGGAACCGCGAGCGCAGCGCGCAGCTCACGTACCTCGGCGCGGATCAATTTGGTCGCCGCGCTGTCCTTGCCGCTCATAGAGCGCGGCAACCCGACGACCACGATCGTCGCGGCCGCCTCGTCGACCGCGTGCGCGATCGCGGCGTGGTCGGCGGCGCGATCTCTGCCCCGAACGATCACCTCAGACGGCGACGCGATTACGCGCCCTGGATCGGTGACCGCGACGCCGATGCGGACCGAGCCGAGGTCGAGCCCGAGTGCGCGGGGCAACGGCTACGCGATGCCCGCCGCGGCGCGCGCAATGTTCAAGGCTTCGTCGATGCCGTCGGTGTTCTTTCCGCCCGCCATCGCTATATCGGGGTTCTTCGAGCCGCCACCCTGAACGGCCTTTGACGCATCGGCGAGCAACCCGCCGGCGTCGAGGCCCGACTCACGTCCCATCTTGCTGACCACTGCGACAAGGGCGGCCTTGCCGGCATCGGGCGAACCCCCCAGCACGACGGCGCGAATGCCGGCCTGGTCGCGCACGGCGACCGCGAGGTCACGTAATTGGTCTTGGACGAGGCCGTCGCGCCGGGCCACGACGACACCGTTCACCGCACCGGCCGCTAGAGCGGGCGCCTCGGCCCGCGCCCCGGCCGCCTGCATGCGGCGCAGTTCTTGTTCGAGTTGCTTGGTTCGTTCAAGGCCGCGGTTGACCGCGGCGACGACGTCTTCGGGAGCGGCGCGCAGCAATCCTGCGGCCTCGCCGAGCAACCGGTCGCGCTCGTTCATCCAGTCGAGCGTTCCCCACCCGGTGACGGCAAAAATGCGGCGCATGTTGGCGCCAATGGACTCTTCGGACGTGATCTTGAACGCACCGATCGTGCCCAGGGAGTGGACGTGGGTGCCGCCGCAAAACTCGATCGACTTGGTGCCGGCCTGAATAACGCGGACCTGGTCGCCGTATTTGTCGCCGAAGAAGGCAATCGCGCCCATCTTCTCGGCGTCGGCCTTGGAGTGTTCACCCTGGCCGACCTCGGCATTGCCCAACACTTCTTCGTTCACGATGTACTCGACCTTGGCGATTTCCTCGGCGGTCATCGGTCCGTGATGGCTGAAATCGAATCGCAACTCGTCGGGGGCTACCCGGGAGCCCTGCTGTTTGACATGGTCGCCGAGCACCAGTCGAAGCGCCGAGTGCAACAGGTGCGTGGCCGTGTGATTGCGACGGATCGCGGTGCGCCGCTCGACGTCGATCGCCGCGATCGCTTGCTGACCGATCGACACGTCGCCGTCGGTGACGCGGGCGATGTGGCGATGCAACCCGGGCAACGGCGCAGTGGTGTCTTGGACCTCAAGTGCGCCCGTCGACGTGGTAATCGTGCCGGTGTCGCCGACCTGTCCACCGCCTTCGGCGTAGAACGGCGTGCGGTCGAGGAATACCTCAAGCGCGCCATCAGGCCGGTCGAGGATCGCCACAATCTCGGCGCCCGACTCGTCTTCGTCATAACCGGTGAACGCGGTGCGGCCGTGCGCGTCGACGATCGACCGGTAGGCGGTGAGATCGTTGGCGTCGGCTGACACGACCTTGCGCCCGGCCTTGGCCCGCTGGCGTTGCTCGGCCATCCGCTCGTCGAAGCCGGCGCGATCCAGTTCGACGCCGCGCTCGGCTACCACTTCCTCGGTGACTTCGATCGGGAAGCCGAAGGTGTCGTGCAGTGAGAAGGCAACGGCGCCGCTGACCTTGCCGGTTGCGATTTCGTCTTCGAGAATGGTCATGCCGTTGCGGAGCGACGTGAGGAACCGCTCCTCTTCGCGCGCGATCGTGCCGACGATCGCGTCGCGGTTGCGCACGAGTTCGGGGTAGCCGTCACCCATCGTCTCCATCACGGCGTCTACGAGTTGCGGCGTGATCGACTTGTGCACACCGAGCGAGTAGGCGTGACGGGCGACGCGACGGATCAGGCGACGCACGACGTAGCCCCGCTCGTCGTTGCTCGGCGGCACTCCGTCGTTGACCAGGAACGCCGAAGCGCGGGCGTGATCGGCCATGACCCGCAAGCTGACGTCGGTGCGTTCGTCGCGGCCGTACGTCTTGCCCGTGACCGATTCGGCCATCGCCAGGATCGGGCGCATCACGTCGGTCTCGAAGACCGAGTCGATGCCGGTGAGCAGACACAGGTTGCGCTCGAACCCCGCGCCGGTGTCGACGTTCTGCGCCGGCAGGTCTTCGAGTGATCCGTCGGGCAACCGGTTGTATTGAATGAACACGAGGTTCCAGAACTCGAGGTAACGCTCGCCGGCTACGTCGACGGCGGGACCGCCGTCGGGACCCCACTCAGGCCCGCGGTCGAGAAAGATTTCCGAGTTGGGTCCGCAGGGTCCCGTCCCGCCCTTTTGCATTTCCCAAAAGTTTTCTTCGTCGCCCAGCCGTTGAATTCGATCCATCGGCAGTCCGGCGACTTCGTGCCACGCCGCCTCGGAAACGTCGTCGTTTGTATGCACGGTGGCCCAGATGCGGTCGCCGTCGTAGCCGAGGTGGGTCGCGAGATCCCACGCGAAGCGGATGGCGTCTTCCTTGAAGTAGTCCCCGATCGAGAAGTTCCCGAGCATCTCGAAGAACGTGCAGTGCCGCGACGTGGTGCCGATGATGTCGATGTCGGCGGTTCGGATGCACTTCTGTACCGACACGGCACGGGGCCACGGCGCCGGCTCCTCACCGAGGAAGTACGGCACCATCTGGTTCATGCCCGCGTTCGTGAACAGCGGAGCGGTGGGGTGATGCGGCACCAGACCCGAAGACGGAATTGCCGTGTGGCCGCGTTCGACGAAAAAGTCGGTGAAAGCGCGACGCAGCGAATTCGAGTCCATGGCGAGACCCAATCTACGGGATGACCCGGTGCGGCCCCCGAATGATTACGCGGCGCCGTTGGTGCGCGACAGCCCGGACTCCCGCGCCGTTACGCCGTCGGAGGCGAGATCCTTCACCGCGTCACGCACCTGCGACGCCGCCGACTTCACCGTGCCTAAGAGGTCTTCGCGCATGCGCGCGGGACGCAGACGGTCGGCCGCCTTCGCCGCCTGTTGCACGCGTGTTGTGACGAAGTAGCCAGAGGCTGCGCCCAAACCGAACCAAAACAGGCGGCGAAACATGCGCAAAACCCTACGCCTTGCAGGGCGCCCCCCTGCACACGGTCGCGCTAGAACTCGTTGTCGGCCGTTGATCCCGACTCGGTCGCGGGTGTCGTGGCATTGGTCCCGTTTCCGGCGGCGTCGTAAGCGCTGGTCGACGGTGTCCATTGCATGTTGGCCGCGACGACTGAGGTGTGGGCTGTGCTGCTCGCAGTGCCGAGCGTGACGGTGATCGAATTGCCCGAGCGCACCATGGTCGACGCCGTGCCGGTCGCCCCGAAAGTGATGTCGGGATTCTGAGAGAGCGAAAGCACGATGGCGCCGTTATAGCCACCGGTGTTGAGGTTCACGGAGCCCAACGGCAACGGACCGGAATTAGCGGCGTCCCAAATCTCGACCGTGTCGGGATGGCAGAGCCCGACGAGGCAGCCACCGTCGATCAGGTGGACGACGACATTGGACGTCCCGGTGGTCCACGTCGACACGATCGACGTCGGGTCGATCGGCTCGCTGTACGTGAATGTGATGGTGTCGCCCAATTCGGCCTTGCCGTTGGTGCCGCCCGCCACGTTCGTGGTTTGGACATCCGACGCGAAGGGTGCGGTGTTGTCGATCGTGACCGGCAACGCGCTACTAGTTGCGGTGTTGCCGTGCTCGTCGGTCGACGTAATCGAGTACGACCCGGTACTGAGCAGGCTCTTGGCCGTTTGGCTCGAACTGCGATAGTTGTAACTCACACCTTCGACCGAGAACGAGCCCGCGCTTAACGGGACGGACCCACCTGAGGCGACAAGGCTGCTGATGTCCGCGGTGACCGTACCGACGCCGCTCGTCGCGTCGTTGATGTTGGCGTACACGTAGAACGTTCCGCCTTGCTTGATCGAACCGGCGAGGTAGCCGGTGGTCTTGGCGATCACGGTCGT